>ONKG01000144.1 GCA_900318375.1 uncultured Lachnospiraceae bacterium
GGAGAAGGTGACAGACATTAGAAGGTTATCAGGAATGCGCGAGAAGCCAATCCTGTAAGACGGATGCCTATCAGACAAAGGAAATTGACAACAGTAAGGAGGTACAGAATGAACGGGTATGTAAAACGCATGGCAACAATCGTAGCAGCAGTCTTTACGCTTGCCTTGGTTCTGGCGGCCTGCGGAGGGTCTGTGGATGAAGGACAGGTCATTTCTTTTGAAGGGAAGGATCTGAACGGAAATGTAGTAAGCAGCGAGGAAATCTTTGGAAGCCATGATGTCACGATGGTCAATCTGTGGAGCAGCACCTGCCAGGGATGTGAAGACGAGCTGGGAGAGCTGTCTGACCTCAACGACAGAGTGAACCCTGCCGGCGGCTGCGTGATCGGTCTGATCATGGATACCGATATGGATGACGCGGTTGAAAAGTGCAGAGCGAAGCTGGAACAGCACGGGGCTACGTACATCAACATACCTGCGACGGAACAGATGAGAAAGGATTTGGAAACACTAATATCTTTCCGCTTACCTACTTTGTAGATTCAGACGGCAAGGTGCTCGGCAGCATAACGGGAAATCAGGGCCTTGCGGCTTACGAGAATAAATTTAAAGAGTTTCTGGGAAAAGATTTTAAGTGACGGATGCAGCCTGCCGAATAAAAAATAACGTAACTATTCAGCATGGATTATCTCCCCGACCTGCGTAAGTAAAGATGAGCCGGTCGGAAAGCGAAAAAACAGCCGGCGCGGCGGCCCGCGAAAAGGGCCGTGAGCAGTACAAAGGACTATAAGAAAACGGCGCGGCCCCTCGGAATTCATTGATTCCGAGGGGCTTTTTAATGCGGTCCTGGAAGGGAAGGGCGTCAGCCTGGTGGATCGGAATTTTAACCTCGATAAATGAGGAATAACGTAAAATATTATGCTTGTAGTGATGTCACGCACACTATGTTTGGTATATCATATATTAAGGACTGTCAATATAACCATTCACGTACCGCGCGCGGGCCGAAAGCCTGCAAAGCGGCAAGCAAAACAGCAAAAAGAGGGGCTCAATTATGAATTATCAATGGTTTGTTGCCATAAGCGGGCTATTTGACTGGCTGCTCCTGTCAATCGCCCTGTTCGTGATCTCGGGCAAGCTGGGCTGGAAAAAGAAATGGCCGGCCTGGGTTCCGGGGTATCGTATTTACTGTCTGGGCGACAGCGTCGGGCTGAGCAGAGAAGGCATGTACTGCGGTGTCATGGACCTTTTGTTCGTCATCTCCGTTGTCACGGATTATGCGGTCAAGGAGAAAGAGGCGATCGGGACACTGGCTTCCCTGGTCCACCTGGTCATGTACGTTTTCCTGTTCATCTACCGGCTGAGGATCTACATGCAGATCCTCAAGCTGTTCGGACTGAGCAAAAAATGGGTCATCCTGTGGCTTGTCGCCAACTGGCTGCCGCTTATGATCATCGGACTGGGAAGCAAATACCAGCCGCAGAGAGAGCGCCTTATGGAAGGCGACGCGGAAGGGCCGGGCGCTGACGGACATGCGGCGCAGGGACCGATTCCCTTAAATGTGTCTGTCCCTGAGACCAACGAAGGCCTGAGCATACACCTTAAGGAGCGCGTCGTCACCGACTTCGGCAAGGAGCACCGCCTCTTAAAGGACGTCGCCATGAATATTCCTCCCAAGTCGCTGGTTCTGCTTCTGGGCGGATCCGGCGCGGGAAAGACAACGCTGATCAACGCGGTGATCGGATACGAGCAGGCGGACGCGAAGATCCTCTTAAACGGCGTGGACGTCTATGAGGACTACGACAGCGTCAAGCATAAGATCGGTTTTGTCCCGCAGAAGAACCTGATCAGAGGGAATGATACGGTGATCAACACGGTCGGAGACGCAGCGGAGATGCGCCTTCCCATTTCGGTCTCCAAAGAGAAGCGGGAACAGATCATCAAGGAGGACATGGACCTTCTCGGCCTGACCTCCGGGCAGGACGGCCTTGTATCCAAGAAGTCGGGCGGACAGCTGAGAAGAATCTGTATCGCCATGGAACTGGTGACGGATCCGGCCCTCTTTATCCTGGATGAACCGGACTCCGGTCTGGACGGCGTAATTTCAAGGGAAATCTTCACCAAGCTCAGGCAGATTGCCGATGACGGCAGGATCGTGATCGTGATCACGCATACGCCGGACCGCGTGATCGACCTGTTCGATAAAGTCATCGTGCTCGCCAAGGATTCCGACAAGACCGGGCGTCTCGCTTTCTACGGAACGCCGCAGGAAGCTAAGGAATTCTTCGGGAAACAGACCATGGAACAGATTGTCATGAGTGTCAACAGCAAGGAAGAAGGCGGCGAAGGACGGGCAGATGAACTGGTAGAGAAGTATATGGCCCTTGCCTCTTCGCAGAAAGGAGGACAGGCGTCATGACAGAGATTTCAACCGAAAAACTGCAGTATACCGGACGCTTCCATCAGTTCGGGATCTATTTCCGCAAATTCCTGCGCATGTTCGTCTATCAGAGCGACTGGGTCGTTCTTCCGATCGGCGCCGTCATAGCGGCTCTCGTGACCTTTGTCGTGGGCAACAACATGTTCGTCACGCAGGAGGGAACGACCATGGGCACCTTCGCCCTGACCTGCGTCTGTGTCTGGAACGGTTTCTTCAACTCGATCCAGGTGGTGTGCCGTGAGCGGGATATTGTCAAAAAAGAGCATCGCGCGGGCATGCATATAACATCCTATATTTTGGCACATATGGCATATCAGCTGATCCTGTGCTTTTTGCAGACGCTGATCACGCTCCTGATCTGCCACGTGGCGGGCGTCCATTTCCCGAAGCCCGGCGTCATAACGCGCTGGGGAATCGTCGATATGGGCATCACGATCCTGCTGGTCACTTATGCGGCCGACATCATGGCCCTTATGGTCTCCTGTCTCGTCAGGAACACGACCATAGCCATGACGGTCATGCCTTTCCTGCTGATCTATCAGCTGATCTTCTCGGGCAATTTCTTTGACCTGGGAGCGGCGGATTTTATCAAAGTGACCACCATATCTCACTGGGGGTCGGACAGCCTGTGCGTCATCGGCCGCTACAACGAGCAGCCCATGGTATCGCTGTGGAACACGCTGGTCCAGTTTAAAGACGCGGACTTCTACGGCGAAAAGCCGCTCCTGTATGTGCTGCAGGGTGTGGAGAAGAACGGTATGCTTAATGATTTCCTCAAATGGTCGGGGCAGAATAATTTAAAGCCCGCCTATGAGGCCATTCCCGCCAATGTGCTGCCGGCATGGGGCGCCATACTTTTGATGATCGTAATCTTTACAGCTGTTGCTGTCATTGCACTGAAGTTTATTGACAAGGACAAGAGGTGAGAGAGGTAGACAACCAGATGAAAAATAACACATTGGAAACAAAAGCATCGGTTAAAAACGGTGTCAGCAGAATGGTCTTCGCCGTCCTGTCGATCCTTCTGGAGGTCGGAGTAATTCTGGCCCTGATCTTCTGGGCCGGAAAGGCGGCGGGATGGATCTATACAGTACTGCACATCCTTGCCTGGATCCTTGTACTTGCAATCTACGGAAATCATAAGACGGCATCGATCCGAATGACATGGATGTACGTGATCATGATGCTGCCGATCTTCGGAACGGCGCTCTATTTTCTGATCGGCCTCAACGGACATACGCGCAAAATGCGCAAGCGCTATGAGGATGTGGACAAGATCCTGATGCCCATGCTGCCGGCAAACGAAGACGTGGCCGAAAATGCCGTAAAGAAAGACGGCCGTCTGGGCGGACTGGTGAACTACATCCGTAAGCAGGCGGGATACCCGGTCTACCAGAACACCAAGGTAGAATATTTTGACGACGGCGAGAAAGGTTTCGAGGCACAGAAGAGAGATTTTGCAAAAGCCGAGAAGTTCATTTTCATGGAGTACCACGCGATCGAAGACGCGGAGTGCTGGCACGAGATGCGGGACATCCTGGCGGAGAGAGTAAAAGCGGGAGTAGAGGTCAGAGTGTTCTACGATGACATGGGGAGCCTCGGCTTTATCAACACGGATTTCGTCAAGCGCACGGAGAACTACGGGATCAAGTGCCGCGTGTTCAATCCCTTTGCCCCGGGACTCAACCTGTTCCTGAACAACCGCGACCACAGAAAGATCACGGTAATTGACGGAAAAGTCGGCTATACGGGAGGATACAACCTGGCCAACGAGTATTTCCACAGAACGGAGCCGTTCGGATTCTGGAAGGACACCGGCATCCGCCTGGAGGGAGATGCGGTGCAGAGCCTTACGGTGACATTCCTTGAGATGTGGAACGCCGTATCCGAGAATGACAAAGACGACATGGAATTCA
>ONKG01000053.1 GCA_900318375.1 uncultured Lachnospiraceae bacterium
TAGGACACTTCCATGAGAGACCACAAGAACACCAAGAAAATGAATTTCGGCATAAACCGCAACGTAATGACCCTGATCGGCTTACTGCTTCTGGCCCTGGGTGCCATGGGCAGAGGAATCATTCAGACCCGTTTCCTGGGTGTGGGCGCCGTCAACTCTGACCAGCTTCTGGAAGTGTTAAATGCCTCCGGCGGTATGCAGGCCGCAGCGGCAGCCCTGGTATTTGAAGGCCTGGAATCCTGCGCTGCTCCAATCTTCGCAGTCCTGCTCATCGATGGCTTCCAGAAAAGCTCCAACGTACCGAAATACATCCTTCGCGTCCTTGGAGTTGCAATCCTCAGCGAAATCCCATACAATTACGTCTTTTCCGGCAAATTGCTGGACATGACCTCACGAAATCCGGTATGGGCAATGGTGCTTTGCCTTCTGATGCTTTACCTCTTCCGCCAGTACGAAGGAAAGCAGGCGGGCAAGCTCCTGATCAAACTGGCCGTAGCTGCGGCCGCAATCCTCTGGTCCCTGCTGTTTCGCGTACAGTTTGGTCCGATCATGCTCCTGCTGGTCATGGCCCTCTGGGCCCTCCGCAATCGCCTATCCCTCAGACTTTGTTTTGGTGCCGCAGTCGCAGTCTGCTGCTGCGTAGTGAATCCACTCTACATGTTTTCTCCCTTCGGATTCCTGATCGCACACTTCTATAATGAAGAGAAAGGCTTCTTCGCCCGTCCAATCCAGTACCTGATCTACCCATTCATGCTGGTAATGGTTGGCCTGGCAGGTCTTGTAATGACATTTTGATTGAAACGAGAGAAACTATGACACAAAACGATTATTTTAACTCACCGGAATTCGGGGAAAAATATAACTACGGCGGCCCTCTGGGCTGCTTCTGCACACCGGAAGGAACCCGATTTAGTGTATGGGCACCAACTGCCCAGTCCGTAGTCCTGAACCTGTATCCCTGCGGCAGCGATGATGATGCTCAGGACAATGGAACTGCCCGCAGACAGTTCCCTCTGGCCCCAGGACCCCATGGCGTCTGGACCTATGAAACCACCGAGAACCTGGAAGGCACTTACTACACCTACGACATCACCGTTGATGGCGTTACCAGAAATACCGCAGACCCCTATGCAGTAGCCGCCGGAGTCAACGGCCGTCGCAGCATGGTCATCAATCTGTCTCACACCAACCCGGAAGGATTTACGGACGACAAAGCCCCTGCCTACACCAATGAAAATATCATCTATGAAGTCCATGTAAAGGATTTCACCTGGGACAAAGCCTCCGGCGTCAGCGACGAAAAACGAGGCAAATACGCAGGCCTCTGCCAGGCAGGCACAACTTTAAACGGGGATGGCATCCATCCCACCGGTCTCGACTATCTCAAACAGTTGGGCATCACCCACATACAGCTGATGCCGGTATATGATTACGGCTCCGTAGACGAAAAGGGCCCCGATAGTCAGTTCAACTGGGGTTATGATCCGGTCAACTACAACGTACCGGAAGGCTCTTATTCCTCCGACCCATATCACGGCGAAGTCCGTATCAAAGAATTAAAACAGCTGATTATGACCCTCCATCAGAACGGCTTCCGTGTCATCATGGACGTGGTATACAATCACACCTATAGCCTGGACTCCTTCCTGAATCGAACCGTGCCGGGCTACTACTACCGTTTCAACGAAGACGGAAGCCCTTCCAACGGCTCCGGCTGCGGCAACGACACCGCCAGTGAGCGCAGCATGTGCGCAAAGTACATCCTGGATTCCGTGCTTTATTGGGCAAAGGAATACCACTTCGATGGTTTCCGCTTTGACCTCATGGGCCTCATGCCGGTAAAACTGATGAACGAGATCCAGGAAGCACTGGACAAAGAATTTGGTAAAGGTGAGAAACTGATCTACGGAGAACCATGGAGAGCAGCAGACACGGCAGCAGTTCCGGGAACCATCCTGGCAGACAAAGCCAATCTGAAAAAACTCCATCCCGGCATTGGCGCCTTCTGCGACACCACCCGCGACATGATCAAAGGAAATCTCATGCAGGAAAATGCCAGAGGCCTGGTCAATGGCGGCAGCTACGATGCCAAAACCTTCCCCAGATGTCTTCGCGGCTGGGCCAGAATCAATGGAGAGTACTCCGTCAATGCCCCATCCCAGACCATCGGTTACCTGTCCTGCCATGACGACTGGACCCTCTGGGACCGACTGATCAACACCATGGATGAGGAAAAGGCCTATGAAAGCAACCATGCAGAAGCCATGCGAGCAAATCGCCTTGCCATCGCCCTGCTGATTGGATGTCAGGGAAATCTCTTCATCCTGTCCGGAGAAGAATCCGCCCGAACCAAGGAAGGAATCAAGAACAGCTTCGACTCCTCTATCCAGGTGAACCGCATCGACTGGAACCGAATCTGGGAAAACCAGGAATTAATGAAATACTATCAGGGCCTCTTCGCCCTTCGCAAAAAAATGCCATATCTCTGTGATAAGTCCTCCGATGCTGCCAGACACATTAAGCGCGTCTACCAGCCAAAGGATGACTGCGTGGCAGTAGAACTGGCAGACCATACCACCACCGGTCCATGGAAAAAGGCAATTTTTCTCTACAACTTCAGCAACAAGGCCCAGACCATCGACCTCCCGGAAGGGCAGTGGCAATGTCTGGCTAACGGCAGTGACAGCTTCCTCTGGAAGAAGAACCTCTGTCAGAAAGCCACCTGCACCATCCAACCAATGACAGCGAACATTTTTGGCAATTAAAATTACCGGAAAAGCAATCAGAACAGCAACTGGAAAAGCAATCAGAAAAGCAATCAGAAAAGCAATCAGAAAAGCAACTAGAAAGGCAACTATAAGGGCAACCACATGCGATTTATTTACGGCAAACAGGACATGAAAACCGCAGAACAGGCCCAGGAAAACTGCTACCTGCTGACCAACGGTCTTGGCGGCTATTCCTCCCTGTCCATGGCATACTCCGCCACTCGCAACGATCAGGGTCTCCTGATCTCCGCATCCACGGCGCCAACCGTTCGCCACACCCTGGTGCAGCGCATGCAGGAAACACTGCAGCTGGGTAGCAAGACTTTCGACCTGTCCACCCAGGAGAAAATTTATGGGGTCAGGCACCATAAAATTTCTATAAACTCTGCCGGAAAAATAATCCTCTCCGAGAATGGCTATACCCATCTGACCTCCTTTATCTGGGAGGACCAGCCCAAATGGCTCTACGAGCTCTGCGGTATCACCGTCAAGCGCCAGATCACCATGCGCCCGGAGCATAACACCCTGCTCGTCCGCTACGAAATCACAAATCATGCGGAGGAAGACGGACGACTCACCTTGCAGCCCGCCTTTCTCTGTGCCCCAAAAGGACAGACCCTGCAGGCGCAGGACCAGAAAATCCACCTGCATTCCAATAACAATCATGCAATTCTCCAGTTTAATGATTATAATGTATTTATCGGAACCGATGCCAATCTGGCACCGGTTTCTCCTGCTTGGGAGCATGTCTTTTACCGCCATGATCTGGAGGATGGCAGAACCGCAGACGGATACCTCATGCGCTGTATGGAAATAACGATAGAGTGTCCGGCGGGAGAGAAGGCCACTTGCTCAGTCATATTGTCAGATCGCGAAGTCCTGCAGCCTGAAGAAAAAACGAATGATTTTGACTGTCAGTATAAAGCAGCTATCCATGCTCTGGCTTCACAGATTCAGGAAGAAGCCAAAGAGCACAGGAAAAAACTGGAAAGCAATATTTTTCTAAGGGATCCCGTCGCCAGACAGCTGGCAGTCAGCGCAGACGCCTACATCACCCGCCGCGATTCCACGGGCGGCAAGACCATTGTAGCCGGCTATCCGTTTTTCGCAGACTGGGGCAGAGACACCATGATTTCCCTGCCGGGCTGTACGCTGGCCAATGGGCAGTATGACACCGCGGAGAGCATCCTCCGAACCTTCCTGGAATATGAACAGGGCGGTCTGGTGCCAAACCTCTTCCCGGAAGGAGGGGAGGCGCCACGCTATAATACCGTCGACGCAGCCCTGCTTCTGATCAACAGCGTCTGGCTCTACTATCAGAGAACGCACAGAAGAGACTTCCTGGCCTATGCTTACCCGATCATGCAGCGCATCATCCAGGGCTACCGCAAGGGAACTTTGCATGGAATCCACATGGATGAGGACGGCCTCATTGCCGCCGGCCAGGGACTGGACCAGGTAACCTGGATGGATGTCTGTGTGGAGGGAATCCTTCCGACCCCGCGGCATGGAAAACCGGTGGAAATCAATGCCTACTGGTATAACGCGCTGCGGATCATGGCGGAGATCGCCCGGATTCTGCCTGACGGGGAGGAGCCCCGGAAGACGGATCCTGCAGGCCTTTTGGAAGAGAATAAGCCTCTGTCCGGCTTAGATTCCAATCAGGAAATGGATTACCTGGCCCTTGCCAGCCGGGTTCGGGAGTCCTTCCTGGAAAAATTCTGGATCAAGGAATCCGGCTATTTAAGAGATGTCATCTCGGAAACGCATGAACAGCAAGAACTGGAAAAACGGCCCGGTTCATCGGCTCTGGCAATCACCGCATTCAGGACCACATGCTCCCTTTCTAATAGTTCGGCGGACGAGCAGATCCGATGCAACCAGATCTGGGCAATCACCCTTCCATATACCATGCTGTCCCATGAGCAGGAGGTCAGCGTGGTGAATACCGTGTATCGCAAGCTTTATACGCCTTGCGGACTCAGAACCCTAGACCCGGAGGACCCGCAGTTCCACCCGACCTACGGAGGACCGCAGAAGGATCGTGACCTGGCTTACCATCAGGGTACCACCTGGGTATTTCCGCTGGGGGCATTCTATAAGGCATACCTGAAAAGCAATTCTTTTTCCGATGAGGCAAAGGAATGGGTGAGGGAACGTCTGGCAGCAATCGAGCCAATGCTGCGGGAGGGCTGCATCGGACAGCTGCCGGAGATTTACGATGGACTGACACCCGGCCCGTCCAGGGGCTGCTTCGCCCAGGCCTGGAGCGTGGGAGAAATCCTGTCAGTATATGAAATGCTGGAGCAGGAGAGATCAATGCCGGAGCAAATGAGATATATGCCGGAGCAAGTGAAATATAAATAAGTAAGGAGCATTATTATGGCTGTAAACCACATCAAACTGGATAAATCAAAGAAAGGCTGGTGGAAATCCGCTGTTTTTTATCAGGTATACCCCAAATCTTTCCAGGACTCCAATCACGATGGAATCGGTGACCTGCAGGGAATCATTTCCCGTCTGGACTATCTGGACCAGCTGGGCATCGACGGCATCTGGATGTCCCCGATGCTGCAGTCTCCCCAGGTGGATAACGGCTATGATATCTCGGATTATCAGGCGGTCGACTCCATGTTTGGCAGCATGGCCGACATGGAGCAACTCATCGCCGAAGCCAAAAAGCGCGGCATCTCCATCATTCTGGACCTGGTATTAAACCACACCTCTGACCAGCACCGCTGGTTCCTGGAGGCGAAAAAAGATAAGTCTAACCCATACCACGACTACTATGTCTGGAGGGATGGTTCGCCGGAGCAGCTGCCAAATGACATGCGTGCTGCCTTCGGCGGTCCTGCCTGGACCTATGTTCCGGAACTGGGACAGTATTACTTCCATCAGTTTGCCGTGCAGCAGCCGGATCTGAACTGGGATAATCCTGCGGTAAGAAGAGAATTGTATGATATGATCCGTTTCTGGGTGAATAAGGGAATCGAAGGCTTCCGCCTGGATGTCATCGACCAGATCGCCAAGAATCCGGATTTGGGCATCACCGGCAATGGCCCTCGCCTCCACGAATTCCTCCGGGAACTTTCCGCAGAGGGATTCCAGGAAGAGTACCTGGCAACCGTAGGCGAAGCCTGGGGTGCAGACGTGGAGCGGGCAAAGCTTTACAGCGCACCGGATTGCAGCGAGCTTTCCATGGTGTTCCAGTTCCAGCATATCTGTCTGGATCAGCAGCCGGGCAAGGATAAATGGGACCTGGCACCTCTGTCACTTCCTGCCTTAAAGAAATGTATGGCACACTGGCAGAACGGCCTGGAGGGCCAGGGCTGGAACAGCCTTTTCCTGAATAATCATGATCTTCCGCGTATCGTATCCCGCTGGGGCAACAATCAGGAATATCGCCTGGAATCTGCCAAGCTGCTAGGCGCTTTATTCCACGGCATGCAGGGAACTCCATTTATCTATCAGGGAGAAGAACTTGGCATGACCAATGTGAAGCTTCCTATCGAAGAATACGAAGACCTCGAAACCGTCAACTTATATAAAGAGCGCCTTGCCCAGGGCTACAACCCTGCCGACATCATGGAATCCATCTATGCAAGAAGCCGTGACAATGCCCGCACCATGATGCAGTGGTCCGGAGAAACCTATGCCGGCTTCTCCGACGTAGAGCCATGGTTCATCATCAACCCTAACTACACCGAGATCAATGCAGAAAAAGCACTGGCAGACGAAAACTCAGTATTCTATTTCTATCAGAAGCTGATTGCCCTGCGAAAGCAGCTCCCGGTCATCCGGGACGGCAGCTTCACCCTGCTCTGCCCGGACGACGAGCAGATCTTCGCCTACATTCGAGAAGACAGCAACAGCCAGCTGCTGGTAGCAGGCAACTTCGGCGCGACCGGCATCGTAATCCCGGAGGAGATTCAGAAGCAGAGTGCTTTCCTGGAAGGAGAACTGATCCTGTCCAACTACAGAAAGCGGGAATATAAAGAAGACAGCGAAGCTGCGAAAGATAGCGTCATGCTGGAGCCTTATGAGGTTCGGTACTATTATTGGAAAAAGTAATGGCTTGCGTAAGAAATTATGCTTGCTAGGAAAATACGATGAGAATAGATGATTGTATATTTGACCTGTACGGTACCTTAGTAGATATCCGTACAGACGAAGAAAAACCGGAACTCTGGGAAAACCTTTATCTCAATTATCACAAAAAGGGACTTACTTTTGATTCGACCCAGCTGAAGCTGGAATATGAGAAGCTGGTAAAGGAAGAAATCCTGCGGATGAAGCGTGAGGGGCAGAAGCGTGAAGAGGAAGCCTGGGGGCGGAGTCAGAAAGCGGAGAAGGAAGAAGCACAGGGATTGAGTCAGAAGACGGAGAAGGAAGAAGCTTGTAGCCAGAGTCAGAAAACTGAGAAGGAAGAAGCCAGATATCTGAGTCGGGTATCAGAATACGATCCTGAGATTGATCTGACCAGAGTCTTTGCACAGCTGTTTGAAGAATCAAAGCCAACAGATCCGTTAATCTGGGATTTCGGGCGATACTTTCGTGAGTTATCCATAGAAAAACTAAGTCTTTATCCAGAAGCCAGGGCAATGCTGCTTGCCATTCGGGCAGCCGGAAAAAGGGTATGGCTTCTGTCCAATGCCCAGCGGGTATTCACAGGACCTGAACTCCAAAAGCTGGGCATCGATGATTGCTTTAACGGCATCTATATCTCCTCCGATTACGACTGCAAGAAACCAGATCCTCGATTTTTCAATATCTTACTGAAAGAGCAGGGCATTGATCCTGCACATGCAATCATGATCGGAAACGATGGAAACTGTGATATCGCAGGTGCACGTCAGGTCGGCCTTCATACCCTCTATCTGCATTCGGAAACCTCCCCAAAAGGCGATGATCCTGTGGCAGATTACAAGCTTTCAGAACCGGACATGAAAATGGTGAAGAAAATTCTGTTGGAAGAGAATGGATTACGGTGAAATGACCAAAATGCTATTTGTACTGCGTAGTTATTTTAGCAGAATTACGGAGCTCCCTAAGAAATAATTGTTTTCCTGCGTAGTTGTACTCAAATGAACCCCTTGGAATTACCCAGGAAAATAATCATTTTTCCTGAATCACCGTAATATATACAAGTGAACCCTTGGTAGATTACCCAGGATAAATCTGTTTTTCATTTATCATCCGTAAATGAATCCAAATTATTACGGATGATATGATAACACTAAGAAAATGATCCGTAATCGTCCCGGCCATCAGGATTTTCGGAGATTAATAATACCTAGAAAATGTGCAAAAGCAGAAAATGATCCGTAATTGTCCCCGGGATTCCCCTAAAATGATAATGCTTTTTGGCAAAGAAAACAGGCAGGAATCCTTTCGGATACCTGCCTGTTTAGGAAGGGGAGAACACCAATCATGGTATGAATAAAAGTCATATGCTGTTTTGTCGCTGTACTAGAATTCCAGAATTTCGGAATTGTCCCAGTTGAGACGACCGTACTGAAGGGTGTTGACAAGGATCTCCTTCTTCAGTTCTTCAGTGAGTTTGGACTTGGTGACGCGCCAGCACCAGTTGCCGCTGTCGGTACCTGGTACGTTGTTGCGGGCCTTGTTGTCCAGTCCCAGGTAATCCTGGATTGGGATGACACAGGTGTCTGCGGTTGAGCGGAGTGCCATGGCTACGAAGCTCTTGTAGATCTTATCGTCCGGAGTGTAGAAGTCGTTCAGATAATTGCGAACCAGGTGGTGCATCTCTTCGTCTAAGCCCTGGTACCAGCCAACGATGGTCTCGTTGTCATGGGTTCCGGTGTATACGACGCAATTGTGGCCGTAATTGTGTGGCAGATGGTCATTGCCGTATCCGATGTCACCCTTATCAAAGCCAAACTGCAGAACCTTCATATTTGGATAACCGGTTTCATTTACCAGCTGGCGAACAGTGTTGGTCATGAGACCAAGATCCTCCGCTACAACCTGCTTGCGGCCCAGACGCCATTCGATGGTGCGGAAGAAATCCATGCCAGGTCCTTTTTCCCAGTGACCATCTGCTGCAGAATTGCTGCCGTAAGGTACGGAGAAGTACTCGTCAAATGCACGGAAATGGTCGATACGAACCACATCATACATCTGAAACATATACCAGAGACGGGAAGACCACCACTCGTAGCCGGTGCTTCTGTGATAATCCCAGTTGTAAAGGGTGTTCCACCAAACCTGTCCATCTGCAGCGAATGCATCAGGAGGGCAGCCGGCGGTTGCTGTTGGCACATGATACTCATCTAACTGGAAAAGCTCCGGATGAGCCCATACATCGGTACTGTTGACAGATACATAGATCGGGATGTCACCGATGATCTGGATATGGCGGCTGTTGGCATAGGCCTTCAGCTTAGTCCACTGCTGCGTGAACTTGAACTGCATGTATTTCTGGAATTCGGTTTCAAAGTAGAGCTCGCGGTTGTAATAATCAACAGCAAAATCCCAGTGCATGCGGATATCCTCCGGCCATTCCATCCAGGTCTTGCCCTCGAAGAAATCGTGAAGCGCCATGAAAAGAGCATAGTCATTTAACCACCAGCCATTGTTGGTTAAGAACTCCTGATAAGCAGGATCTTCATTTACGTGGCTTCTCTGGTAAGCCTTGCGAAGGATAGCATAACGATTGTCGTTTAATTTTTTATAATGAATGGTGCCAGGAAGCTTGCCAAAATCACCGTTTTCCACCTCAGATGCCGTCAGCACACCTTCCTCCACCAGCACATCCAGACTGATGAAATATGGGTTGCCTGCGAATGCTGAATAGGACTGATAAGGTGAGTTGTCGGACTTGCCAAAGCTGGTAGGACTGAGTGGCAGAATCTGCCAGTAGGTCTGGCCGGCCTCAGTCAGATAGTCAACAAAATCATAGGCAGCCTGATCAAAACATCCAATTCCATACTTGGATGGCAGACTGAAGATTGGCATTAAAACGCCTGCTTTACGGTTCATGGGTTCCCTCCTGGATTTGATAATCAAAAGTTACAGGAGGGTTCCACCGGTGCTCCGGCGTTCCCCGAACCCTCCTCACTACATACAATAAAGTAGCATAAACGAGGCTTGCAATCTTGCACGATATCCTCAGAAAATCACACAATCCTAGCATGATTTGAGCCAGAGGGTCGGTTCCGGTGGCACACTTTTTTTAATGAAAAATTAATAAATTGACCAGTTTATAAACAAATTATAAAGAAAAAGGTGCCACCGGAACCGACCCCCTGGCCCGCCCACACATGGTGAACAAAATGCAAAATGATAAAATCATAACCAATTACGAAAACTACAGAGAGAACAAATCGCACGGAGAGCACAGCTACCCTTTCAGTATCTATTCCTGTGTTATTCCGGATCTCTTCTCAGAGGTCCTGCCCCACTGGCATGAGGAGATGGAGATCATATTAATTAAAGAAGGAAAGGGGATTGTGAGTGTGGATTTTGAGAAGCGGGTGCTGACGGCACCGGCTATAATGTTCATTTTGCCCGGGCAGCTGCATGGCATATGCCAATACGAGAAGGAGAGGATGGAGTACGAGAATATCATTTTTCATCCAAGGCTGCTGCAATCCCATGATAATGACATATTTGATCAGCAGTATCTGACACCGCTTCTGGATGGGATGATACAGATGCCGACCTTCCTGGAAGAGGTGGATACGGGCTTTTCTTTGCTTTATGCACCCCTCAAGGAATGCGAGGAGACAGACAGTCCTCTTATGGTAAAAAGCCTTCTTTTTCTCTTGTGCAGCAGACTGCTGGAGCTTTATCCGGAGAGAACCGAAAGGGCAGCCAGAAGAGATGCCCTGGAACGGGTGAAGCCGGTGCTGGTTTACGTGCAGGATCATTATCAGGAGGTTATTACCGTGGCAGATGCGGCAGCACAGGTGGATTTCTCGGAGGCTCATTTCATGCGTTTCTTCAAGCAGACGCTGGGAATGTCCTTTGTCACTTATCTGAAAAATTATCGTCTGGCGAAAGCGGAGGAGATGCTGCGGACAAGGGATGCCAGCGTGCTGGACATCGCGCAGGACAATGGCTTCCCAAACGTGTCATATTTCATCAGAGAATTCAAGGCTAGGTATGGGATGACGCCACTGAAGTATCGAAGCAGGTAAGGGAAGAACAATAATCTGGTCATATGACGATGATTTGTTGTCGTTTTCGCCGTCTGGATTTTGGGAAAACAATACTTGCTGGAATTTGCCCTTACTTTGTTGTAAATTTGCATCCTTTTGCAGAGCCATTTACAATAAAAGAGAAGGTGATTGAGGAATTCATTGTGTTTTCCCTTCTGTATCTCACTAAAACAACAAGTTATCAGCTGATGATATGGAAAAGATAGCAACTTTGGATAAAGAACAGAGTGCATTGCAGCAGCTCTGGCAGAAGCGTTTGGATGTGGTGTAAATGACCTTCCGCTTCATTTCGTGCTTTCCTGGTATGAACAGAAAGCCGTATGTATTCTGCTGACGCTTTTGCATCTCGGTATTAAGAATATTCACCTTGGACCGAGTCTTCCGGCGTTTATTTCGGAGAATATCCTGAAGTTCTTAGTCGAAAACTATGGCATTGCACCTATCAGTACACCGGAAGCTGACATGGCGAAGTTTATCGGATGACAGGAGGCCTGTATGTTATATGATCCACAAAACTGTCCTTGCCTGAATGTTGATTGTGATTTATATATGAACTGTGAGGAGTGTATAAATCGACATCATTCCTCGCGGAAGTATCCACTTACAGCTTGCGAGATATGCAAGCCGGAAGGCTGTGAGAAAGCAGATCCACGTGGATTTAGAAAGGAAAAGGATAAATGAGACAAAAGAACAGAGAAGTATCTAATCGTGAAGAACTATTGGAGATCATGCGCAGATGTGATGTTTGCAGGCTGGCATTGAATAATGAGGGCTACCCTTATATTGTACCGATGAATTTCGGATTATCAGTTGATGAAGATAAGATTTCACTGATCTTTCACAGTGCATTAGAAGGAATGAAGCTGGACCTTATTCGCAAGGATAACCGCGCATCTTTTGAGATGGATGGAAAGCATCAGCTTCAGTATTTTGAGGAGCAGGGTTACTGTACCATGGCTTATGAAAGTGTCATTGGCAGTGGCACAATTCGTTTTCTGAGTGATAAAGAGAAGGAACAGGCACTGCGAGCACTTATGGATCAATATCATCCTGGGAAAAATGCTTATTTTAATCCGGCAGCAATCTCCAGAACGGCGGTTTATGTTCTTGAAGTTGAGAGTATTACCGGAAAAAGGAAGCTGCCAAAGTGATACTGCGGCGTTACAATACGAAATTTTAGTTTACTCTCTCGATGGTAGTTGCCGGTACGGCAATAAGTAAAAATACCGAGTACTGTGGGGGTGTGATCCCATAGTACTCGGTATTTTATTTCATTTTCGCCAATCCATTAGTGACAGTGCTCATTGTTCAGTCTCTACTGTTTTATGAACACTGCCCTAATTGCCCGGGTTCTTTTTTGCCTTAGTGTGCCGCCTCCCACTCTTTAAAGTGGTCGGCAAACGCCTTTGTGTTTTCGTAGACGTCGCCGGAGTAGACCGCGGAGCCGGCCACGATGACCGTGGCTCCTGCATTCAGGACGATGTCCACGTTGTCGCGCTTGATCCCGCCGTCGACCTCGATATCGGTGTCAAGGCCGTACTCGTCGAACATCCTGCGGGCCTCCGCTATACGGCGCGTGGAAGCCGGAATGTACTTCTGGCCGCCGAAGCCCGGTTCGACCGTCATGACAAGGAGCATGTCGAGGCGGTGCATGAAAGGCTTGATGACCTCCACCGGAGTGCCCGGCTTTATGGCCATGCCGACCTTCTTGCCGGTTTCCTCGATGGCCGCGATGCAGGCGCCCGGATCGTCGGTCGCCTCGTAGTGGAACGTGATCATGTCCGCGCCGCTGTCGGCGAAGGATCGAATCTTTTGCTCCGGATTCACGACCATGAGGTGCACATCCAGGAAGAGGTCTGTATTTTTCCGGAGTGACTTCAAAACGGGATTTCCGAAGGAAATCTGCGGAACGAAGCTGCCGTCCATGACGTCAAAGTGAGCCCACGCTGCGCCGGCCCGCTTCGTTTCCGCCATCTGGTCACCCAGAATGTTGAAATCGGCGGAAAGGATAGACGGTGCGAGTTTGATCATTTTGTCACGAACTCCTTAACCTGCTTGTAGACGCCTTCGCCGTCCAGCATGTACTTGTGGAGCAGCTCGCCTGCAGGGCCGGACTCGCCGAAGCGGTCGCGGACGCCGATGCGGTACATCGGAGTCGGGCACTTCTCGGCAAGGCACTCTGCGACAGCGCCGCCGAGACCGCCGATGATGCTGTGCTCTTCAGCGGTGACGACCTTGCCGGTCTTCTTCGCGGAGGCGACGATGAGATCGTCATCGAGCGGCTTGATCGTGCAGATGTTGATGACTTCGGCGCTGATGCCGTCGGCGGCGAGCTTGTCGGCTGCCTCGAGGGCGGAAGCGACGCAGAGACCGTTGGCAACCAGGGTCACATCCGTGCCTTCGCGGAGGATCGCGCCTTTGCCGATCTCGAACTTGTAGTTCTCGTCAAAGACAACCGGGACAGCCGCGCGGCCGAAGCGGATGTAGACCGGGCCGACATAGTCGAGCGCAGCCTTGATGGCCATTCTGGCTTCGGTGTCATCGGCCGGGCACATGACGACCATGCCCGGGATCATGCGCATGAGGGCAAGATCCTCAAGGCACTGATGGGAAGCGCCGTCCTCACCGACGGAAATGCCGGCATGGGTAGCGCCGATTTTGACATTGAGGTGCGGGTAGCCGATGGAGTTGCGGACCTGCTCATAGGCGCGGCCGGCAGCAAACATGGCGAATGTGGAAGCGAACGGAATCAGGCCTGTTGTGGAGAGGCCGGCCGCGATGCTCATCATGTTGGACTCGGCGATGTCGCAGTTGATGAAGCGGTCCGGATATGCCTTCTTGAAGGTGCCGGTCTTGGTCGCGTTGGAGAGGTCGGCATCGAGAACGACCAGATTCGGGTATTCTTCGGCAAAGTCGCGGAGGGATTCGCCGTAGCTCTGTCTTGTTGCGATTTTCTTAACGTCAGCCAATTTCTTCACCGATCCTTTCCAGATCTTTCATAGCGATCTCAAACTGTTCATCGTTCGGAGCGACACCGTGCCATGCAACCTGATTCTCCATGAAGGAGACGCCCTTGCCCTTAGTGGTCTTTGCGACGATGCAGGTCGGCATGCCCTTGGTCTCACGCGCTTCCTTCATGGCTGCGCGGATCTCGTCGAAGTCGTTTCCGTTGATATTGATGACATGGAAATTGAAAGCCTCAAACTTCTTGTCAATCGGGTAGGGGTTGTTGACCTCGCTGATCGGTCCGTCGATCTGCAGGTTGTTGTTGTCGACGATGACGACAAGGTTGTCAAGCTTCTTGGCGCCTGCGAACATCGCGGCTTCCCAGACCTGGCCTTCTTCGAGCTCACCGTCGCCGAGGAGCGTGTAGACGCGGAAGTCCTTGTTCTGAAGCTTTGCGCCGAGAGCCATACCGCAGGCGGCGGAGATGCCCTGGCCTAAGGAACCAGAGGACATGTCGAGACCCGGCAGATACTGGATGGACGGATGTCCCTGGAGACGGGCTCCCGTGTGGCGGAGCGTCGGGATCTCTTCCTTCGGGAAATAGCCTCTCTCGGCCATCGCGCCGTAGAGACCCGGAGCTGTGTGGCCCTTGGAGAGAACGAAGCGGTCGCGGTCCGGATTCTTCGGGTCGGCGGGGTCGATGTTCATTTCTTCAAAGTAGAGATACGTAAAGATGTCTGCTGCGGAAAGAGATCCGCCCGGATGTCCTGCTTTTGCGGAGTGCGTGCCGATGATGATCATCTTGCGCACTTCATTTGCATGCTGCATGAGTTCTTTGTTGTTCACTTTGCACCTCCCTGGCCATAATAAGCGTTTGCGCCATGTTTCCTGTAGTAATGTTTGTCCTGAAGGAACTGCGGAGCCGGAGCAACCTTCGGGTTGATGAGCTCGCAGCGGAACGCCATCTTGGCGACCTCCTCGAGGACGACTGCGGAGTGAACCGCATCCACGCCGTTCTTGCCCCAGCAGAACGGGCCGTGGTTCTTGCAGAGCGTTGCCGAAACGGCTTCGTAGTCGATTCCGAGACGGGCAAATTCGTTGACGATCAGGTGGCCCGTGTTTTCCTCATAGCCTGCGTCGATCTCCTCGGCAGTCAGGCAGCGAAGGCACGGAACCGGTCCGTAGTAGTAGTCTGCATGCGTTGTACCGTAGCAGGGGATGTCACGGCCGGACTGAGCCCAGCTTGTCGCGTAAGATGAGTGTGTGTGTACCACGCCGCCGATCTTCGGGAAGGCTTTGTAGAGTTCAACGTGGGTGGCTGTGTCGGACGAGGGTCTGTAGTGGCCTTCGACAACGTTGCCGGAAAGGTCGACAAGAACCATGTCTTCCGGCTTTAAGAGATCATAATCGACGCCGCTCGGCTTGATGGCGAAGATCCCGGTCTCCCGGTCGATCTCGGAAACGTTGCCCCAGGTAAATGTGACAAGATTGTACTTCGGAAGGAGCATGTTGGCTTCATAGACTCTTTCTTTCAGTTTTTCAAGCATTGTAATTCTCCTTTTGAAAGATAAAGTGTTCAACTGTTTTTATTGTATCATGCCGACGAAAATCCGACAATGATTGTTTTGCTGTCCGATTAGACTATTTAAAGGACTGAAAGGATGCTGGCCCCGGCGAGCACTCCGACCGCAAGAAGCGCGATCCCGAGGATGAGGAAGAATTTGTTTGCATTTCGCTCAAAGACAGTTTTGAGGCTCGGATCGTAGTAGAGGGTGAGCGTGTCGCCCACTTTGAAGGACTTCTCATTGCTCGAGTTGACAGAGCATTTGCGAATGTTCTCGCGCCCGTCAGCCGTGTATTTTACGACCGGGTAGTAGGTGAACTTGTCGCCCTTTACGATTTTGGTGCCTCTCGAGATCTGCCGCGTGTATACGCGGATGACCTCGCCGGTGACCGATTCGAGGTTCCTTCTGCTTAGGGAAACGTAGTCAAAGATGAGAGCCGCGCCGGCGCCTGCAAGGACGAGGGCGAGGCAGATCATGGCCGGGACCTGTTTCCCCTGATTCGTGAACAGGGCGAGGAGGATCAGGAGAGCGCCGCCGACCATCATCTCCCAGGGGTTGATGACGAAGGAGGTCTCGTTCTCGATGATCTCGTAATTCCCGGTCCTTTTTTCGGAGAAGACCTGCACCTGCTGGCCCTCCGCGAACTCCGAGGCGGATTTGACCGCATGGCGTTCTTTGTGGTGAGTCTCCGGGTTTGTGTACTCGACCGTCACGTTGTAGTAGTTGTAGATCTCGCGGTCCTTTTTGTCCTTTTTAACGATGTGCTGGCAGCTCACCACGTCCCCGTAAACCGTTCCGTTTCGTTTCAGGGCGAGATAGCGGCGGACCTGGCCGCTCCCGACCAGAAAAATGATGATGCCGGGAATGTAAAGCAGGAGATTGGAAAGCTGGGACATTGGTTCTTCCTCCGGAAAATGAAATTACGCGGTCGGCACCAGGATGACCCTGACGCCGCTGCGGCGCAGTGAGGCGACGATCATGGGATCGGCCTTGTCGTCGGTGATGAGCGTGACGCCGTCCTCGTAGACGCAGCCGCCGTAGACGACCGTCTGGTCGCTGTTTCTCTTTAACTTGGTGTGGTCCGCCAGGACGTAGAGATCCCCGCGGGTCCGGCTGATCATGGCCTCGTTGATGCCGATCTCGGTCGGGATATCGTAGCAGAACTCCCCGTTGGCGTAGACGGACGCGCATCCGATGAACGTGTTGTCGGCCCTGAGCTCGAGAATGTTCTTCATGACGTACTCGCCGACGAACACGTGGTAGCGGAGTTCTCCGCCCGTGAGCGTGATGGTGACGCCCTCCGAAAACTTGCGGTCGATCGCTCTTCCGTTGTTCGTGAAGACATGGACTTTTTTGCTGCCTGTGTAATCCAGCATGTCGAGAGCGGTCATGCTGCCGTTGATGAAAATGCGGGATCCGTCGCCGATGAACCGCGACGCGTATTTTGAAATGGCCTTGCGGCAGAGGTCGACATCGATCTCGGCCGGGGTCTTTAAGGCGTCGGCTTTTTCTCTTGAGACGGCACCTATCGCGCCTTACGGTGATCACGGAGATCTGGAACATTTCTGCCAGCTTTTCGACGGTGATCTCACCGGATTGCTGTACGGCAGTCAGGATGTCGGTCTGCCGTTTCATAACGGCTTCTTTTGAGTTTTTCATGGTCAGGCTTCCTTCTAATAGTATTGCGTTTCATCCAGTATAACCTGCCCGCCGTGCAGCCGCAAGATAATATTGGGGGAACCTGCTTTTTATAAGAAAGACCGGGCCGGCACAAAAGTGTTACGGTCCCGGTCTTTGATTCAAAAGCCGTTATCAGTCAAGCAGGCCTTCTGCTTTGAGGGCATCCTCGATCTCCTTGGCGGACATGACGTTCTTCAGCGGGATGATGACGGTTCCTGCCTTCTGGGCATCGTCGAAGTTCTTGGCGAAGGTGCGTGCGCAGAGGACGACATCGTAGTTGCGGGCAGCGGACTTGCCTTCGGAAACCGGGCAGTGGCGAAGCTCAGCGACCTTGACGTTATATTTTTTGAGGACTTTGTCGACCGCCTTTTCCATCATGAGGGAGGAACCGGCGCCGTTTGCGCAGCAGGCGAGCATTTTCTTGTTATCAAGTTTGGACATAATTCTTTCTCCTTTACTTTTTTGCGTGGGGCGGAGCCGCACACGGCAGCTCCGCCGGGGTTTCATTTTACTTATTTAGCCTTTTTTGCTTCCATGTGCTCAACATACGCATCGTAGTCTTCGGTGATCAGGAAGTAGCCTTCCGGATCCATACGGTACTCGATCTGCGGGATAGCGAGGAGCGCCACAACGACGATCGCGACACCGGCATAGCCGAGGAACTTCATGACGACGGTCATGATCCCGGCGGCGATGATGCCGA
>ONKG01000005.1:0-66550 GCA_900318375.1 uncultured Lachnospiraceae bacterium
GAGGGGCCAATAACGGAAATACATGCAGATGAATAAATGGGATGGCATGCAAGCGCCAAGGGAGGTTTCGGCCTAACTAAATACCATTGGAACCGTCCCCTGTCTCCCCCCAGAACCGTCCCCTGTCTCCCTTGAATTTTTCGTAAACAGCCTCTAAACTATAACAAGAAACATATAACATGAAACAGGTGAAGGGAAAGATCATAGGCAGATTCCGGCGGATTAAGGCTGACTGAAGAGGAACATTATGAATAAGAGCAAAGAATCTTTTTTTTACACAGGACCGGGAGTTTTATCGCCTGCTGTTTTCTATTTTTACAATGGTGACCCTGCAGAATGTTGTGGCTTACAGCGTGAATATGCTGGACAACATCATGCTGGGAAGCTACTCCCAGACGGCATTGTCGGGCGCGGCGACGGTAAACCAGATTTTCTTTATGGTTCAGCAGGTCTCCCTGACTGTCTGTGACGCGCTGGTCATCCTGGCGTCTCAGTACTACGGGCAGAAACGTATGTCGCCGGTGCGGAAGATCACGGGCTTCGCGCTTAAGCTTTCCCTGGCCTGGGGTCTGCTGATTGCAGGAATATGCCTGATCCTGCCCGGACAGGTGCTGGGGATTTTTACCCGTGATACGGCAATCATTGATCAGGGGCGGGTTTATATGCAGATCCTGCTCTATACATTTCCCCTGTTCATGCTGTCCGCGACCCTGATGGCAGCTCTGCGAGTCGTCGGGACAGTCCGGATCTCCTTTTATATTTCCGTGATCTCTCTGATCGTCAATGGATCTGTAAACTATACGCTGATCTTCGGCCACTTCGGATTCCCCGAGATGGGTGTGCGGGGTGCTGCGATCGGAACACTCCTCTCCCGGATCATTGAGTTTGCCGTTGTTTTCGGCTATGTGAGGTTCAAGGACAGAGACCTGACACTCTTTTCCGAGGGGCTGCCGTGGGTCCGGGCCCGGGACAGGAACAGTGTGCAGGGACGTGCCGACCGTGAACTGGAAAGGGACTACTACAGGGTGGCCGTTCCGGTCATGCTGACGGGCATTCTCTGGGCGATTTCTGTTCCCATGCAGACAGCGATCCTGGGACATCTGCCGGGACCTGACGCCTCGGACGCGATCGCGGCGAATTCGGTGGCCATGACATTTTATCAGTATTTGAAAGTGATCGTGGCAGCCATGGCCTCCGCTTCCGGCGTTGTGATGGGCCAATCTGTCGGACGGGGAGACATGCCCCGGATCCGTTCCGATGCAAGGACGCTTTCCGTCCTGGATCTGGGAATAGGAATCATTCTCGCCGCTGTTTTGTTTGTTCTGCGCACACCCCTCCTGAGCATGTATAATCTCAGTGAAACAGCGCTCCTCTACGCGGATCAGATCATGGTCATTCTCTGCTTTGTCATGGTCGGTATGTCCTACCAGATGCCTGTGGGCAACGGAATTTTGAGAGGAAGCGGAGACACAAAGTTCACGATGTGGCTCAACCTGATCAGTACCTGGGCGATCGTCATGCCCCTTTCTCTGCTGGCGGCCTTTGTATGGCGGCTTCCAGTCCCCATGGTCGTGTTCTGCATCCAGTCCGACCAGATTTTTAAGGCGGTTCCCGCATTTCTGCGTGTCCGCAGCGGCAAGTGGATCAAACATCTGACGAGAGACTGAAGAATTATCCGGCGGAAACCGGCGGAAATCCTGTCTTGCTTTTTTGCATTTGAAATCCCCGGGAAAGCAGATCGGTTTCCCGGGGACTATTTTTGTTTTCGGCAAAAATACTCCAAAAAGACAAGGGCTTTCTTGTTGCCTGCGCCTGATACAGATATAATACTGATTAGAATCTGACGAGATATTCTTTATCGTGCACATATCTGATTGAAAGGAGGAACCCGCATGAAAGTGATCGCTATTAACGGGTCACCGCGGAAAGGCGGAAATGTCTCACAATGTCTTGATGTCATGGCGGCGGAATTCGCAAAGGAGGGGATCGAATTTGAAGTCCTGCAGCCCGGTCCCCGCGTCCATCCCTGCATGGCCTGTTATCACTGCCTGAACGAAGGGGATATCCACTGCATCCAGAAGGACGACATGGTCAATGAGATCATTGACAAGTGCATCGAAGCAGACGGAATTATCCTGACCTCGCCGGTCTACCACGGAGGAATCGCGGGCGGCATGAAATGTGTCCTGGACCGTATTTTCCTGGCGGCCTGCTGCGGCAGCGAAAATAAGTTCCATCACAAGGTGGGCGCCGCCTTCTGTACGCTCCGCCGTTCCGGCGGTATGGCGACCTACCAGCAGCTGCTGGGCTATATGGATGCCATGGAGATGGTGATCGTCACCTCAGATTACTGGGGAGCTGTGCACGGCGCGGATCCCGGTGAGGTACAGCAGGATATCGAGGGCCTCGAAGTCGTGGCCAAGCTCGCCCGCAACATCGCCTGGACAGTAAAGGTTATCGATGCGGCCAAGGGAAAGATCGATCCGCCGGAGACACATCCCAGGACATTCACAAACTTTATCCGGTAAAGATTTCTGCAGGTAAATACGTATTCGATAAATATGTATCCGGTAAGACTTCCGCAGGTAAATACGTATTCGATAAATATGTATCCGGTAAGGATGACAGCAAATGATCACTTCGCTGGTAATTGGAGATGGCTGCCGCATCTGCGGCAGCCATTTTTGGGATTGTTTTCGGCAGGCTTATGCCCTGTTTTATCATGTCTTAACAGCAGTAACAATTTACCGCAGAAATCAATTTACCGGTTTCGGTTCAGCTTTCTGCCGCGGATTTCATAACCAGGTCAGCATTGTTTCTTTCCAGATACTCCGGATCCCATACCTGGAGACAATCGGCGCCGGCAGGTGTCCGTTTGCTCTGATAACCGACCAGACCTTCACCTTTTTTCCAGATCAGAGTAAGGCAGCCCCTGGCTTCCAGGTTTTCGGAAGGAATATTGTAACTCTGATACCGGACAAATCCCTCCGGATCCGTCTCAATGATCCGGTGCGGGCCTGCCTGGCCTGGTTCCAGCGAGTCGGGCATATCTTCCGGACTGCAGACAAGCTCAGCTCTCTCAGGGAGTGTGCCTTCTTCAAGCAGGAGCTTTTTTTCTTCCTCAGTAAGGCCGTACACCATATAGATCTTTTCTTCCGTCACCCACAAGTACCGAGTCAGCTCACTGAATCTGGTCTCGAATCCCGTTTCACGGGATTCCTGATCGAACTGTAAATAAGTATACCCGATTGTGTAGAGATTTCCGTCTGGTCCGGCACCGGAAAAGACGGTCTCCCACCTCAATGTACCGTTGAAAAAAAGCTCTTCACAGAAGGGAAGCCTTTGATGGCTGTTACCTGAAAGGAAGGCAGGAAAACGTTCCACAGCTTTGTGATCATAAAGTTCATTCTGATCTTTGAAATAAATGGAGGTCACTTCGAAACGGTCTTCCGCCCCCGAAGATTCCCATTCATACATTTCTTCTTCCTCAAAGGTTTTCACAGCATCCGCCCTGTAAATCTCGCGCACTCCATGCAGGTACTCCATAAATGGAGTCTTATACAGGCAGATTTCCTTCAGATCCTCCAGCGTCAGGCTTTCTGTGCCAAAGGATTCAAGGCTTCTGCACATATTGTCGGCAGGCTCGCCGTATAATTCACCTGAGCTTGTGTCAAAAAACGGATCCGCATACTGTGCAAACGCTGTCCCGTCATAGGTGAGTGCAAGAATCGCATGTCTGCGCCCGGTTGCGGTCATCCCTTCTCCTACGCTGTCAATGCAGATCACCGGGCCTTGGTCTTCGTAGAGAAAGACATCTGTCATGCCCTCTCCCTGTTCCACGGCATAAACAGGAAAGGGGTTTTCATAATATTCCGTGACAGTAACAAAGGAAGCCGACGGCTGGACTGTATTGTCCTCTCCGATTTCAAACATTGTCAGAGTCAGAGTATAGTCTTCATTGATACTGACAGTCAGAAGTTCCGGTTCGCCGTCCTGATCATAATCATATATGCAGGATGCAGCGTTTCCTGTGGGAATATCCGAGTAATCGCAGCCGCGGCTTTCTTTATACGCTTCTGAGCCCGGCTTCAGGAGAAAACCCTTGAAGCTTTTACCGTAAAGCGTATCCAGGTTTTCCGCAAACTCCTGGAGGATCTGCGCCGAAGTCTGTTCTGCCCCGCTTTCGGATACAATTGATTCACCTGTCTGAGCTGAAGATGATGCCGCGCTGACAGACAGGATCATGCCTGCCGCAAAGACAATTGTGAAAAAGAAAGCGCAGAATACTTTCCATGTCTTATTGTTCCTGTGCGTCGAAGTCTCATGCCGATTGTCCCTTCTGCTGTTTTTGGTATTGAATGTCATCTGATCACCTGCTTTCTCTTTGGCTCACTTGACGGCTGATTTCTTTTCGTGATCAGTATAGGACTAACCGGGGAGCTGCTTTGAAAATTGTTTCCGGGAAGTTACAGGTCCACCCAGACATTTCCGAGCCGGTTGCTCTCCACGCAGGCGTGGACGAATTTCATGCCGTTCAGGCCTTCCTGGATGGAGGGATAGGGCAGTCCTTCGTAAGGTTTTCCCTCTTTCAGAGCCAGCAGATTCTGACAGAAGGGGCGGTAGATGTTGCCGAAGGCCTCGAAGTATCCCTCATGGTGGGCAGCCGAAACGCGAACCATACTGTTGCTCTCTTTGCTCATGTAGTCTCTTCCGGCAGAGAGGAGGCGGGTGGGTTCGTTGACAGGTGTATATTTAAGGATGGAAGGGGTCTCGTGGTTCCATTCCAGGGAGCCTTTGGAACCGACCACATAGATGAAGGGGCTGCACTCCTTGCCGATGGCAATCTGGGAGGCCCAGAGCTCGCCGGTGATACCGTCTCCCAGATCCAGAAGAGCGGTGACGTTTGTCTCAAGGGGAAGATAGGCCGGCCAGGTGTTGAAGACAGCCAGCAGGCGCTTGATGGTGAGGCCGGTAAACTGCTCGACCAGCTGCTCCGCGTGGGTGCCCAGGTCAGCCGAGCAGAGGGATTCGCCTGCCATATCCGGATTAAAGCGCCAGGGCAGCCTGCCTGAAGGTTCTTCGGGGACCGAAGAGATGACCCAGTCCTCGGGATGTCCCGCGCGGAGATAGATGATCTTGCCGATGACGCCTTCTTCAATCATCTGCCGCGCCTGCCGGATGGCCGGATAGGCTGTGTAGGCATAGGGCACCGCAAAGAGAAGCTTTCTCTCATCCGCGATCTTTTTCAGATCCTCTGCCTGTTCCACGGTCATGGTGACAGGCTTGTCGCACAGGACGTGGATATTTTTTTCCATAAAATACTTTGCGATCTCATAATGGCTGGAGTTGGGTGTCGCGATCGTGACAAAATCGATGCCGTCCTCGCGGGAGGATTCCTTGTCCGCCATTTCCTGATAATCTGCATAGACCCGGTCTTCCGGAATCTCCCAGGCGTCCGCTGTCTCCAGATTTTTGTCCCGATGGCGGGAAAAACAGCCGGCACTCAGTACAGCCAGATCATCCATCATTGCGCCGTGGCGGTGTACGTCACCTATATAGGATCCGATACCGCCTCCAACCATTCCGTATCTTACTTTTTTCAAGGGAAAATGCCTCCTTTCCCAAAAATATCAAATATGTGACGCAGGATTACGGTAACAAATATGCTGTTGTTTCCTGCTTCTGTTATGATAACAAAATTATAGCATAAGTATATGAAGAACATATACTGCAGAAATCATCCGAGAAACAGCATAGTAGAAACCACGAACAGGCGAGAGCGGAAACGTGCTGTGCCCTATAATCAGTATAAGGCAAAGAATCCATCATTATTATGAGCAAGAGAGGTAAGAGAGATGGGTGAAACAGCACGTGAAATGAATACCTTGGAAGAACAGATCGAATCCGCGCTGGACCAATATGTGCGTCCGCTCCTGGCGACACACGGCGGAGACCTGGAAGTGCTCCGGGTGGAGGACGGACTGGTTTATTTCCGCATGTTGGGACACTGCGCGGGATGCGCGGCGGCGGATCTGACAAGTGAAGATCTCATCAACAAAGAACTGGTTGAGCATGTGCCCGGTGTCAGGAGAGCTGTACTGGAAAACAGAGTGAGTCAGGAACTGATGGACCAGGCGAGGGAAATCCTCAACAGGCGCCGGATGAGATCGTAATAGAACGTCATAGAACAGGAAAGGACACAGCCATGCCGGAAATCGAAATCGGCGTCCGCTACTGCGGAGGATGCAATCCGACTTATAACCGTGCTTCTCTGGTCAAGCGGCTGGAAAGCATGATGCCCGATCTTTCTTTTGTCAACGTGCAGCCGGGAAAATCCTATCCCGCCGTGCTCATTGTAAGCGGATGTCTTGTGGCGTGTACGAAAGTGGATGATCTCTCTGTGCCCGGAGAGAGACAGATTCAGATCCGCAGTTTTTCGGATCTTCTGCCGACCAGGGACCGTATCAGGGAGCTGCTTACAGAGGAAGAGACGCTGACACTGGACCGGGCGCAGATCGAGGCCATCCTGCCGCATCGTCCCCCCATGCTGTTTGTGGACAGTGTCTCCCGGCTGGTTCCGGGGAAAGAGGCAGCGGCAGAGCTCTATGTGGATCCAAAGTGGGACATCTTCCGGGGGCACTTCCCGGAAAACCCGGTTTTTCCGGGCGTTCTGACCACGGAAGCCATGGCTCAGACTGCAGACCTCATGGTCATGACAAAAGACATTTATGCGGGCAAAGAACCGCTGCTGATGGAAATCGGCCGCGTGCGCTTCCGCCGGAGAATCCTCCCCGGCACAGCGCTCCAGCTGCGTGCCGCGCTGAAGGAGGAGCATGCCGACACAGGCATTGTGGTCTGCCGCTGTCAGGCCCTTGCAGAAGATAAAATATGCGCGGAAGCCGAGATCACTCTGGCAATGCGCTGAAGGGAGACAGAGGGAGACAGGGGACGGTTCTGAGGGAGACAGGGGACGGTTCTGTGTCTCCTTATTCCGAGGAAAAGGAGACACAGAACCGTCCCCTGTCTCCCTCAGAACCGCCCCCTGTCTTCCCCAAAAGAAAAGGAGAGAGCAATGACAAATCTGGAAAAATACGACAAGGCTTTTATCAGGCTTTTTAAAGTGAAAAAGGAAGACCTCCCCAAAATGAAATATATGGGAGACAAGAAGTGGGACTCCATGGCGCATATGGATCTTATGAGCGATCTGGAGGAGATTTTTGATATTCAGATCAGCACCGTCGACGTTCTGGACTTCACAGATTATAATAAAGGGAAAATCGTCCTTGGACGCTATGGCGTCGAAATCTAAAGCACTAACGTGCTCCTGCATGTTCAGAGGAGTGGACCCTTATGCTGCAGACAGTGATTTCCGTAGATCCCCTCACGGAGAGCAATTGCTATATACTTGCGGAAGATAAGAAATGTGTCGTGATCGATCCCGGAGAGTCCGAGCAGCTGCCCGGCATACTTGGTGAGCGCGGATGGGAGCCGGAACTGATCCTGCTGACACACGAGCACTGCGATCATATGGCAGGACTGGATGCTCTGCGGGAGACTTATCCGCAGGCCCGCTTTGCCGCTTCGAAAGTCTGCAATGACGGCATTCAGAATACGCGCCTGAATATGTCGCGGATCATGGAAGTGTATCTGTATTTCAGGGGAAAGCCGGGGATCCACTACGACCCCATTGTCTGCAGACCTGCGGATGAGATCATTGAGGAGAATGCGCAGCTGCCCTGGCGGGGCCACACGCTGCGTCTGGTACCTCTGCCCGGACATACACCCGGCAGTGCCGGTATCTTCCTGGATGAAAAGATCTTTTTCAGCGGAGATTATCTCATTCCGGATGAGGAGCCCCTGCTCCGCTTTCCCGGCGGAGACTCGGACAGCTACCGAAAGATTACGGAGCCCTTTCTGCGCTCGCTCCCGGCAGGAATCCGCATCTGTCCCGGGCACGGGGAGCCCTTTGACTTGCAGAAGAAGTGAAAAAGGCTGAGACTTTTTTCCGAGGGGATGTCAATGATATAAAAAAGACGCGCAATATTTTCCGCTATTTGAGGAAAGACAAACATGAATGAATATCTGAGAAAGATTGAAGAAGGCATTCAGGCACAGAGTTTTGCCAGAATGATGGGCCTGCATGCGGAAGACGCGGGAGAGGGCTTTGCGGTCATTTCCTGTGAAAAAAGGGAAGACCTTCTGCAGCAGACAGGCATGATGCACGGCGGTGTGACCGGCGCGGTCTGTGAGGCTGCCTGCGGTTATGCGGCGCTGACAGTCCTGCCGGATGGCCAGTCCCTGATCGGTGTGGAATACAAGATCAATTTCCTGCGCGGGATCACAACAGATAAAGTCATCGCCAAGGCAACAGTGATCAAACAGGGGAGAAAGCTCCTTGTAATTGAAGCTGACGCCTTCAACGAAGGCACCGATAAGATTGCTGCCAAAATGCTGATGACAGGAACGCCTGTGGAAAGCTGAGACAGGCAGGAAGCTGCCATTTGCTGCAGACGGATGACATTCGATCAAAATAAAATAGAAGGTACATGAGAGGTAAGTATGTCCTATCGGGAAGAGATTGACAGGCTCGTCCAAATGCCGGCCTATGGGCTTGCACATGCACAGAAAGCAGACCTGTACGCAAAAATGCTGACTGCAGGTACGCAATACCATCGTGAGAAATGCCCGGAGTACGGGCGGTTCCTTCGTGCTCTTGGCTGCCCCGCGGGCAGCTTTTTTTGTAAAGAAGAGATTTCAAAAGAAAGTGTTTCGAAAAAGAAGATTCCGTTAGAGGAAATCCCCTTTCTTCCGGTCTCCATTTTCAAGGAACTGGATCTGAAAAGTATCCCGGACGAGCAAGTGTTCAAGGTGATCACATCCTCCGGAACGAGCGGACAGAAGCCGTCGCGCATTTTTCTGGATGCGGAGACGAGCGCCGTGCAGCAAAAAGTCCTGGCCCGGATTGTTTCCGAGGAAATCGGGGACAGACGTCTTCCCTGTCTGATGCTGGATACGAAGGCAGTTCTCCGTGACCGGAGACATTTCTCTGCGCGGGGAGCAGGCATTCTGGGATTCTCTGTATTTGCCTCCCGCATTTGCTATGCACTGGACGAAAACATGGACCTGAATCTGGAAGAAATCAGGGAATTCATCGACCGACATCGTCAGAAGGCGTTGGAAAGAGGGGAAAAACCCAGGTTCCTGCTCTATGGATTTACCTTTATGATCTGGAAGTATTTTGTCCGTGCTCTGGAGGCGGCAGGGGTCATGCTGGATCTGGAAGGATCCGTACTCATTCACGGCGGCGGCTGGAAAAAGCTGCAGGCACAGGCGGTTTCTCCGGAGGAGTTTGCCTCCCGCATCCGCGCCGTTACGGGGATTGAACAGGTCAGGAGCTACTATGGAATGGCGGAGCAGACGGGCAGTATCTGTATGGAATGCCAATGCGGGCACTTGCACACCAGCACATGGTCAGACGTCATTGTAAGAAGGGAAAAGGACTATACGGTCTGTGATATTGGTGAAGCGGGCGTACTGCAGGTCCTGACCCCGATTGCCATGTCCTATCCCGGACACAGTCTTCTCACCGAGGACCGCGGCGTTCTGCTTGGTGAGGACGACTGTCCCTGCGGAAGAAGAGGCAGGTATTTCAGGGTACTGGGACGGCTGCCGAAGGCGGAGATCCGCGGCTGCAGCGATACTTTTGAAGCCTGATGGACGGCATGATGCTCTTTGGCGGAACAGAGTGCAGAAGCAGGTGCGGAAGCTGGTGTGCTCCGGGAAGTTTGCAGTCGGCAGCCCGGGCTGCCCACAGGTGCCGGAATCACAGACAAATCCTGTATTTTCGGGTTATCAATTTGTGCACTGAACAATCGGAGGCTATGGCGACACGAATGAAAAGCGAACTCATCAAAATTGCCGGAAGCGGCAGCTATTTTCCCCGGGAAGTCACTCTGCTGGCAGGAACAGACCGGCCGACATCAGATGTCCTGGAGCCCTTTTCTGCGCAGGCACTTGCTTTTCTGGATGATTTTTCGCGGGCACTGCGGCGGGACCGCGGCGCAAGGCAGGATGCAGAAGCCATGGCGCTGGCCTTCTGGTGCCGCCGCACACATATGCTCGCGCTGAAGGACAGATACTGTGCGGCTCCCGGGCGCACAGGCCGGGGGAAGATTTTTCACCTCGCCCCCGCCAATGTACCTATGATGTTTGTCTATACATGGGCGATCGGCCTTCTGGCAGGAAATGCGGGGATCGTCCGTATTTCGGAGAGAACCCTGCAGCGGGAGGCAGTGCAGAATGTACTCCGCATTTTCCGGGAACTTTTTCTGCAGGAGGAAAACGCTGCCATCAGGGAACGGACCAGCCTGATTAGCTATGATCGCAGCGATGCGGTGACGGAACAGATCCTCGCGGACTGCAGCGGGCGCGTCCTCTGGGGCGGCGATGAGACCATTCTGCATATGCAGCAGATCCCCATGCCGGAAAATGCTGTCGAACTCACTTTCCCGGATCGGGTCTCCCTGGCGGTAATCAGCGAGGAAGCGCTGGAAAAAGCAGACCGGGAGACACTGCGGAACCTGGTGCACCGCTTTTACAACGATACCTATGTCATGGACCAGAACGGCTGCTCCAGCCCCCAGACAGTCATCTGGCTGAAAAAAACGGCAAGTATAAATATGGCATCGCCGCCCGGAGATTCTCTGTCTGACGCAGCTGATGAACAATCCGAAACCGGAACAATTCGCGGCAAATGGTGGCGCATGCTGGCGCAGGAGGCAGAGCGGGAGTATGGAATGGACGGCTTCCGCGCGGCGCGCAAGCTGGAAAAGGCAGCTCTATCGGCTATGCAGACCGATAAGATCGTCTCCATCCGCCGTTTCTGCGGCAATGAACTGTTTGTGCTGCGGCTTGCCGGCCTTCCGGAAGATCTCGCGGCCTATAAGGGAGGATTCGGACTCTTTTTTGAGACAGAAGCGGAAGATATGACACAGATTTTCCCCAGTTTTTCAGACCGCATTCAGACAGTTGTCTGCATCGGGATCGATCCCTTTGAGCAGGCCGCCGCTGCCGCGCAACAGAAAGCTGCCGGTGCCCTGCGCTTTGTGGAAGCCGGGCAGGCCCTGCAGATGGACACAGTGTGGGATGGGATTGACCTGATCAATGCCTTATCAAGGTGAGAGGCGGGCAGTTCGATGAGTCACAAGGGACGGTTCTGAATAACTCATTGCACGCAATGAGTTATTCAGAACCGTCCCCGGCGACTCATTCAGAACCGTCCCCGGCGACTCACCCGGCGGCTCATCATGGAGGAAAGACTCATGAAAATCTTCGATTACGCAAAAGAGCATCCTGAGGAAATCCTCGCGGTCACGGATGACGGAGAAGAGATCCTTTACGGGGAACTGAATAATCTTTCCATAGAACTGGGGAAAACCACAGGCCATCGTCTGGTCTTTGTGCTCTGCCGCAATACGCCGGGATCTTTCCTTGGTTATCTGGGACTTCTGGAGTCGGGCGGAGTGCCGCTGCTGCTGGATGCAGATATTGCGCCGGAATTACTGCATGAACTTGTGCGGACTTATCGGCCGGCATTTTGTCTGGTTCCGGATAATCTGGATGAACAGACCCTGCAGGCATGTTTCGGCTTTTCCGAAGACAGGCATGTCCCGGCAGAGAATGAAACTGCAATTCTGACCATTCGTGATTACCGTCTTCTTCGCAGTGCTCCGGAGGGGAAGGATCCGGTCCTGGCTCCTGAACTGAGGCTTCTTCTGACGACTTCGGGAAGCACCGGCAGCAGTAAGCTGGTGCGGATCAGCGGGGAGAATCTGGATGCCAACACAGCTTCGATCATCGACTATCTGAAGATCACCAAAGAGGACAGGCCGATCACGGTTCTTCCCATGCAGTATTCCTACGGGATGTCCATCATCAATACGCATGTGATGGCGGGCGCGAAAATCCTGCTGACCAGGTATACGCTGATGGAGAAGCGGTTCTGGGAGAGAGTAAAGGAAGAGAAGTGCACTTCTCTTTGCGGGGTGCCTTATACTTTTGAAATGTATAACCGTTTGGGGCTGACAAAGATGGATCTGCCGGACCTCAAGACCATCACACAGGCCGGCGGAAAGCTGTCTGAAAAACGGCATATGCAGTTCGCGCAGTGGGCTGCGGAAAAAGGAATCCGTTTTTATGTCATGTACGGACAGACCGAAGCCTCACCCCGCATGGGCTGGCTTCCCCCGGAAAGAGCAATCGATAAATGCGGGAGTATGGGCATTGCGATCCCCGGCGGAAAGATAGACCTGGTTGATGAATACGGAAACAGGATTCCGGAACAGAGAACGATCATGGAGGCCTCGCCGGCTGGAACAAAAAGCGAGTCAGATCACAAGAATGATGCAGTGATGAGTCCCGTGGGCGAAATCGTTTACAGAGGTCCGAACATTGCCATGGGCTATGCCGTATGTGCCGGGGATCTCGCGAAGGGAGATGAATTTAAGGGGGTTCTGTACACAGGCGATATGGCATGCCGGGATGCAGATGGTTTCTATTACATTGTCGGGCGAAAGAGCCGCTTTATAAAGATCGGCGGCAGGCGCATAGGACTTGATGAGGTTGAGAAAATCCTGCTTGCAGCTTTTCCGGACCTGGAACTCGCCTGTGCCGGAAAAGACGATGACCTGCATGTATATGTGGCATTCTCTCCGGAAAATAAAGAAAAAACAGAAGAGCTTACAGACCGCATCTGTTACTGCCTGGAGGAAATGACCGGGATCCCGAACCGGAGGATCAGTGTTATAAGGATAGATGAGATTCCCAGAAAAAACTCGGGGAAGATACAGTATTCCGCACTCAATTAAGATACAGTATTCCGCACTTAATAAAGATACAGTATTCTGCACTTAATAAATGAAAAAACAGGCCGCATCCGTGAGGATGCGGCCTGTCTGATTTCAGGAAAAGGGACTCCCGCTTTGATATCTGATGATCAGATTTATCAGATTTATTTATCAGAATTATTTATCTGATTTGTTTATCAGATTTCCTTTTTCCAGAATCCATGGAGGTTGCAGTTCTCGTATGCTGCAACGGGGGTCTCGCCTTCAGCAAGGAAGAACTCTGCTTCAGGAGCCATATCGGGAGCAAGATTCTTCATATGGCAGCCCTGGCTGGTCTCCAGAATGATGTATTCAATATAGTGCTTCTCCATCATGGGATGAGCAACGGAACCGACTTTAACGGTCACTTTGTTTCCGTCAACTGCTACGTCGGGGACATGCTTTTCCTGTGCAGCGTCTGTTGTGTTGGGCTCAATTGCCTTCATCTCTTCGCCGCAGCAGAAAGGAGTACATCCGGATTTCTTTCCAAGGAAAGTTACAAAATTACCGCACTTCTCGCACTTATAAAACAGCATATTTTCCTCCTTCATAAAAATGCCTGGATATAAGTTATTAGTTCCTATAGTCAGTATACCAGTTTATCGAACTTTATGAAAAAAACTTTTATCAGTTTTCGTGTTTTTGTTCTCTGCCGCCCTGCGGCACTGGATTTACTTCGATTAAATAATATCATTTATATTTAAAATAATATTGCAATATTTTGTACAAAATTTGAACTATTTCGTTAATTTTAACGATTTTTATGATAGATTTCAGATGAAACATATGATATAAACATAATTGAAGGGTGTACTGGAGAAAAGTGCATGTTTTTATCCGGAGAATACGCCTTTGTATATTGCTCAAAGGAGATGGAGATGGAAATAGTTTTCAGCGGAACAAAGAAAGATATAGACAGAAAAGGAAAGAGGTATGAATTCGGACCGCTGCCGGTTGTCCTGGAGCAGAAAACCGTCTTTCCGGAGGGAGGACATGAAGAACTTCTTCACTGGCACGATGAACTGGAGATCATCCGGGTCCGCAGCGGCAGTATTCACTGCCATGTAAATGATTCCGATCAGCTTCTGAATCCCGGAGAGCTCTGCTTTATCAATTTTGATACACTGCACCGCGTCTATAATATGGAGCAGACCGTCGGTGACCTGGATGTACTCACGGTGAAGGCAGACCTTCTGGCTCACAATAAGGAAATATACGAAAAATATATCATACCCATTATCCATAACCCGGATTTTTCCCATGTGCAGATGGATGGCAGGAACAGCTATGCCAGGCTGATCTCGGATATTTTTGATTCCCTGTATGAACTGGCGGAAGAGAAACCGGTCGGCTATGAACTGGATGTGATCGGATATATTTTTATGATTTTCCGCAGGCTCTACCAGATTTATATCGGACAGGACGAGGTTCCGGTCTCCTACACCAGCGATATCTCCCTGCAGAGGAGAATGAGCACCTATATTTATGAACATTATCAGGAAAAAATCACTCTGGATGATATTGCCGGCGCAGCGGGCGTAAGCCGCTCGAAGTGTGCCGGCCTCTTCCGCAAATACACGCAGAAGACACCGGTCAATTTCCTCAACAGCTACCGCCTGGAGATGGCGGCCAGGATGCTGACATCTACCGACGAACCAGTTTCCTATATCGCCAATGCCTGCGGAATCGGTGAACAAAGCTATTTTAACAGACTGTTTATGAAAGAGTTCGGCTGCACACCTCTGGAGTGGAGGAAAGCGAAAAGATGATGTCCTTATATGAAATTCTATATGTCATGATCGTGGTCCTGGCAGGCGCCTGTGTGCAGAGCGCCCTGGGGTTCGGCACAACCATGATCACCATGGGCTTTCTGCCGCTGATCATGGAATACAGCAAGGCCATGGGTCTTTCGATCATCATGGTCAGTATCAGCACCCTGTACATCTCTTTAAAATACAGGGATTCGATCCAGTGGGGTGTTATGCTGCCGGTACTGATTCCCACCGCCGTCATCTGCGGAATCGTAAATATTCTTTCCGCAAAGGTAAGCTCCGATATGATGTACCTGCTGCTGGGCTTCATGTTTGCTGCCGTGGCCGTCTTCTTCTTCGTTTTTTCCAACAGGATCCACGTACAGCCAACACCAAAATCAGGAACGATCCTGGGCATTATCTGCGGCGTCTGCTACGGCCTTTTTGCCTCCGGCGGCCCCACCGCGGCCCTGTATCTTCTGCCTGCCGCAAAAGGAAAAAAGGAATACCTGGCAACAATCCAGGCATTCCTTTGCGTCAATAACCTCATGATCCTGGTGATCAGCCTGGTGCTGGGGCGGCTTGACCTGACGGACATACCCATGGTCGGTGCCGGTGCCGCAGCTCTGATGGCCGGCACACTTCTGGGACTTGTGATCCATGATAAAATCCCCTCGTCCGTCTTCGGCAAAGTAATTTATGCCTTTGTCGGAATCGGCGGCATCTGGATCATAGCGGGACATTTGGGACGGTTCTGACTGCCCCATTTTGACTGTAAGCCTGTACCGGGACATCCGGACAGTTCCGACTGTCCCGCTTTGCCAGCGGACAATGCACCGGTGAACCCGGGACGGTTCTGACTGCCCCTCTTTGTATTGGAAACAATACCCGGCTGTCGGATTGCACGAAGACTCTCCGGGAAACATACACTGCGAGGGGCGGTACGGAAAATAAAAAAACTGCTCACAGGAGATTGGCAAATCCTGCGGGCAGTTTTTTATCAGGCGGTTTAGAAGCCTTAGGAAGATTCAGGGTGTTTTTCCAGCCTGCCTTCTTTAGCCTTTTTTAGGCTTTTTTAGCCTTCAGCAGTCTTCAGCAGTCTTCTGCTGTATACCTTCAGCAGTCGGCCAGCCGGCTTTTCTGCGCACCATGTGCCAGATGGCGGCAACGATGATCAGAAGCAGGAACCAGGTGACGGGGAAGGAGTAGTAGACCCATTCCACACCGAAGCGGCCGGTGTCCAGCCACAGCGTCCAGAGGATACGCAGAAGACAGGTGCACAGCAGGGTCGAGATGACCGGAGAGAGTGCGTGGCCGGTGCCGCGGATCGCACCGACGAAGACATCCGCCATCCCGTAGAGGAAATAGGGGACAACCATGATGACAAGGCGCGTGACGCCTGCTTCGACGACAGCCGGGTCGGTGTTGTAAATCCGCAGGAGAGGATAGCGGAAAAAGTACATGATACCGGCGATAAAGCCGGCGGTCACAAAAGTATAGAGAAGGCAGGTCCTGACGACCCGGTCCACGCGGTCATATTTTCCGGCGCCGACGTTCTGACTGGTGAAAGTCTGCGATGCCTGGTGCAGGGCATTCATGGCAGCATACATAAAGCCCTCAATACTGGTGGACGCACTTGCGCCGGCCATGATGATATCACCGTAGGAGTTGATCGCGCCCTGGACAGTCATGTTGGCAACACTGAAGAGACACATCTGCAGGCCAGCGGGCACACCGATGCGTGCCATATCCAACAGAATGGGAAGATCAATGCAGAGCTTTTTTATGGAGAGCCTGAGAGGGCTGTCCATTTTAGCCAGACATCGCAGCACGAGAAAGGCACTGACTGCCTGACTGGAAATCGTCGCAAGGGCAACACCCGCCACATTCATCTTCAGCACGATGACAAAGAAAAGATTCAGAAGGACATTCAGAATGCCGCTGATGGTCAGGTAAAAAAGCGGACGCTGCGTATCCCCCTGTGCGCGGAGGGCGGCGGCGCCGTAGTTGTAAAGCATGTTGAAGGCTGTTCCGGCGAAGTAGATCTGCATATACAGGCGGGCAAGCGGAAAGACATTTTCCGGAACGGACATAAGACGAAGCACCGGCCCGGAGGCCAGGATCCCCAGAAGTCCGACCCCGATGCCGCCGATGATTCCGACAGAGACCGCTGTATGCACGGTACGGGAGATCATCCGCGCAGAGCCGGTGAGCCTGTCCGGATCAAAAAGACCTTTCCGGGAATCAGTGCCTGAGATTTCCGCCATTCCAAGATAGCGCGCCACCATGACGTTGACACCTACGGACAGCCCCATCAGAACATTTATGAAGAGAAATATAGCGCTCGTTGTACTGCCGACCGCCGCGAGGGAAAGACTCCCCGCGAAGCGCCCGACTACAATAACATCTGCAGCGTTAAACAGGAGCTGCAGCATATTTGCTGCAATCAGAGGCAGTACAAAGAAAATCAGCTTGTCCGCCAGTGAGCCGTGTGTCATATCCATGGTCTGTGATTTCATCTTCTGTAATCCCTTGTAATCCTTTTAGTTCGAGCAGGGACGGGACGCCGGGGGCGGCCTTGTCTGGGTAATTTGAGCGGCATGAGTCACATGGGACGGTTCTGAATAACTCATTGCACGCAATGAGTTATTCAGAACCGTCCCTGGCGACTCATCCTGCGGCGCAGAACCGTCTTCAGAGACTCACGCGTTTGCGGCTTCTTCAGCTTTACGGGCGTTCGCCATACAGATGCGGTAGTCCTCATTTTCACCGTAGTAGGACTTGGTGATCCGGGCTGCCTCGGTGAAGAGTTCAGCTGCCTTGAGGAAGTCTTTTCTTTTATAGAGGAAGCGGGCCTTGACGTTGAGGGCGGCGCCTTCGTGGGGATCGGTCCCTGCTGTTTTGTAGAGAGCAACTGCCTGATCGGCAGCAGATTCACCTGCAGCGTCATCTCCGAGCAGGCTGCAGATTTCGGCGATTCCGCAGAGTGTCACAGCCTCCTCCCGGCGGAGGTTTCCGATCCTGCGGACGATTTCCAGGGCTTTGCGCAGGTCCTCAAGGGCTTTTTCATAATCTGACCGGGCGGCTTCCTTTGTATCGCGGGTCCTTGCCTGCTGAAGGAGTACGGGAGCGCGGTTGTTGTAAAGGCTGGCGACAGTAAAAGGATCAACGCCCCGGACATTTTGCAGGATACCGTCGCATTCATCGAAATCCTTCAAGGCATCCCCCGTTCTGCCCATCATGCGGTAGGCAGTGCCCTCATTGAGAAGGAGGATGGCGTACTGGTCGGTTTTCAGAAGATCGAGTTCCGTCATCTCCTCTTTCATCACGGAAGAAATCCGCAGGCATTCGTCAAAGCGGTTGACACCGCGGTAAAGACTGAGAAGCTCGTTCTGGACTGTGAGAAGATTTTTGAGATAGCCGCTGTTCAGGCTGATACGGTCGGCCGGAGTGATGCACAGATCACAGGAAGGTGTGTTGTAGGCCCGCTCCTCCGCCAGCGCACGCAGGGTGTCCAGCAGAAACTTTTCAATCGCGTCGATATCGCGTCGCTCATAAACGTCGTCCAGCTGACGGTAAAAGACATCTCTGTTAAACATGATCCTGCTCCTTTCTGCAGTTCCGTATTTCTGCAATTTCGTGTATCTGCAGTTCTGTTTTTTCTACGGTTACATTTTTATCTGCAGTTCCATTTTAGGATTGATTCTGCTGCTGTATTTGCGCAAAAGTTTGCCAAATTGCGCAGAAAATCACCTTTTTTTTGCACCCCGATGGAATCGCTGTTCCGGATTGCTCTTTTGCGGATACACTGCATACCGGTGAGAACTGACATGCAGAATCCTGTCAGCCCCTGTTTCCGGCAGATAATATTTAAAATAAAGGCCATAATTTATTAACAAAATGCTGTATGTTGTTAAAGAATTCGGGGCTATAATGCATTTTAATCTGAATCGGACAGATACGATTCAGACAAATACCATAGTAAAACCGCATGTTTTTCTATCATTTGTTTCATTCAGGGTGTAAGATGGGAAATGACATGTTGGCAGACGTCCTGAACGACAAGGCCAGAATACCGGAAACCGGCGCTGAGCTTCCTGCCCGAAGGACGGAAAAACGAGAGTAAAGGAGAAATAGTTATGCAGATTGCAGGTATGCAGAATGTAGTAGTTATTGCTGTGGCGGCAGTCATAGTAGTCGCTCTGATCGTTGCCCTGATCCTGGTCAGTTATGTGAAAGCTCCGCCGGACACCGCGTTTATCATTACCGGTGCCGGGAGAAAGAAAGTTCTGATCGGGCATGCGGGTCTTTGCCTGCCGCTGATCAATCGTATGGATAAGCTTCTTCTGAGGCAGGTTTCCGTCGATATCAAGACTAACGGCTATATTCCCACCAAGGACTTTATCGGCGTTGACATTGACGCGATCGCCAAAGTCGCAGTGATGTCTGACAAGGAAATGGTGAAAGTATCGGATCCCAACGGCGATCAGGTTTATCCTCCCGGAGATCCTCTGGAAGGCAAACACTACAGGCTGGTTCCCGGCATTGACCTTGCCATGAAAAACTTCCTGAATATGAAGGAAGAACAGATCGTCAGGGCTCTTACAGATTCCCTTCAGGGTAACATGCGTGAGATCATCGGCACCATGGAACTGCGTGTCATTTCTTCGGACCGGAAAGCCTTCGGTGACCAGGTCCAGGAAAAAGCGCAGTCGGATATGAACAATCTGGGTATCAAGATTATTTCCTGTAATATCCAGAAGGTTATCGACGAAAACGGCCTGATCAATGCCCTGGGCCAGGACAACATGTCCAAAATCCAGAAGGAAGCGGCAATCGCCAAGGCTGAGGCCGAGAGAGACGTCGCGATCAAACAGGCCGAGACATCCAGAGAGGCAAATGACGCCAAGGTCATCGCAAATCTGGAAATCGCACAGAAGAACAACGAGCTGGCTCTGAAGCAGGCCGAACTCAAGAAATTTGAGGATACCAAGGCCGCGGAAGCGGATGCTGCTTATGATATTCAGAAGCAGATCCAGATGAAGCAGGTCAACACCGAGACCGTGAATGCGCAGATCGCGCAGGCGGAGAGAGAGGCAGACCTCAGAGAGCGTCAGGTCGCGATCAAGGAGAGAGAGCTCGACGCTAACATCAGAAAGCAGGCCGAGGCGGAAAGATACGCAACCGAGCAGAAGGCAGAAGCCGAACTCGCCAAGAGGCAGAAAGAGGCAGAGGCATCCCAGTTCGAGCAGGAGCGTGAGGCTGAAGCAAGGAAGGCACAGGCAAACGCTGATAAGTTCAAGGCAGAGCAGGAGGCGGCCGGTGTCAAGGCCAAGTATGACGCGGAGGCAGCCGGTATCCAGGCAAGAGGTCTTGCGGAAGCGGAAGCTGCCAGGGCAAAGGGTCTCGCGGAAGCAGAAGCCATCAGGGCAAAAGGTCTTGCGGAAGCAGAAGCCATGGAGAAGCGCGCTGAGGCTTACAGAAAGTATAACAGCGCTGCTATTGTTGAAATGATGATCAAGATCATGCCCGAGATGGCGAGCGAGATCGCCAAGCCTCTCAGCCAGATCGACAGCATCAATATCTATGGTACAGGCGACGGAGGCAGCGGCGCTGCCCAGATTTCCGGCAACATGCCTGTGGTCATGAAACAGGTCTTTGACACGATGTCCCAGGCGACCGGCGTAGATCTGTCCGAGATCATCAAGGCCAATACCTATGATGCCAAGGTGACGAGGAACGTCAATGTAACAGGCCTCCCGGAGAGCAAAGCAGCAGCTGCTGCAGCTGCTGCAGCGGCAGAGACAGTGATCAAGGATGACGAAACGAAGACAGAGATTAAGCCTTCCGAAGCAAAGACAGCCGCATCGACCGCAGCACCTGAGGCAGAGAAGACGAAATAAGAGAGATTGCATCAAGGATTACCGCTTAATCGCTTTCAATAAAGGATTGCTGTAAATCAGAAATCACAAGAATCACTGAAAAAATCATCATACAAGTCCCCGTCTCTGTTCCCTGAAAAGGCAGACAGAGGCGGGGCATTTGTTCACTGGAGCAATCATCTCTGTATCCCTCCTTCTTTGACACCGGACATTGTGTGACAGTTCTGTGCACAATCCCCTGCTATACTGACCGCGTAGAAAACAAAAACGAAGGAAAAACAAAAGAAGAAAACAAAAGCAATAACAGATGGCAATAATCAAAAGCAATAATCAATAGTAATAATCAAAAGCAAAACATTCATCCAACGAAAAAGGGAAAGGATATACAAATGAAGAATAAATGGTTGGTATTAGGTGCACTTGTTCTGAGCGTAATGGCATTTTCTGCTTGCGGAAAGAAGAAGGAAGAGAACTTTGAGGAAGTGGATCCTCAGGCGGTTGTGGACGAGGCACAGAAAGAAGTTGAAGAGGCTGACGCAAAGAAGGATGAGTTCCTGGAGGACTTTACCGGCGAGATGGACCTGACCGGAAGCTGGCAGGACGAAGTAAGCCAGCGTGCAACTATGGATGTCGAAAAAGCTGAGACTGGAACCTATCATATCCTGATCCATTGGGCATCGGGCGCGAAAGAGGCTTCTACCTGGGAGATCAGCGGAACCTATGATGAGACTTCCGGAATGCTGTCCTATGAGAACGGCGGCTACACAGTTCACACCTGGGATGAAAATGACAATGAGACCATCTCCGAAGAGGATGTGACAAAAGGCGCACTGATGAAAGAAGGCGACAAGATTCGCTGGAGCGACTCCAAAAACGAAGAGGACTGTGTCTTTGTAAAGGTTTCTGAATAAATCGAGGACTGACAGCTGTTCTGCAGAATCATCTGCAGAGAGAAAAATATAGCTCTGTACATGACTGTATAACCATGACTGTATAACAGTGTATGAACTCCGGAGAGGTTCCGTCTCCGGCAAAAGAAAAGCTCCGCCCGGAGAGAATCCGGCCGGAGCTTTTCTTATGACACGGCCTGTGTAATAAAAATTTCCGCCTTACGGCGGACACGGGCCGGCCGGGGGAGGGGGGCAGAGGGCGCATATGAACTGCACAGCAGTTCATATTGCCGCCTCTGACCTATTGTTTTTCATCTTACTGTGTCTGGGATTCTTTTACAGAATCGAATCATATTACTGCAATATTTCCAGGAATGCTCTTTTTGCTGAAGAAAGGGATAAAAGAACTATGGGTAAAAGAACTATACCAAAGGATATTCCCCGGGTACCTTATGCCTTCAGTTTTCGGATATTGTAAAAAAGGATGCTTCCGACAACGATGGCAGCACCTGCCATGGAGAGAGGCGCCAGGACTTCTCCGTAGAAGACAGCCACCAGGATCGGATTCAGGACCGGTTCCACGGCGTTGATGATGGAAGCTGTGATCGGATTGGTATACCGCGTACCGATGGAAAACAGGATGTAGGCCAGTCCGACCTGCACACTTCCAAGGACAAAGACCGCGGCAAGAACAGGAGGAGTGAAAACCGTTTCCCTCAGGACCATGGGGGAAAGACAGATGCCGCACAGAAATTGGCCGATCACCATGGAGGACAGGGCATCTCCTTTTTCAAACTGGTTGAGCATGAACATGCCTGCATAGAAAAGGCCGGAAAAAAGTGCGATGAGATCTCCCGCGATCCTTCCCGTGGACAGACTGTCGAAAAAGAAGCAAAGGATGCCGATCAGAACAAGCGCAATTGTGATGACCTCCAGCCGGGAAGGCTTTTTTCTGAAAAACAGAAACATCAGAAGGATCAGCCAGATCGGCATACTGTACTGCAGAACGATTGCATTTCCTGCTGTTGTAAGCTTGTTGGCGATCGCAAACATTGTCGTCACACCGGCCATACATACAGCGCCCATGAAGACCGTGAAATTGAACTTCATGCGGTGGTGAGTAAAGAATATATATAGACCGATCACACAGGCGGCGATCAGATTGCGGACTCCGTTGATCGCAAAGGGGTTCCAGGGAATGATTTTGAGCAGAATACCGCCCAGGGAGAAGCAGAAAGATGCGCCCAGCATCATCAGCGTGCCCCGGGTGTCCTTGGTCCGGGTATCGGAATTCATGGCAATGGCTCCTTGATCTTGATTGTCTTCTGTATCTACGTCTGCAATGCGCAGTCCGGGATGCAGGAGCAAATACCACTCTACCATGTTTTGGAGAAGAATGCGATGAAAACCAGCCAAAGCCCGTGTTTTTGTAAATAAGCCGCGAAGGACGGCTGAGACACCGGGCAGGTTGTCCGAAAACCTGCCTTCCCGAGTCGATCAATGACGGTTCCGACTGACCCGGACAATGACCTCATTTGTGATGAGTAACACCTTTTCAGGTGATTCGAATAAACGAATTAAATCATATTGACAGGCGAAGGCAATATCTGTTATATATACACGTAAGACGAATAATCCGTAAATACGGATAAGTGTGCGGCGGGCAAACTGCAGATTCAGATATCAATCTGAATAAAGGTGAAGCTGAATCGTTTCTGAATACTAATATTTTGGAATAATAAAAAAGGGGGGACGGAAATGGATCGGACAAGAGAGACAGAGAAAGGAAAAGCAAGAGAAAAAACAAGAGAAAAAGCAAAAGAAAAAGCAAATGAAGAAGCGAAAGGGTCTCAACAGATTGGGACAGGACAAAGAGCGGACGGTATCGCACAGGAACCATCCGCTGCCGCTGCATATATCCAAAATGCGGGAAAGGAATGTATACTGCCGGATCCCGGGATCCCGGATGGCGGAGGACACACGGAGGAGGAATATTACGCCCTTCCCGATGATCTGCGGGCGGAATTGATTGACGGTGTTTTTTACGCTATGGCATCACCCACAGAGATTCACCAGACGGCGGCATTAGAGATTATCAGACAGATTGCAGATTGTATCGAGAAACTTGATGCTCCCTGTTTTGCTTTTATCGCACCGTCGGATGTACCGCTCGGGAATGAAAAAAAGACAGTTGTTCAGCCGGACATTTATGTGCATTGTATGCCTCATGAAGAAGATGGGAGAGAAGAGAGGAGGGAAGCGGGACCACTTCATAAAACCCCTGATTTTATTGTTGAGGTACTTTCGCCATCCAACCCGGAAAATGATCTGTGGAGAAAAAGGGAGCTGTATCAGAGACATGGAGTACGGGAATACTGGATCATTGATCCTCTGGCGGAAAAAGTGTATGCCTTCTGCTTTGATCATGAAGAAGGCAGCACTTCCGAAACAATGCCGGATGCGTATTCTTTCCGGGATAAGGTGCCGATAGGAATTTCCCGGGGATCCTGTGCAGTGGACTTTCAAAAAATCCGTCAGAAGCTTCAGAGATTAAAAATGTTAGAAGGATATTGATACTTGCGGCCATGACCTGTGTTCGCATACTCACATGAATAAAGCTGCGTATTGCTCTGTGCCCTGCGCTCTCTCATCGCTCAGAACATCATAGAGGAGGTGAAGAGGAGAAAGGGGCTGTTGCATCCACTTATTCTAAAGCAGATGCGACAGCCCCTTTTTATTTATTGGTTTCCGTGGTTCAGATTTCTTTTCTGCCGAGTTCATATGCCTTCTCCAGCCAGTCGGTCTCTCCGATCCGGCGGGGCATCTTGGTCCCTCCGCAGTTTCCGGCAAAGAGCATTCCGTCGCGCTCCCAGCGCAGATAGTCAGTCAGACGCTCGAAGTATTGGCGCACGGACTCAAAGACCCAGAAATGTTTCTCTGTGTCCGCGGAGGTGGCGAGGAGGGCACATCGTTTAACTGGATAAGCGAAATAGCCTTTGTCACTGGGGACGCCTGTCGCATAGAGCCGGTCGATGATCAGCTTCATCTGGCCGGAAATGTTCCAGAAATAGACCGGGGTTGCGAAAACGATGCGGTCACACCAGTGAAATGCCTCGTAGATGGCCTGCATGCCGTCCTTCTGTACGCATACACCGTGTTCGGTACAGTAATTGCAGCCGAGGCAAGGGGATACTTTGGTCTGATGTGCGCAGAGCAGGTGTGTCTGGTGTCCCGCTTCACGACATCCCCGCTCATAAGCTCTGGCAAGTTGCTCTGTGTTTCCATTTGGATGACTGCTGCAGGAGAGAATGAGAATATTCATAGAAACCTCCCAGAAGTGATCTGCAAAGCCGCAGGCGCTCGAAGACGAGCCGGCCATGCCGGCAGCAGAAGTGGATTAAGTGGATTAAAGGATTTAGAGGATTTAGCGGCTTTATTGGATTTAGAGGATTTACAAATGCCCTGAGGAAGCTCTGCGAGAGGGATTCCTCAGGGCATTTGATGCGAGTAATGATGCAGAGGGTGTCTACAGGACGCCGAGTTTTTTGCCTTCAAACCGGAGCTCATCGCGGAAGTTGGGGTGTGCGATGGCAATGAGTGCTTCGGCGCGCTGACGCTCGGTCTTGTATTTGAGGTCTGCGATACCGTATTCTGTGACGACATAATTGATGTCGTAGCGGGGAACAGTCACAATATTGCCGTGTGCGTGGAAGGGGACAATTTTGGAGATCGTGTCTCCTTTTGCTGTCGAGTTGAGCGCGAGAATAGACTTACCGCCTTTGGAGAGCTGGGCGCCGCGCACATGATCGAGCTGACCGCCGATACCGGAGTACTGTATGCCTCCGATGCTCTCGGAGTTGGCCTGACCCTTCAGATCAATCTCCAGGCATGCATTGATGGAAACCTGCTTGTAGTTCTGTCCGATGATGTAGGGATCGTTGACGTAGTCGACAGGATGTACTTCAAACATGGGATTGTTCTCACAGTAGCGGTAGAAGGCCTCGGAACCTGCAAGCTGTGAGCCAATGCAGACGCCCTTGTTGATGGTTTTCATGCTGTTGTTGATAACACCGGCTTCGACCAGCTCCATCATGGACTCTGTGAGGGTCTCGGAGTGGACGCCGAGATTTTTCTTGTCCTTAAGATTGCGGGCGATCGCGTCCGGAAGGGCGCCGATACCCAGCTGGATGGTGGAATCGTCCTCAATCAGGCTGGCGCAGTAATCTGCGATCTTCTGTGTTTTTTCATTGACGCCTGCGCGTCCGATCGTGTACAGGGGAGACTCCTGACAGACGATATAGTCTATGTCATCGATGTGCAGCATCTTGCCGCCGATACGGGGGAAGTTGGGATTGATCTGGGCGACGACCTTTCCCCTGGCAGCTGTGCGCACGGCGGGCTCGGTGAAGGAGCAGTCGACGCCGTAGGAGCACATGCCTTTTTCATCCGGCTCTGTAACCTGCACGTAAGCCCAGTGGGGATTGAGAATATCGGAAACAGCGAACATTTCCGGCCAACAGTGAAAGCTGGTTCCGCCGATGTACTCGACTGTACCTTCCTTGTAGCCGGGGCGGGAATTGGGACCAAGGAATGTAGATACGTGTTTAAAGTGCCCGGCATAGGCAGGATCCACGCAGCGGTTGGACCCCGGACTCATGCCATGGATGATGGTAACATCGTGTTTTTCCATACCGTGATCATAGAGCGTTTCCACCAGAGCGGGCGGTTCACCGAGCCAGTCTCCGAAAATGATTTTGTCGCCATCCTGCACCAGGGAGACGGCATATTCGGCGGATACGATCTTATCCGCATATTTTTCTTTCCAGTTCATGATAATCTCCTTATTCTTCCGAACATGCCGCGCGCGGCACAAATCTCCGGAGTGAAAAATATTGCATCGGCAATATTTTTATTCTTCCCATTTAAGCATGGTGGCCATGGAACCTGTCTGGCAGAGATTACCATCCTGATTCAGGATCTTGTAGCCGATATTGAGAATGCCGCGCTCGGGTTTGGATTTGGATCGGTCGCAGGAGAGAACTTCGATCTCGCAGTGAATCGTGTCACCGATCTTGATGGCACCGACGAACTTCCACTCTGTGGAAAGAGCGGCAATGGCGCTGCCGTCTACGAGGCCCATCTTGCCCCAGAGACCGCAGGCGATGGAGGAACCAAGAAGGCCGTGGGCGATTCTGCCCTTGAAAGGAAGCTTCTCGGCATAGGTCTGGTCAGTGTGGATCGGATTGAGATCCCATGTGATACCGGCGAAGAGGACGACATCGGTCTCTGTGACGGTCTTGGCTGCGGTAGTGAATGTATCTCCGACGTTGAACTCACTCAGATAACGGAAGGTGCGGTTTTCTCTGCTCATAGGGATTCCTTTCTGCTAAAAAGCTGTCTGCTGAAAAATGCGGACCATTGTAAACTCTATCTTTTTATATATCCTTAAAAATTTTAAAAAATGAAGGCGGAAGGACGGTGCCATTGCACTGCATCCCTCCGCCCGCAAAGTATGGTCTGCTATGGAATTGAATTGTTATAAATGCCGGTGATGAGCGTATCGGCTGTATTAGTTGTACTTGTTGAGCACGTGGCGGCCGATGATCATGCGGCAGATCTCACTGGTGCCTTCACCGATGGTGAGAAGCTTGGCATCGCGGTAGAAGCGCTCGACTTCGTACTCGTTGCAGAGTCCATAACCGCCCATAATCTGGACACCCTTGTCACAGACGCGGACACACATCTCGGAGGAGAACATCTTGAGCATGGTGGCCTCAGCGCTGGATTTCATGCCGGCATCGCTCATGCGGGCGACCTGGTACATCATGCGGCGGGCGACTTCAATCTCGGTCTCCATCTCGGCCAGCTTGTGGTTGATAGCCTGGTACTCACAGATGGGTCTGCCGAAGGTCACACGCTCCTTTGCGTACTTGGTGGCGCGCTCGAGGACGCCCTGTGCCATACCGACAGCGACTGCGGAGATGGCGATACGGCCGTCGTCGACGCATTTCATGAAGAGAGGGAATCCTTTGTTGACTTCGCCGACCAGATTCTCCTTGGGAACGCGGACATCTGTGAAGCTCAGCGGGCAGGAGTAGGAGGAGCGGTTGCTCATCTTTTCCTCGGGTTTGCCGATCTCGAATCCGGGAGTATCTCTGGGAACGATCAGGACGCTGATACCGCGGCTGCCCTTTGCATCGGGATCCGTCTTGGCGGCAACCAGGAAGGTGTCGGCGTAAGTGGAGTTGGTGATGAAGGCCTTGGAACCGTTGATGACATACTCATCGCCGTCAAGGATCGCGGTGGTCTTGGTGGCGGCCGCGTCGGAACCGGACTGGGGCTCGGTCAGCGCGAATGCGCAGAGAGTCTGGCCGGAAGCAGCGGGAACAAGGTATTTCTGCTTCTGCTCTTCGGTACCGGCGTGCAGCAGGGGCATGGAGCCGAGAGAGGTGTGTGCATCGATGATGGAAGCCAGGGAGGAGGAATGCCTTGCAATCTGCTCCATGACCAGGACGTCGCTCAGGTGGTCCATGCCGGCTCCGCCGTACTCCTCGGGGACGCAGACGCCCAGGAAACCAAGTTCGCCGCACATCTTGACTTCGTCCATGGGGAAGGCATGTGCCTCGTCGAGTTCACGGACGGTCTTGGCGACGGTATTGTCGGCGAAATCTTTGGCCAGTGCCTGGATTGCCAGCTGATCTTCTGTCAAAAAGTATTTGTTTTCCATGTCATCCTCCTTGCTTTTCACGGATTCAATGTGTTCTGTACTTACGTAGGTATTGGCTGTTTTCGGGTGTTGGGTGTTGGGTGTGTGGGTGATTGATGTTGGGTGTCGGGTGTTAAAACGGGCCTGGGAAAGTGTTTTCCCAAGTCCTTTTTCTTTATTTCATTCTATCAATGGCAGGAGACCGCGTCTTTGTACGGTTCAGTCAAGCAAAATCAGAGGTATTTGTCATTTTTTGAAAATTTATTTTTATTAAGAAGACGGACAGCTTCCTCGCGGAGAAGCTTCTTGGTCACTTTTCCATTGGAGGTCCTTGGCCAGTCCTTTCCGCTTATGAAGAAAAAATATTTTGGTACCTGGAAGGAAGCGAGATTTTCACTGCAATATTCCATGATCCTGTTTTTGGAGGCGGCGCAGAAGACAGCAGGCTCGATGAAAGCAACTCCCACCCAGCCAAGCTTTTCATCCGGAATCCCGACGGTCTGTGCCTGAATGACATCCCGGGATTCGGAAATAACCTGATCAATGTACAGAGGAGAGACATTTTCCCCGTTGATCTTGTAGTTGTCCCCGTCCCTTCCCAGGAAGACCAGGTATCCGTCTTCATCGAACCATCCCAGATCTCCTGTCCGGAACCATTCATCAGACAGAAAAACAGACTTGTTTACATCGTCGCGGTGATAATAACCTTTTGTGACAATCGCGCCGCGGCAGAGGAGCTCTCCGGTCTTTCCGGCAGGAAGGTCTTCCAGGGTATGGGGATCCACGACACGGTACTCTGCCAGCTTTCCGGCTGATTTCCTGTCAGGCTGGAGGCTTGACTGAGCAGAGGTATCTGCAGGTGGATCTGACTGATAAAAATGATCGGTGAGTACCCGTCCCAGAGTACGTCGAAGTTTTTCAGGGGCAAAGAAACACGCTTCAGGAGGAGTCTGGACTGAGGCTCCGCTGCTCCCGGAAGTATAGATAATGTCACAGGGGAGATCTGCAGCTTCCTCGTGTTTTTTTCATCGGGGGCTTCTATTGCGCCTGGTCCGTGAATGGCATTCGATTGAGTATACTTCCCATCGTCAGGGTCTTCCGGCAGGACAGTTGTGCAGACCGGCATTTCGAAAGCCGCCTGTGACAACACATCCTGGAACATTTCCCAGCTGATAATATTGCTCCCGCTTTTCTCAGGATGCCGAAGCATTATTATCCTGCGCAGCGGAGCACACAGGTGCAGTGCTTCGATGTCCTCTGTCTTGTCCGTTACAAGGACGGAAACGCCGGTCTCGGACAGGATATAGCACTTCTGCTGCAAAGGAAGCTTGCGGTTGAGAGGGACTTTGACAGCCCCTGCCTTTGCCAGCGCGAAGGTCAGGATCAGGTACTCGCTTGTGTTGTTCAGATTTACTGCGACGCGGTCCCCCTTTTTTATCCCCAGATGAACAAAACTGCGGGCGGCCTTGTCGGACAAGGAAAGAATCTGTGAATAGGTCAGGGATTTTTGTCCGTCCCGATACAGGACGCGGTCCGGCCATGCAAGAGAAGCTTTCTGAAGATGTTCATAAAGAGTATTCTTTGTCCAAAAAGGATATTTTTCCCTTAGAGCTGTGCGCCGCTGCTCTAATAAAGTACAAATATTCATTGCTTTACCTCTTAAAAAGTGGGTTCCGCATCGCATAGTTTTCATCATATATGTTTGCGGGCACCTGTCCGCGACCATACGTATAGCTGCAGTTTTTCTATGTTTTTATCCTATCGGGCGTTCGGGAAAGGGTCTTTATACAGGTTGGTCAATCTCTGGATTGCCCTTTGTCTGAAAATGAAAACAGTATGTCAGGAGTAGTTATATTTTTTGTTTACAGATGAGATACAGGAGAACAGTTTCGGGGCGGCAATGAGTTTTTCAGAACCGTCCCCAGCGGCTCACGGGGCGTGTAATGAGTTTTTCAGAACCGTCCCCATTGACTCATTTACTGGTGATTAAATGCAAAGTGGAAAAGAATAACGGCAAAAACCTTGAAAGTACCCTTGCTTATAATATGGTCAAGCGTTGAGGAAAACGGCGCGGAGAACTTACAGAGCAACCTGCCGACGAACCGCCGGCAAAAGTTTTTAAAACCATTTTAAATTAATCAAAAATTGAAGGAGGATTACAAAATGGCAAGGGATATGAGCTATCTGAAGGACATGCCGATCGCGATTCTTGGCTGCGGCGGTGTTGGCAAGACCATGGCAGGTGACTGCGCACTGGCAGGACAGGAAGTCCGCATCTGGGAGCAGGAAGCTTTCAAGAAAAACTTTAACAACATCGAGAGAACAGGCATCAAGCTGACCGGCAATCAGTTTTCCTATTATGGCTTTGAGCGCCGCGGCGTAGGCTATGTCTCCATGGCTTCCACCAACATGGCAGAAGTAGTCAAGGGCGCTGGCATCATCATCATCGCAACTGTCGCTATGGCACACGAGAGCATCTGCCGTGAGCTGGTACCGCTCCTTGAGGACGGCCAGGTTGTTCACTTCTTCCCCGATAACTGCGGCACATTTGTTATGCGCAAGGTTATGCGTGAGCTCGGATTCAACAAAGACGTTATCGTAGGCGCATGGTATACAGCTCCTTACGGTGTCCGTATTGTCCGCCGCGGCGGCGTTACCACCAACGAGTGCAAGGTTGAGGACCGCATCACAACCATCCGCGGTGCTGCTCTTCCTGCAACTGATACCGATGACTTCATCGCATCCGCTGATTACATCGCAGCTCTCGACGCCATCCGCACCGGCGACGGCTTCGTAAAGGGCAACACAGTCATTGACGTCAACCTTTCCAACGTCAACCCTGTTATCCATGTTCCCGGAACAGTCCTCGGCGCTGCTGTTATGCAGAACTTCGACACCGTTCTCGGCCAGGATAAGAAGAACTACTCTCTGTACGGCTTCGCTCTCTGCCCCGCAATCGCAGAGGTTCAGGCAGTCTTCTGGGAAGAGGAGAAGGCTCTTGCAAAGGCTATGAACGTCGGTCTGTGCACCGTTAACTATGAGGACTTCTTCTCCAGAACCACAATGTACGGCAAAGAGTACATGGGCCCTGATTTCGCAGTTCCCTTCGAAGAGAAGTATGAGAACTTCTACGGCGATGGTCCCTTCGATCTTGAGAACCGCTACATCACAGAGGATGTCCCTGTAGGATGCTTCCTGATCCAGCAGCTGGGCAAGAAGTACAACGTTCCCACTCCTACTGTAGACGCTATGATCTACCTGGCAAACATCATGATCAAGCGCGATCTGATCGCAGGCTCCAAATATACTCTGGATTACCTCGAGATCGGTCACATGAACGACGAGCAGCTCCAGAAGTACATCCGCGAAGGCGTTTTCACTCCCGTGGCTTAATTGTACGCATCATATAAGCGAAAGGTTCTCTTTAAAATCCCTGGATTTTTCGCTTCCCGTCCACCGGGCCTCTTTGCAAAATCCGGGACTGTCCATAGAGTTCTGAATTCCAAATCAATTTAATAATATATCGTATCTGCAAAAGGACGTGTTCCGGAAGGGGCACGTCCTTTTGTTGTTTTCTCGGAGAAGAACCATTCTCTTCATGCCCGAAACTGACAGAGATCATCGGAGTATTTTATCTACATATTCGATCACACGGGAAAAATGGCTGATTGAACCATTTTGAGGCGTGTGCGCTGTGGCTGTGCAGAAAGTCTGAATGGTTATTGATATGAAGTGACCCCGAATGAACCGCTGTAAAAAATAACCGCTGTAAAAAATGACAAGTCATATTTCTTGTTTTACACAGATGGGGTGTGATAGACTGAAAAAAGCTTCAACTTTCTACAACAGTGCCGCTGGATTCGTATATCATAAAAGGCCGCTGTGTTCTACGGAAAAACTCCGCAAAAGCAAGGTATGACTGCTTTTGTGTTCAAGTGTGTGGAAAATGCAGGGAGAGTGCTTATAGAGGGAGAATATGTCATGAATGAACAGTGGCTTAGATCCTTTATTTTGTCCGCTGAGTGCGGGAGTTTTTCCAAAGCAGCCAAAGCTTCTTTTATTTCTACGACGGCCCTGGTTCAGCAGATCAATCTGTTTGAAAAGGAGCTTGGCTTTTCCCTGTTCCGACGCAGTAACAGCGGCCTGAAGCTTACGCCTGCCGGTGAATCTTTTTACAGTACGGCAAAACAGATCTGGGAGATCTATGATACCGGGAGAAAACAGGCTGCTGCTCTGGCGAAACAGAACAAGGCTGAGATCCGCTTTGCTTTTGAACCCTACCAGTTTCCCGAGAACTGGATCACACTGATCGGCAGTTTTAATGCGGAGCAGCCCGACATTAAAGTCCGGATGAAGAATATTCCGATTACCGAGCAGGTCAACGCCATTCATGCCGGCAGAGCGGACTGTTGTATCCTGGGCAGACCGAAGGAGGAGTATCTCGAAGGGCTGGGCTTTATGACTCTGCTGGAGGATACCTATTCCTTCTGTATGAATCCCGGACACCCTCTTGCCGGCAGAAGCCTGCTGACAAGAGAGGATCTGCGCGGCAAGGCTGTAATCTGCGGCAACTATCCGACCCTGGTGCAGAGCTTTGAGGACGGACTCCGTGATGCTGCCTCAGTGCGGACGGTTGAGAATGACTATAACCTAGGGGCACGGATGGAATTCGGCTCCGAGGACGAAATGTACGTCATTCACGGAAGCTGGCGGGATACCCATTCCCTGCTGCAGCGCGTCATTGATTCCGATATACCGGCAGGAGAGGTAGGGTTTATCTACGACCGGAAAAAGGAAGATTTTATTCGCAGGCTTCATCAGTTTTTTGCGGAAAATATATAGGCTTTTTCGGATAGACCAAAAGGCTTTTGATGGATCATTTATCTAAAGATATACAGGGTGTTTTACGCGCAGGCTGCGGCCTGCGCTTTTTCTATGCCCTGATCCTGTGCAGAGAATCTCCTCCGCAGTTTTCATCTTGTCAAAAGATGAAATTGCTGAAAAAAACAGATTGTTAAAAAACAAGCATAAAGTCCTGGCTTTATACGTGTGCAGAGTTTTGAAATGGCGGATATTTTGTGCAAATGAAATAATATTATCAGAAAATAAAGACCTGAAATCAAAAAAACGCCGAAACACAAACACAACTCTTTGTATCTGACACCGTACATTTTTCTTTCATTTTTTGACAGACAAACAACTCGCTTCACCGGACAACACAAGCCGCAGAGCCGGTAATCCACCGCTTTTAAAAACACACACAGATCTCTGCTTCCCAAAACATAGTTTTAATCAAGCAAAAACACATGCTTTTCAGAGGCGAAAGCAGCATGCCCGCTGCCTTTGCCTGCACACAAAAGAAAAAGGAGGAATTCATAATGAAGGTATCGTATTGGAATCGTTTCTGCCCGACACTGTTTGGAACCGGCGCGGTCGATCTCATCGGCGAGAAGACAAAGGAGCTGGGGATTGAAAAGGTCATGGTCGTTACGGAGGCGGATCTGATCAAGTTCAATGTTGCGACCAGGGTCATTGATAACCTCAAGGCTGCAGGATTTGATCCGGTTATTTTTGATAAATGTAAAGCGGATGCTCCTTCGGATGTGTGTGACGAGGGTGCGAAAGTTGCCAAAGAGAACAAAGTTGACGGAATTGTAGCTGTCGGCGGCGGATCCAGCCTGGATACCGCAAAAGCTATCGGCATTATCATCAGCATGGGCGGCGAGTCCATCACCGAGTTCTACACTACCTCCTGTAAAGAGAGAAAGATGAAGCTGATCTGCATCTCCACGACGGCAGGCACCGGCTCTGAAAACTCCCAATATGCAGTCATCGGAGACTCCAAAACAGGTGTCAAGCAGGTCCCCGAGTACTCCCCTGATCTTGCCATGGTCGATCCGACCATGACCTATACACTGCCTAAGAGCCAGACAGCTTCCACCGGCATGGATGCATTGGCCCACTGCGCCGAGGCGATCACATCCAAAAACTGGAATCCTTATGTGTACGCAATCGGCGGAATCGGCATCAGCACAGTTATGAAATATCTCCCGACCGCAGTGAAAGATCCTCAGAATGTGGAGGCACGTGAAAAGATGGCTTTTGCAGCCAACCTCGGAGGCCTTGTTATTCTCGAGTCCGGCTGCCAGATGGGACACGCATTTTCGCAGGCTTTCGGCGGCAAATACCACGTTCCGCACGGCCTCGGCTGCGCATGGGGGTTCCCCGGATCCATGGTCTATGCGGCCAAGTATGGCGATCCGGAATCCGCCAAGATTGTCGCGGATGCAATGGGCGTCGCATATGATGACGGTACAGCTCCCGAGGAACTCGCAAAGCGCCTCGGAGACCGTTCGATCGAGCTGATGAAGGAAATCGGCATTCCATCCATGAAGGCAAGCGGTTACAGCCTTGAAGACGCACTGAGTGTTGCGGAAGTCATGTCCAAAGACGCTGCGATCGCCAATGCGCCCGGCGAACACAACCTCGACCAGATCAAAGAGTATATCGAGTATACATTCAACGCTTACCAGTAAAAGCATCTAAAACGTAAAAACATCTAAAACGGCGTATCAGTCTGAACTGTATCATAAATAATCCTGAAAAAAAGGAGGAAAGACATGGCAGCAAAAATGAATTATATCAATGGCGAGTGGGTTCCTGCAAAGTCCGGAAAAACACGTCAGATTATCAATCCCGCAACAGGCGATCTGCTCGCGGAAGTCGCTGACAGTGCCGTCGAAGACGTACGTGAAGCGATTGCGGCAGCCAAAGAATCTTTCTACGGCCCCGGAGAGTGGCGCAGAATGTCTGCTTCCGCCCGCAGCAAAAAGCTCCTCGAAGTAGCTGACGAGATTGAGAAGATCAGTGACGAGCTCTGCAAACTTGAATCCATGAACACCGGAATGACCTATAACAATGCTGTCGGCAATATCGGCATGGTCGTTGGTGTCTTCCGCTATTATGCCGGCCTGATTAACAAGTCCGAAGGCCGCGTCAATCCACTCGATGCACACCCCGGCATCCAGTCCGTCACAGTCAAAGAGCCGATTGGTGTCGTCGGCATGATCGCTCCCTGGAATGTGCCCTGCCTTATGTTTTCCTGGAAGGCAGCTCCTGCGCTTGCAGCCGGCAACAGCATCATCTTCAAGCCTGCTTCCCTGACTCCCCTCACAGCGATCCGTGTCTTTGAGATCCTTGACAAGGTCGGCTTCCCGAAAGGAGTAGTCAACCTGATTACCGGCCCCGGCGGCAGCATCGGCAGCGAACTTGCCTCCAGCATGGATGTCGACATGGTCACAATGACCGGCTCTACCCCCGTCGGCCAGGACATCATCCGCGCGTCTGCCAGCAATGTCAAGCGTGTCGGTCTTGAGCTGGGCGGCAAGTCCCCGATTATCGTCTATGACGATGCCAATATTGAGAATGCGGTGGAATGGGTCATGGAGACTGATTTCTCCAATCAGGGCGCCAACTGCTGCGCAGGCTCACGTGTCTTTGTCGATGAGAAGATCCACGATGAATTTGTGAAGATCCTCGTCGAGAAGACAGAGAAGGCTACTGTCGGCATAGGCCTTGACAATCCCAACATCGGATCCCTTGTCTCCAAAGAACAGCTCAAGACAGTCATGGGCTACATTGAATCCGGCAAGGCGGAAGGCGCAAAATGTGTCGCAGGCGGTTATCAGCTCACCGAAGGCTTTTATGCGAAGGGCAACTTTGTCCGCCCGACTGTCTTTGACGAGTGCACACCCGATATGAAGATCGTCAAAGAGGAGATTTTCGGACCCGTTGTCACAATCCAGACCTTCAAGACAGAGGAGGAAGCTTTCTGGAAGGCCAACGACACCTGCTATGGACTGGCAGGCGGTGTCTTCACCGAGAATTACGCCCGCGCGATCCGTGCATCCGAAGAACTCCGCGCAGGAATCGTCTGGATCAACCACTACAACTGGGCATATGCACAGTGCCCGTGGGGAGGATATAAGATGTCCGGGCTTGGTCGTGAGCTTGGAGAGGAAGGTCTTGAAGAGTTCCAGGAGACCAAGCAGATCAATGTCATGATGAACTCCAACGCTCCCGGTATGTGGTGATTTCACAAAGACAGTTTTTACATTGAGAACAGTTGATTCCGGCGGGGACGCTGCTCTTCGCCGGAACAATCGAACCGTTATCCAAGAAGTCTAAATAAAGGGGAAATATCATGAGTGAAACAACCACTTTATCCAGCGCACCGTCCTTCAGATGGTTTATGCTGCTGCTGAATATTCTGGCATATGGCCAGTTTTTCCTGACCGTTCAGATTCCTACAGTATTCAGCTCTTATATTACGGCTGATCTCGGAGTCTCCGCGATGACAGTATCTCTCTGCGGAACGATCATTCTGGGCGTATTTGCTCTCACGGGAGGTTTCGGAGCCAGGCTTGTAGCTAAATTCGGGCTGAAGCTCAGTATCTGCATAGCAATCATTGTCAATATCATCGGCGCTCTGCTGATCCTCGTGATCGGGCATTCCTTCCCGGGATATGCCGTCTGCTGCGCAATTGAAGGTCTCTCGGGCGGTCTTATCTGCGGACCGATCACCACCATTAACACCTACTGGTTCCCCATTCGTGAAAGGGGTATCGCATCCGGTATCCTTCTGGGTATCCTTGGAGTCGCCTTCTCGATCGACACCTTCTTTGCTCCGAAGATTATGGCTTCGGGTGTTGCCTGGCAGACCGGCGCAAGCCTTCTCGCAGCCATTCCCAGTATTGCTATCGTCATCATTTACTTCCTGTTTGCCAGAGAGGTCGCACAGGTTTATCAAGGACGCCTGACTGTGGCGGAAATGCTCCCCGCAGAGGCAGAAACCTCTCCCAAGTCGAACGTGGAAAACCTTCCCAAGTCCATGGATGAACTGAAGAAGCACAGCTACCTTTGGTTTGCTGTCATCTGCGGCTTCATCACCGGCGCGAATGTCTACGGATTCCCGTCTTTTGTCAACGGCCTTCTTTTGGAAAAGGGCATCGACATGGCTCTGGCAAACGGCGTGGCAAGTATCACATTCTTTACTTCCATCCTCGGCTCCCCTCTCGGAGGACTGATCTCCGACAAAGTCTTTAAGGGAAGCCGCTGGCAGATCGTCTGCATCGGCAATATTGTAATTGCGGCAAGCCTTCTGATCGTCGCGGTTTCCGGCGGGACACTTCTGGCTGTTTTCATGGTCATCGCTTACGCGGCCGTTTCCACGGTTATGGGTCCCTTCTGGGCAATTCCTCCGGAACTCGGCCATCCCAGCATTGCTGCAGAGGCATCCGGCTTCTGCCTGATCTTCGGAAACCTGGGCGGAACGATCATCGGATTCGTTCTGACAGCTGTCGCTTCTGCAACCGGTACCTACTACGTGCCTATGTTCATCTGCATGGGTATGGCGGTCGTCAGCGCGCTTCTTGTCTCCAGAATTAAGAGATGACCCGGATGACTGCACTTTGACAGAGGCTGCTGCAGCCCGCATCCGGCTTGCAGGACTTGAGGCCGGACGTGACTGTCCACAAAAAATTTCGTTTTTGAAAGGAGTACTCCATGAATAATGTTGTGATCGTAACCGGCGGAACAAAAGGAATCGGATTTGCCACAGCGAAAAAGTTTCTGGAAAAAGGAGATAAGGTTATCATTCTCGGCCGTCACGTGATTGAGGAAAGCATCAAGGCTCTGGAAGCAGTCGGAGAGGTGACTTTTATTCAGGCGGATGTCTCGAAAGAGGACGACTGCCGCATGATCGTTGAAAAAACAATGGAAAAATACGGCAGGATCGACGTGGTGGCAAACGTAGCCGGCGTCGTCGGCGAAAGAGCCGCTTTCACAGAGATTGATCTGAAGGATGTCGAGAAGACCATTATGATCAACCTCATGGGAACCATCTATCTCAGTCACTATGCTGCAAAAGAAATGGTGAAGGTAAAATCCGGCGTGATCGTCAATGTCGGCTCCATCTGCGGAATCATGGCCAACACAGAGTCCATCGGCTACCACGCCAGTAAGGGCGGTGTGCGCATGATTACCCAGGCGATGGCAAGAGAACTTTCACCTTACGGAATCCGTGTCGTTTCTGTGGCTCCCGGCTGGGTCAAGACCGGTATGATCGACAAGCCTATTGAGGAGATTGGCAGCAGACTGCACATGAAGGGCAGGATTATTATGCCGGAAGAAATCGCCAATGCGATCTATCTGATGTCTCTGCCTGAGGCAAGTGCCATCAACGGCTCCACGGTCATGGCAGACGACGGCTATGCCTCCTTCAAGGGTGTCGACGGTTATCAGGCTTGATTTCTGCTGCGGCAGGAAAAACAGTATTCCAGGAATTTACAACCGCCCGGCTTTTCTCCGAAATGCCGGGCGGTTGGGGCGTTATACAAACATATTGCATCACATCTATTGCGGGCAGGAGGTATACAAATGCATGAACAGATGATGAACCGGGAACTGAACGCCGATCTGCTGGAGCTCCTTGCGGAGAACCCCGATATACAGGTCTTTTTCGATCGGATGACGGAACTGCTGGGCAACCCGCTCACAATGGTGGATACTCGGTTCCGGATCATGTATGCCTCCCGGAATGTTGAAATCGAGATTCCGCTCTGGAAGGAGTCTATTACCGAACATTTCGTCTCCGAGAGTATCATCAGCTCAATGGAAAAGAATGAGATACTGGCAAAAATCCGCAAGGGCGTGAACCATACATTTCACAGTGACCTGCCGGGCGGCTATAGCGCGCTCCGGACACCTCTTTTTTACCGCGGAAAGTTCTGCGGTTTTCTTGGACTGTATGACTACATCCGGCCGTTCACAGATACGGATGCATCAAATCTGATTGCCGCCGCGAGAGCGTTGACGATTTTTTACAATGCGGATTCCAATATTCTGGGTGCCATGGATGACACCAGAGACAGTTATTTCCTTGAATTGATCAAATGCGGGACCCGTGACATGGCGGAGATTCTTACACGCAGGAACAGCAGTTATCAGCTCGGCTCCGATAAAACACTTATCTGCCTTACCCGCCGCATAGAAGGAATGAGTGCGGAAAATGTCGCTTTCGGACGGCTTAGGGAATATTTGAGGCAGGGAATCTATACACATGTGAGCGCGGTCTACAACCACCATCTTCTGCTCCTTTTTTCCATGCGGAATGTATCTTCGGCGACCCGCAGATCTATTTGTGCATCTATCGAGGAGTGCTGTAAAAAATATGACCTGTATGCGGGCCAGAGCTTTCCCTTTGAGGACGATTCCTTCATCCCGCTAGCCTATAAACAGGCTTTGAAAGCTTCTCTTTACGCAGAGCCCGGTGACAAAACACTGCCGCATATCTGTTCTTATGAAGACTACTTTCTTTACGATGTCATGAACGCTTCGCTTCGCGTTTATCCGGCTGCACTTTACGAGCACCCGATTGTTTCCAGACTGTCTGCATATGATAAAGAATTCGGCACTAAATATCTGGATACCCTTCGAACTTATCTTTTGAACTTCTGCAACATGAAGTCGACGGCTGTTGACCTGGGAGTGCACTATAACACGATCAAGTACCGCTTCTCCATGATTGAGGAGATCATGGGACGCGATATCCGCAGCGACCCTGAACTTCTCATGCGGCTGGCTATGTCTCTGCGCATCCGTGATTATGCGGGTGAACATCGCAGACTCCATGAGGGGACATACCGGCAAAAGGGCGTATAGCACTCATGCTGGTATGCCATGTGCCGGGAAGGTGCTTTTGCCCGTTTTCATATTTTGACAAAGGATTCTTTTCCGATTGACTGAAGCGTACAAAGACAGAGAATACCCCGGTTGGTAGAATAAAAACACCAAAGAGAGTTGTGTACATCGGTTTGAAAGCGGAGATCAAAATGTTTCGGGAGATAAGCCTTTTGAGCACCTGTAACCGGCAAACTGAGTAAAACCAAAATGTAAGGGATTGTTACTTTTATTTATTTAAGGAGGAAATCATGGAGAACAAGTATTTTCTGACAGAAGATCAGCTGGCTATTCAGGCACTGGCCAAAGACTTCGCCGATAACACCGTCGCAAAAACCGTCCGTGAGCTGGACGAGGCACATGCCTTCCCCATGGAAGAGGTCAAGATGTGCGGCGAGCTCGGATTCCTGGGTGTCTGTGTTCCCGAGGAGTACGGCGGAGCAGGAATGGATCATCTCAGTGATGTCCTGGTCATGGAGCAGATCGCGAGACATTCTTCTTCCCTTGCCTCCATCATAGATGCACATACTTCCCTCGGATCCATGCCCCTGCTGCATGCAGGAACCGAAGAGCAGAAGCAGAAATTCCTCGTACCTGCCGCATCCGGCAAAACCCTCTGCGCATTCGCGCTGACCGAGCCCCAGTCCGGATCCGATGCTGCTGCAACTAAGACAACGGCGATTCTTGACGGCGATGAGTACGTCATCAACGGCTCCAAGGCATTCATCACCAACTCCACTTATGCAGATACTTTCCTGGTCGCAGCCAAGACCGACCCCGATGCAAAGGGAAGCCGCGGAATCAGCGTTCTGATCGTTCCCCGCAATACACCCGGTCTTGACATCGGCAAGCCCGAGGAAAAGATGAGCAACCGCTCCTCCTACTCCTGCCCTCTGAGCTTCCAGGATGTCCGTGTTCCCAAAGAAAATATCGTCGGTGAAGTCAACAAGGGATTCCCGCTCTTCATGAAATGTGTCGATGACGGCCGCATCGCGATCTCTGCAGTTGCTGTCGGTATGGCGCAGGGTGTTCTCGAGCGCGCAACGAAATATGCCAAAGAGCGCGTGACATTCGGAAGACCCATTTGCGAGTATCAGGCGATCAACCATAAGCTTGCTGAAATGGAGACCGAGATTGAAGTCGCCCGCCGTATGATGTACGAAGTTGCCCGCATGAGCGATGCCGGCATGAAGTTCAGTGCCGAGGCGACCATGCTGAAGATGTTCTCCTCTGAAATGTGTGTCCGAGTCTGCGACAAGGGCGTTCAGATCATGGGCGGCTACGGCCTCTGCAATGAGTACGAGGTGGAGCGTTTCTACCGCGATGCCAAGCTCCTTACCATCGGAGAAGGCACCAGCGAGATCTGCCGCATGATCATTGGCCGTCACGTGCTCAGCAAGTACGAATGATGCTGCTGTTCACAGTCCTACTGTGAGTAACCGGGTGATTCCGGATTTGATCCACCTGAATATTGAACCTATGCGGGCGGAAGGATGCAGTGCACAGGCACCGTCCTTCCGCTTGTTGTTTCTTCTTTATTGCCTGATACCGGTAATTTCAGCCGCGGGATCCTGCGCATGACTCGCGAGCGAGTAATGAATCTTCGTTTTTTGACAGAAAGGAAAGACCATGAGTAAAGAGAATCGCACCTTCCGTTATCTGAGTGAATTCAAGGTGGGTGATGTTTTCACCACAGCAGCAAAGACCGTGACAGAAACAGACGTTGTTTTGTTCGCAGGTATCACCTGGGACCTCAATCCCATCCATACCGACCAGACCTATGCGGAGAAGCTTCCCTTCAAGGGCAGGATCGCCCACGGACTTCTGGGATCCTCCATCGCCTGCGGCCTCTGGGGCAAGATGGGCCTCGTCGACGGCAGTGCTATCGCAGCCCTCTCAACCGAGTGGAAATTCGTCGGTGCCATTAAAATCGGTGATACCATCCACTGTGAGATTGAAGTTCTCTCCTGCGACCAGTCCAGGTCCAAGCCTGACCGCGGCATTCTCAACATCGGCTACAAGATCATCAACCAGGACGGAAAACTCTGCCAGACCGGATCCATGGCGACCATGCTCAAGTGGGCAGAATAAATTCCCACCTTGCAAGGAGCAGGACTCATGAGAGAGTCCCGGATAATGTCCGTAATGCCTGGGATATACAAAATGCAGGTCTATCAGGCCTGACACGAAAGACTTGCGAACTGAATTTCACCGCATTTCACCGCTGCACACGAGCGCCGCGGCACAGGAGAACATCATGAACTGGAAAGAAAAATACGCAGATAAAATCGTATCCGCCGAATATGCCGTCTCTCTCGTGCAGGACGGGGACAAGATTATTTTCGGCGACTGGCTGGGCGAGCCGCCCGCCCTGGTCGAGACACTCTATGATCACGGCATGGAAAAACACGACGTCACCATCATCCACGGCATGAGCCCGGGGTCGAACCGCTGTGTGGATCCTGCCTATGCGGGGCATTTCAGGCACGTATCCACTTTCCTGGGGCCGAATTCCCGCCCCGGATATCGGGAAGGCACTGTCGAATACATCGGCGGCACCAACTTCCACAAATGGCCCGAGATGTTCGCTGTCTCGGATATCCTCAATCCCCACTGGGCCTTTGTGCAGGTCACAGAGCCGGATGAAAACGGCATGTGTTCCTTTGGTGTCGACTGCTCTTTTACCGAGCCGGCAGTCCGCACTGCCGCTAAGGGAAAGGTCGTCGCCCAGATCAATCCCAATTTCCCACGGATCGGCGGCAAGATGCTGCACATCGATGACATCGACTATATTGTCTGTCAGGAGTCTCCCCTGTACACGATCGGACGCGCAGGCGTCAATGAAAAAACACAGAAGATCGCAGATTACTGCGCAAGCCTGATTGAGGATGATTCCACCATTCAGCTGGGCATCGGCGCCCTTCCGGATGCCATCGCCCGCAATCTCATGGACAAAAAGAACCTGGGTGTCCATTCCGAGACCTTGACCGAATCCATGATGGAACTCGTCGAAGCCGGTGTCATTACCAACAGTATGAAGACCATTAACAAAGGTATCTGCATCGGCTCCCAGCTGGCGGGCTCCGAGGCCTTCTACCGCTATTGTGAGAACAATCCCATGTTTGAAGTCCATCCGGTCGACTATGTTAATGATCCATACATCATCGGCCAGAACTACAAGCAGGTCTCCATCAATGCCTGTCTGGAGATCGACCTCAAGGGACAGGCCAACTCCGAGAGCATCGGCGGAATCCAGTACTCCGGCATCGGCGGTCAGCTTGACCATGTGCGCGGCGCCCAGCTGTCTAAAGGCGGAAAATCCATCCTGGCACTGAATTCCACCGCCAAGGGCGACACCATCTCCAAGATCGTTCCCTTCCATGCGCACGGCAACATTGTGACCGTACCCCGCTATGACATCAACTATGTTGTCACCGAGTATGGCATCGCCAACCTCAAGTACAAGACGGAACGCCAGCGGGCCGAGGCTCTGATCGCCATAGCGCACCCCGACTTCCGTGATGAACTCCGTTTTGAAGGCAGAAAACTCGGCGTTCTTTAAAGAAAAGCAGATTCTCCACAAAGCCATCTGTTCGTTATCTGCACATTCCCCGAAAACCCGGAGGGAGTGGATGCGGCTCATCCATTCCCTCCGGGCTTTCATATGCAAAGCACAATACTACACACATGCCGGTCCTTCCATGTACCAGGTTATTGCCGGAGGAGAAAAGATTATGAATAAAAAAGAACCGAACCGGATGATCATCCTTATCGCACTGGCCATGAGCACCTTTGCCACCGGAGGTGTCTATGCCTGGAGCGTTTTGTCCGGACCTCTTGCCGAAGCACACGGCTGGGATTACGGTGCGGTCACCCTTGCCTATTCGATTCTGCTGCTGATGCTGTCCGTTGCGGCCATCCCGGGCGGAAAAGCCCTCGATGTTTTCGGAGCTAAAAAAACCATCGCCGCCGCCGGTGTCCTCTGGGCCGCCGGATGGTTCCTGACAGGCTTCGTATCTGACCTGTGGATGCTTTATGTGACCATAGGTATTATTGCCCCCATAGGTTCCGGTTTCTGCTACGGTCCCTGCATCACCGTTGCTAACCGCTGGTTTCCTGACAAGCCTGGATTAGCCAGCGGCGTCACTGTCGGTGCGACAGGACTCGCATCCCTTTTTCTGGCCCCCTTTGCCAGCAAAATCCTGACTGTTTCAGGGGTGCCGGCTGCCTTCCGTGCGCTGGGAATCCTTTTTGCAGTCATTATGGTAGTACCTGTCCTCTTGTTCGTCCGTGACCCGGAAAAGAAATCACCGGCAGGAGCCGCAGAGGGCCGAAAAAAGGATCCTGCAGACACCGTCATTGCCGAATCCTCCAAAGATACCGTCGGGGAAAAGGCCTCTGCTGCATCAGAAAAAGAGAAGACCCCCGTCATTGAAAAAGACTGGCGCGGGATGTTGCGCGATCCGCGTTTCTATTTTCTCTGGCTTATCTTTCTGGGCGGAAGCGTATCCGGTCTGATGCTGATCAGTCACGCCTCTGCGATTGGACAGACCGTTGCCGGTATCACTCCTTCCCAGGCAGCGCTCCTGGTCGGGATCATGGCTGTCGTCAATTTCCTGGGCCGTATCGGTATGGGCTCCCTCTCCGATAAAATCGGACAGTTCCCGGGCGTGGTCCTTTGTCTGGCAGTCAGCACGGTTGACATGATCCTTATGAGCCGTGCCTCCTCCTTCCCCGTTTTCATTGCTTCACTGATTATTCTCTGTGTATGCTTCGGCGGAACACTGTCAATCTTTCCCGGTATCGTCTACAGGACCTTCGGGATGAAAAACGGCGGCATGAACTACGGTATCATCTTCACAGCCTACGGCATCGCCGCGTTCATCGGACCTCTTTCTGCGACAAAAGTCGTCCAGAGGACCGGCACCTATGCACCGGCTTTCGTGATCGCCGGTATATTCGCAGCCATCTCCCTGATCCTCACACTCCTCTTTATCCGCCTTTATGACCGGAAGGCAGCATGATTAAAGCAATCAGTACAATGGGGAAAAAGGGTGAATCTCCTCACCCATGATGACTCACAACTTCACAATATCAAAAACAGCGCCGTGATCAGGAGGCGTTTCGGTCAGCATGTGACCAGTAAGACCTGTCTTTTTTCATTTTCCGACAAAGGTCTTTTGCCTGGTTGACTATCCTGTATAATGACCTGCAGTCGTGCGGCCGCTACAATGAAATCATGGAGAATCTGATTGACTAAGAGGTAAGCCGGTTCGTTAATAAGTATAAATACAAGGAGGTCATGATGAAGGCGGCGGGAAAAGAAAAGGGACATGAAGCGGTGGCTGCCGATGAGAAAGATGCTTTCCGTACATCCTCATCCGGTATCCCGGAAAGGCTGGCTCACAGACGTGACTGGCTGCGGGAGAATTATCCTTTATGGACAAAACGGACAATCTACGGTCATCTTCGAGAGGCTGCGTCCAGATGGCCGGACAGACTCCTGTATCAGGATGGGCAGAGGAACATGACTTACAGACAGGTTTTGGAACAGTCTGACAAGGCAGCGAACGCGCTCCTGCAGCTGGGTGTTCAGAAAGGAGACCGGATCGCAGTCAATTTGAACAACACGATTGAATATCTGATCCTTACCTTTGCCATTGCCAGGACGGAAGCTGTAAAGGTGCCCCTGAACCGCAAACTGCCGCTTCAGCAGAAGTGTTATATTCTGTCCGAGACCGGGACGTCGATCCTTGTCTCCGACAAGACGGAGGACATGGAATCCCTGCACCAGTGCGCCGGCCTGCGCCGGATCATCCTCCTGCGTCATCCGGACAGCCCGGGTAATCAAATCATCAGCTGGGAAATCTTTATGGGCGTGCTGGCGCAGGCAGAGGAAAACCATGACCGGACACGGGATGCGGAACCCGGTGCGGCGGAGCTTCCCTGTGACATTATCTATACATCCGGGAGCAGCGGCGCTCCCAAGGGTGTTGTTCTCACCCATGACATGATTCTCCGCAGTGCCTTTGCCAACTGCCTGAACCGCGCTTTTGAAGATGGACGGAGGGTACTGATTACGGTTCCGCTTTTCCATGTCTACGGCTACATCGAAGGCCTTTTGTCCGTGATTTTTGTCGGCGGGACGCTTCTGTGTATGCAGGGGCGTTTTGACGAGCGGAAGACTCTTACCATGCTCCAGAAATACCGTATACAGGATATCCTGTGCGTTCCTTCCGCCATGCAGAAGCTTCTGGCTGTTCCTGATTTCGACTTCTATGATCTGCATGCACTGCACGCAGTATACTGCTCCGCATCTGTCTGCCCGGACTGGCTCTGGGACGAGATGAAAAAAAGACTCGGCGAGGTAGAGATTGTAACCGGCTACGGAATGAGCGAGACGAGCGGGGCGTCTGTCCAGACGCCTCCGGAAGTTTCTTTCGGGGATCTGGAAAAACTCCGCCGCACACTCGGACGTGTCCTGACGGATCATTTCTCCGGGAAACTGGTCGAATACCGGGTCGTGGATCCCGATACGCTCGAAGACCTGCCGCAGGGACATACGGGCGAACTGATCTGCCGGGGGTCAATCATTACGAAGGGATACTACAATAGAGACGACGTCAATAAAAGCGTCTTTACAAAGGACGGATGGCTCCGCTCCGGTGATCTCGGATGGTTTGACAAAGACGGTTTTCTTGTTTTTCTGGGAAGGGACGGAGACAATTACAAGATCAACGGGGAGAATGTTTCCCCCCTCTATGTCGACCAGGTGATTTCCGAATCCAGAGATGTCATCCAGGCACAGACGATTGGAATCCCGGATGAAAAACTGGGCTGGGTAGGTGCTGCTTTCATTGAGCCTGCGTCTTTCAGTCAGGCTGTCAAGAACCGGATCATTGAATTCTGCAGCGGGAATCTCGCATCCTTCCAGGTTCCGAAATACTACTTTTTTATTTCCGGAAAGGAATGGCCGCGGACATCAAACGGAAAGATTACAAAAAAACTTCTGCGTGAGCAGGCTGTGCTCCGCATTAATCAGGAGAAAAAAGACTTAGAATGTTGGTTACAAGCCGGATCTGAAAAATGCAATAATGACAGACCAGATCAGACTGAATGATCTGCAGCCCCCGGCAGGACACTGAAATACTGCCCCCAGGCAGGACACGGAAATGTGAAACTGCCCGGGGGTATTTCTATGTCCTGACTACAGATCGTATCGGACCGTTCCGCAATGTGAATTGGTTTATGTCCGGATTCTCAATAATCCAGCTTCTCGAAAAGCATGTCTCTTCCGGCCTGCTCTTCGTGGTCTTCCCAGGTGAGGTTAAGGCCGTCAAAGAAGAACTCGGCAGAATCTCCGCTGGATACGATGGTCCGGGACGCGATTTCTCCGTCCTCATCGAAAACAGTGACGATCTTGACGCCATTACCGTCACACAGCAGGGACCCGCTTGACTGATCATAAGAGCAGATGTACTGCCATTCCACTGTTTCAGCGCAGCTGTTTCCCCAGACAGTATTGACGATGTAGTTGGGGCCGTCTTTTTCAATCTGAGTGAAAGCACGTCCGCAGACATAGCTGCCGATATACTGCTCGCCCATGTTGACGCTCTCTTCTTTATCTGTATATCTGTATGCGCTGATTTCATCACACTCTTCCGCGATCCCGTAAACCTCTGTATCATTGAGGGACTGGGCGGTCAGTTCACTTCCGCCGGTGAGGCTGCCGGACTCGGCCCCGTACACGGTGCAGATCATCATTTCGCCCAGCATGGCTCCGATGGTTACGATTGCAGTTGTGACGATCATTGCGATTTTTTTCATTGTATGATTCCTCCCTTATCTGTGCTGCAGGATGCTTTTGCCTGCCGCACTGAGCTGTATTTGTTTTCTATGTGCACCATTATAGCCAGAGGACTATCACAGAAATGTCACACGGCAGGTCCCATCCCATCCCCGCTTTTTTTCCCCTCCCTAAGAAGATTCATTGTATGAAATTGAAACTTATTGTACAATGTGAATAAAACAGCGAGGAAAAGCCGAGGGTGCGGTGTGCTGTGCACAAACGCGCAAGAGGCCTTTACATATAATATGAAATTTAAAATACCTGACTTAACAAATACATTGCAAAAAAAAGAGACTGCCTCTGCTGCTTCTGCTGCCGGCCGCCCGGAGGGCATCGGTACCGGGGGCACGGGCGGCAATATCGAAGCGGAATTTCCGGAATCCGGGGTTTATACAGAGGAGTATACCGCCGGAAATACCGGCGCAGGCGGTTCCGCAGCAAGGCGGTCCGGCAGAACACGAAGTCTGGCGGCCGGCTACGCACTGTGGGCGGTGATCATACTCATCGTCTGTATTCTGCTGGAACTTTTTATTTTCAATTACAATCACTGGCATCCGCCGGGCGGGACAGTACTCACAGCCAAGAACTATGTGCAGTCACCGCTTCCCGGTCTGAACGAGGGGGAGAACAGCGATTCATCGACCTCCGGAGAGATATCCGGGAGCGGACAGGACGATGCCGGGGCCCTGCAGGAGTCTTTCAATGTCTCTTATGGTTCGGGACTTGAACAGACGGAATACGGGACTTTTCTGATCACGAATCCGGAGAAAGCCTATCTGCAGCTGAGCGACATCAATGCGCAGGTCTACAATCTCTATCTGAACTGCATCGATCCGGCTTCTCCTGCGGTCAAATATTCCCTGCGGTTTACGGACAGCGCAAATTCCAACCTGAGGGATCTGGATGAAAAGACCGTTGTCAGCGGAGTGCCGGAGAGCCGGTATGTGCAGCTGCATCTTTCCGGTATGACCAGGGTCATGCGGATCTATTTCAACGTGGAGGCGGGAGAGGAGATCCATATCCGGCAGATCCGGCTCAATGTGGCAGAACCGATCTTTATGCATGGGGAGAGGATCGCTTTTCTGTGGCTGCTCGGTATGCTGCTGGTCATCTTCGGACCCCGCTCCTGGATCTATACGACAAGGCTCAACCTGCGGGAGAGCCGCCAGCTGATTCTGGTAGTGGTGATCCTGATCCTCAATCTCACCGCCACGACATGGGCGGGAAAGGCAGCGGATCCTTCGGTCTGGCGGGAACTGCGCGACGACCGCGACTATCAGGAAAAAGAGTACGAACTGTACGCGGAAGCCCTGCTGCAGGGGCACTCCTATCTGGATATCCGGCCGCCCCGCTATCTTACGCGAATGCGCAACCCCTATGACCGCACAGTCCGCAATGATACAGCCAGACAATATGACGAGAAGGTCCTGTGGGACGCGGCCTATTATAACGGCAGATACTATGTCTATTTCGGGATCGTGCCGGCACTTGTCACCTTTGTGCCGTTCAGACTGCTGTCAGGTTCGGCTCTGCCGACCTGGCGGGCAGTACTGCTCATGGCTGACCTGCTGTGGATCTTGTCCTTCTACCTGATTTATATATTGATCCGCAAATATTTCAAAAAAACGAGCCTGGGCATTTATCTGCTGCTGGCAAGCGCCTTCGTGCCCGCGGCGGGCGTGATTTATCTTGTGACTTTTCCTGTCGTCTACAGCGTTCCATTTATCTATGGTCTGGTATTTACGATGGCGGGACTTGCTCTCTGGCTCCGCGGATTTGATAAAAAAGGAAAAGCGCATCGTCTGCGCATGGCGTTGGGATCTTTCTTTATCGCGCTCACACTGGGCTGCCGGCCGACTATGATTCTGACCTTTGTGCTTGCCTTTCCGATTTTCTGGCAGGAGATCCGGTCAAAGAGATTTTTCTGGCTGAAAGCAGACAGCCTTCTCAATACTGCCGCTGTGATCCTGCCCTTTATTCCGGTCGGACTTCTGCAGATGCAGTTCAATAAGGCCCGTTTCGGAAACCCCTTTGATTTCGGGGCGGACTACAACCTGACGGTGACGGATCTGACAAAAAAGACATTTTCCATCGCAAAGAATCTGCCGGCTCTCTTTCAGGAACTGGTGCAGCCGCTCAGCATTCAGTCACAGTTTCCGTTTATTAACGGGATCGATGTGCTGACGGATTATCAGGGCTATATGTTCATCGACAAGATGATCGGAGGCTTTTTCGCGCTGAACATCCTGGCACTCTTCTGCTTCTGGATCTTCCGTCTGCGCAGAAAAATGATGGTCGGAAAGACCTTCGGTCTGGCAGTTTTTTCCTTTGCTCTTGCTGCCATACTCATCGAACTTGATGTCCAGGTCGGCGGTATTTCGCAGCGCTATATGATCGACTACGGCTGGCTTCTGATGCTGGCGGCAATCCTTGCCATTCTCACCATACTGGACAATGCGGACTTTCACGGGTATTATGCATATTTGAAGGTGGTGATCGTGCTCGCCATAGTCTGTGTCGGCGTTAATTATCTCAGTGTTTTCAGTGATGGACAGGCGATCTCGGTGCGCGTCTATAATCCGGCCTTATTCTACCGGATCAAATACCTGCTGCTGCCGAGCTGAGAAGAGATATGGGTGGTTCTTTGACAGACCGGGCCGAAGCTGCTGCAGATTCTTTGGCAGACAGGGTCGAAGCTGCAGCAGGTTCTTTGTCGGACCGGGCTGAAGCTGCAGCAGGCCGCAGAGGCCCGGCATTTGAGAGACTGCCGGCAAAACTCATTGCATCCCTGCCAGGTCACAGCAGTTTGAAAACCGGACTGTTTTCCATCAGAAAGGAACTCGGATGAAGAAAAAAATCATAATTATCGGCGGAGGACCTGCCGGACTTACAGCTGCCTACGAGCTGCTGCGCACACCGGATGAATATGAAGTAGTGGTCTTTGAAGAGGGCAGCCAGGTCGGCGGCATTGCAAAGACTGTGAATTATAAAGGAAACCGCATGGACATGGGCGGGCACAGATTCTTTTCCAAGATGCCCGAAGTGAATGCGTGGTGGAATGAGATGCTGCCTGTGCAGGGTGCTCCGTCCTATGACGACAAGGTGCTCTTCCGGGACTGCACGCTCGAAGAGGGCGGTCCGGATCCCGAGAAGGAAGACCGTGTCATGCTGCGCAGAAACCGTATCTCACGCATATTCTTCAACAACCGCTTTTTCGATTATCCGATTTCCTTAAAGCCCGAGACCTTCACCAACATGGGACTGGGAACCACGATTGAGGCGGGATTCAGCTATCTGGGAAGCATGGTGCACAAGCGCAAGGAGAACTCCCTGGAGGATTTCTATATCAACCGCTTCGGCAAAAAGCTCTACTCCATGTTTTTTGAACACTACACGGAGAACGTGTGGGGGCGTCATCCGTCTCAGATGACGGCGGAATGGGGCGCCCAGCGAGTCAAGGGTGTTTCCATCATGGCAGTGCTCAAGGATGCAATCGGCAAGGCGACGCATCTGAAGGGCAGAAAGAACGGAGAAGTGGAGACTTCCCTGATCGAGGAATTCAGCTATCCCAAGTACGGCCCGGGCCAGCTGTGGGAGATCACAGCGGATGAAATCCTGAAAAAGGGCGGCAGGATCGAACTCAATGCCTGCGTCAAAAAGATCCACAAGGCAAAGGGACGCGTCCTGACAGGCGTCACATGGGAACGCGGCGGACAGACCTTTGAGGAGACAGGAGACATCTTTATTTCCTCCATGCCTATCAAAGACCTCGTCGGCGGTATGAACAATGTGCCCGAGAAGCCCGCGGCGATCGCTGCAGGTCTTCCCTACCGCGACTACATGACGGTCGGAGTCCTGGTACCCCGCCTGAAGCTCAAAAACAAGACGAAGATTCCGACGATCGGCAACATTGTTCCCGATGACTGGGTTTATGTCCACGACCGCAGTGTGAAAATGGGACGCTTCCAGATCTTCAACAACTGGTCTCCCTACATGGTCGCTGATATCGAGCACACTGTCTGGGTGGGCCTCGAGTATTTCTGCAACGAGGGAGACAGTATGTGGACTATGGCGGATGATGACTTCGCCAGGCTGGGCATCTCCGAGATGGTCAGGATCGGCATGATCGAGAGCGAGGACGAAGTGATCGATTCCCATGTCGAGCGCGTCAAAAAGGCATATCCGGCTTATTTTGATACCTACGATCAGATTGACCGCCTGCGCCGTTACCTCGACAAGATTCCCAACCTCTACTGTGTGGGCCGCAACGGCCAGCACCGCTACAACAATCTCGATCACTCCATGATGACTTCCTTTGAGGCGGTCAAAAATATCCGCGAAGGCATTGCCGACCGCTCCAATATCTGGAATGTCAATACGGAGAAAAGCTACCACGAGAAGAAATAGAAAAACAGAGAGGAATAGAGTATAGATTAAGAAAAACAGACAAGAAAGAAATAGAGATCAGAAGGAATCGGAAAGCAGGAATCGGAAATAAAGCAGGAATCGGAAATTCGGAAAGAATTGAAATTAAAGAAACAAGGAGGCAGTGTATGAAGCTGGAACTGTATGTCGGGACAATGTGTCCTTACTGCCATCTGGTGCGCAAAGAGATTGAAAAGCAGGGAAGGTCAGATGTGGAAATCTGCAACATTGATGAAAGTGCGGAGCACTTGAACAGACTTGTCCGTGACGGCGGCAAGGAACAGATTCCCTGTCTGTTCATTGACGGAAAGCCTCTCTATGAAAGTCAGGATATTGTGAAATGGCTGCGCAAAAATCCCCAGCAGTGATTTTCAGCGCAGTGATTATTCAGCGCAGGTGAGTCAACAGTGATGAGAGGAAATCCAGGACCCGCCCGCGGGTCCTGCGCGATGAAGAATAAAGATCAAGAATAAAAAAGGTGCAGAAGTTCTTCGGCGGACATAGCCGCACAGAACTTCTGCACCTTTTTCTCAGTTATTCTATCTATGTAATTCGATTAATACAGAAATTACGATCTTTTTCTGATACGATTCTTTTAGATAATCCTTTTAGAAATTTATAAATTTCGATTTTTTAATACTGATCAGTACTTTGGTTTATTCTGTTGTCTCTGACCCGACAGGCCGGTCTGTGAGCCGCATACCTGCGGCCATGGCCGCTCGTTCAATAAAGCATGAAGAAATTACATTCTTGCAGCTTCTGCAAGACTCTGGCTTCTTCTTGCCTCATGAATCGTTTCCATGAGTTCTTCACACCGGTGTTCGATGTAAACATCCGCACTGACCTGACGCTCCAGTTCGCGGGAGCTGATCTGTGTGAACTGTACGATATCCAGCTGTCTGTCTCTGATGAAGAACTCCCAGACGACAGGCTTTTTGCCGGGGCGTACGTCGACTTCTACATGGTTCTTTTCCGCAAATTTCATGATATCAAACATAATGATACCTCCGTGGATTTTCAGTGTGTCTTTCTTCTTTTCCTTTTTTCTTTTCTCTGCATTCGGAGAACACTGCGGGATGCCCGGAGTCCGGATTTGACCGGCATCTGAACGGCAGCAGAATCCGAGGCGAAGAATGCCGCCTGCGTCATCTGATGCAGTACGCAGCTGCTGGAATCAGTAAATGCAGGCCGGGCGGTTTGTGCTCCTCCGAATATGTGGATTGTAAAGCATCGAGCAGGATTTGGAAATCGGGAAAACTGACAAAAATTATGCAAATCCTACAAAAAAGAAGGTGAAAAACTGCCAAATAAGGGGTCTGAAGTGTGCGTTATGGTAAAAGTGCATAAAAAGTTACATCCTGACAAAAAGTTCACAATTTTGACACAAAAGTAGTGCATCATAAATGCTTCCAGGGTGGAAATAAAAATATTCAATGATATAATAGGCAGTGATATTAATAGATGCGGCTGTGCGTGTTAATTATGATCTGGCGGGAAAACGGCTGCATTCATTCAATAAAAGGACCTGCCGGAAACAAATCAGGAGAAAAATGAAAAAAAGATTGAAAATAGGCCTGGCTGCCGCGGCGGTCGTGATCGCTGCAGGCGCTGCGGTTTTCGGAGGATGCAATGCCTATCTGCATTCACTGCAGGACAATGGCAGATTTCTGTCCAGAACTGTGATCAATGGAATAGATGTATCGGGAAAGACGCCTGAACAGGCGGGGGAATATTTTGCCAAACAGTCTCTCGACAGGCAGGTCGTCCTGCTGGAGGACGGGAAGGAAGTCCTCAGCCACTCACTTACCGAACTTGGGTACACAGAAGACCAGGCGGCTCTTGTCAAGGAACTGACACGATGTATGGAGTCACAGAAAATAGACTTCGACACTGTCATAACGGGGATGACCAAAGGAAGTGCTTTTTATGTAAAGGTCCCGTTTGGGACAGATGAAGAGACCTTCAATAAAGTCGTTACCGTGGATGCGCTCTCCGCCCCGCGAAAGGAAAACCATAACGCAAAGATCCTGTATTATAAGGAAGAGAAGATCTGCAAGATTAAGCCGGAAGTACAGGGAACAGAGCTTGAAAATGAAGACTTGCAGAAGTGGCTGAGGGGAGAGATCGACGCGGTCCTGAGCGCTGATCCCCAAGAGGCTCAGAGCGGCACAGGGGCGCCGGATAACGGGGAAGCCGGTGGTACAGCCGCCGGGGAAACTGCCGCGCAGGATGCCGGGACAGGTCCGGAAGCCGGGGAGGCCGGCGGCGCAGGCGGCGGAAATACTGACGGGCAGAAAGCTGACGCCGCCGATTCGGAAACCGGCAGCGGATCTGCAGAGGAAGATAACCGGAAACAGGACAGCGGGGAAGGAAATTCCAAAGAGGGAACCGCTGATATCATCTGTGAGATTCCCGACTCTCTCTACATTCTTCCGGAGAAGAGGGCCGATGATGAATCACTGCAGAAAAAGTGCGAGCTGCTCAACCAGTACGCGGGCGAGAGTATCACCTATGTGTTCGGCGACAAGACCGAGACGCTCACTTTTGATACCATTATGGAATGGCTGAAGATCAAGGACGGCCAGGTACAAGTCAGGGAGAGCAAGGTAAAGGAATACGTCAGGAGCCTGGCGGAGAAGTACGAGACCCGCTATATGGACCGTGTCTTCCACACTTCCCTGGGAACGGATGTCACCTTCCCCGGTGGCCTGAATGAATACGGTTACACCATCCTGGAGGACCAGGAGGTCATTCAGCTCACTCAGGATATTCTCTCCGGAGAATCCGTCGAACGTGAACCTGTTTACCAGACTCTGGGCGCATGGGGGGACCCCCTCTTCCTGAAGCGCAGCGGGACCGATGACCTGGCAGGCACTTATGTCGAAGTCAGTATCAGTGCCCAGCACATGTGGTATTACATCGATGGATCTCTTTTCATTGAGAGCGATGTTGTCACCGGAGATCCCACGCTCAACCAGGACACTGCGACCGGCGTCTTCCCCCTCGCTTTCAAAGAAAGCCCCGCCACTTTAAAGGGCGGCGAAGGAAAGAAAAAATACACGACAAAGGTTCAGTACTGGATGCCTTTTTACGAAGGACAGGGTCTGCACGACGCCTGGTGGAAGAGCGTCTTCGGCGGATCCGAGTATATGGGCAACGGGTCCCACGGCTGTGTAAACCTCCCCACCTGGGTGGCGGAATCTGTGTTTAATAACATTGTTCCCGGAACCGCGATCGTCATCTATTATTGAGCTTAGGATAATGATGACTGTCCGGTATCCGGCTTTAGTAAATGATCAGCGTCATTGATCAGGCTTTGGAAGTATAATCGGGTAAATAAAAAACCGGAAAGAACATCGGCGGGTTTTCGCCTGTTCTTCCCGGTTTTTCTGTTTCCCGGTTTTTCTGTTTCCCGGTTTTTCTGTTTCCCGGTTTTTCTGTTTCCTGGTTTTTCTGTTTCCCGATTTTTCTGTTTATCGGCTTCTCAGTTTCCCCGTTTTTTCTGTTTCCTGTTTTTTCTGTTCAGCGATTTTTCTGTTTTTCAGGGGACTATGATTTTTCAGGAATCTCTGCGGGACTGGAGGATCCTGATTCCGTTGACTTCAATGTCATCGGCAACCGGGATCGTGAGATATTCGATCCCGTCTATAAAACGTGTTTTGATCATGTCGGCCATTTCCGATTTCACGGTGATGCGCAGACTGGGCGTCTTGATTTCAAGCTTCCTGGTGTCCGCCATATTCTCTGCCATGAGTGCTCCGCCCTCGCCGACAGCGGATTCAAAGGCGGCGTCGAAGGTGTCCAGAGAATCCTGAGGAGCTCCGTTCTCGTAGAGGATACGCCGCAGCTGGACTTTTTCGATCTGCGGAGGTTCCCCGCTGTCTTTTTCCTGTTCCACAAACTGCCCGATGGCCTCATGGATGTTCTTGACATTTTCAAAGTCGCAGTCCCTGCCCAGGGTGGCTTCGACCACATTTTTGAAGACGCCGCGCTGGTCTTCCTCCGGCAGAGGCATAGGGCAGCCCAGTAGCTCTGCGGGGAGTTCTTCATGCATCTCGTCAGGACGGCGCGCGAAATAGAGGACCTGATGGATATCACTGCCGCGGTCATTGAAGGCCGGGAAGAGGAATCCGGCGTCGGGACGCTGCACAGCCCAGTCGCTCCGCCTGTCGAGGAAACACATCTTCTCAGAATCGTAGCAGAGTCCTTCCTTGAGAAGGATTACAGGACAGATGCTGCACAGGATAAAATCATAGACGTAGTCGGATGCATCTTCCAGATCGATGCCGTCAGAAGTTCTGCCGGGGATATCATAGATTCCGTGTGCCAGCAGGATGAGATATTTATCCGGAAAGACCGCAGTCTCGATCACACGGTCAAAAAAGGCCCGCAGCAGTGTATTGTCATCCAGCCCCGAACGCTGTAAACGGTAGAGCAGATCCTGCTTTCCGCCTGCCTCTTCTTCTGCCAGCGGGAACTCCAGATTGAAGAGATTCCTGCCGATCTTGCCGCCCAGTGTCTTGCGGAAAATCTCGCAGTACTTTTCTACGGTCGATTCCTCGAGCGCAAGGAAGGTCTCCTTCAGTTCGGTGACAATCTCACGGTTTTCATCCACATAGCATCCCCGGATCCTGTCGATCCGGCAGTTGTTCATAGTCATTAGTTTGCGGATTTCCGCAATTGCTTTCTTGTCCAAAAGATTACCTCTTATCTATGTTTATAAAAATATGTTTATTAGAATATGTTTATGATGTCTGATCCATCCTGGACTCTCATGCTGGTCCTGCGCTGGAAGTCCGGGCGGATTATGCCATGATCGGGAGTCCGGACGGATTCTGTCTTATTGGAAGTCCCGGTGTATTCCGCCTTATTTCTTCAGTCCGCGTATAAAGGCGGACAGTTCGGTATCGCACTTCTCCTTCTGAAGGATCACGCACTGCCCTTTTCCCACTTCGAGATAGAAATCCGTGTCGGTTTCAATCACGTTCAGCAGTTTTGCATATTCATAAGTCCCGTGGTTTTTTTCGCTCTTTGTTTCAAAGTGATCATCATAGAACAGGACCGTGAAGCGGTCTCCGCCGGCCGCTTTGATCATCTCAAAGTTTTTCCGTAGCTGCCTGTTAGTGGTATACAGGGTGATCACAAGGCATCCGATCACGACGACGATCATAAAGATTCCGAGGATCGTTTTTCCGTGACGCAAATTGGAATATGCGGCATAAAGGATCCATATGAGGGCGATGGCGGTGAAAATATAGCCCTTTTTCTGATCGCCCTGCAGCATTTTGGCAAAGCGCTTGATGTCATTCTGTGTCAAAGTGATGTCCGCTGAGTATTTCGGTTCCATTTATGAATCCTCCTTTTTCAATCTGCATCGATGATAGCAAAAACACTTCGGACTGGCAATACGGCGTTTTTCCGCCCTCAAGAATCTTTTGGATTTAACAAGGTTTCATGGTATATTACAGTAAAATGGTATATTACAGTAAACGTCGATTACAGGCGGCAGATCGGGGACCGGTATAAAGGAGAGGACAGCAGATGGCGGAGGGCTTTTTGCCCGTGAGCCGGCAGGACATGCAGGCACAGGGTATCGAACAGCTGGATTTTGTATATATCTGCGGAGACGCTTATGTGGACCATCCGAGTTTCGGATCGGCCATTATTTCGCGTGTTCTTCAGTCCAGAGGATATACAGTGGGAATGATCTGCCAGCCGGACTGGCGAAACCCGGAGAGTGCTGCAGTGCTGGGGGAGCCGCGTCTTGGCTTTCTGGTGTCCTCCGGAAATATGGACTCCATGGTCAACCATTACACGGTCGGCAAAAAACATCGCAGCCGCGATGCTTTCAGCCCGGGCGGTGTGATGGGAAAAAGGCCCGACAACGCAGTCGTGGTCTACGGCAACCTGATCCGCAGAACCTTTAAAAAGACACCTCTTATTCTCGGAGGACTGGAGGCAAGCCTGCGGCGCATGTCCCACTATGACTACTGGTCGGACCGCGTGCGCCGATCGATCCTTCTGGAAGCAGGCGCGGACCTGATTTCCTACGGCATGGGGGAGCGCAGCATCGTGGAGATCGCGGATGCCCTGGCCAGCGGTATGGATGTGCGCGACATCACTTATATTGACGGCACTGTATACAAGACGAAAAACGAAGAAGACATTTTCGATGCGGTCCGACTGCCGGATCACGAGCTTGTGCGTGTACCTGACGAAAAGGGAAAGCGCGCCTACGCACAGAGTTTTGCCCTGCAGCACGCCAATACCGATCCTTTTCAGGCAAAGCGGCTCTATGAGACTTACGGCGGAAAGACCTTTGTCGTGCAGAATCCACCCGCAAAGCCCCTCTCCATGCGGGAGATGGATGATGTCTATGCGCTTCCCTATATGCGCACCTGGCATCCCATGTACGATGCCGAAGGCGGTGTGCCTGCTCTTGGAGAGATCCGGTTCAGCCTTACATCCAACCGCGGCTGCTACGGTGACTGCAATTTCTGTGCTCTTACCTTCCACGAGGGACGCATCGTGCAGGTGCGCAGCCACGAGTCCATCCTGCAGGAGGCAAGGCAGATGCTGCAGGAGCCAGATTTCAAGGGCAATATTTATGATGTCGGAGGTCCGACCGCGGAGTTCCGCGCACCGGCCTGTAAAAAGCAGATGACCCACGGTGCCTGCAGGCACCGACGCTGTCTCTTCCCGCAGCCCTGCCCCAATCTGGAGATCGACCACAGAGATTACCTGTCCCTGCTCAAAAAGCTCCGCGCCCTGCCCGGCGTGAAAAAGGTTTTTATCCGCTCGGGCTTCCGCTTTGATTACCTGCTTGCGGACCGCGACCGGACTTTTCTGCGGGAACTCTGCCAATACCACATCAGCGGTCAGCTGCGGGTTGCCCCTGAACATGTCTCCGATCATGTGCTGTCGAAAATGGGCAAGCCGGGGAATGATGTATACCGCGAATTTGTCCGGACCTTTGAGGAGATGAATAAAAAGACCGGCAAGGACCAGTACATTGTCCCTTACCTCATGTCTTCTCATCCCGGCAGTACGCTCAGGGATGCCGTCACCCTGGCTGAATATATCCGCGAGCTGGGCTATATGCCGGAGCAGGTGCAGGATTTTTATCCGACACCCGGAACCATTTCCACCTGTATGTACTATACGGGGCTGGACCCCCTCACGTGGAAAGAGGCAGGAAAAATCACCGGTAAGGCTGCGGCAGGTCCCGCACAGATGGACAAGGTCTATGTTCCCCGGGATCCTCACGAAAAAGCCATGCAGAGGGCTCTGATCCAGTACCGCGATCCGGCAAATTATGATCTGGTCAAGGAGGCGCTCCTGCGCACCGGCCGCACCGATCTTATTGGATTCGGGGAGAAGTGCCTCATTCCGCCCAGGAAAATGAAGAGGGAGGAGCATGCGGGCAGGCCTGCTGATCAGAATGGCGGAAAGAAGGGAAGCAGACCCGCAGATCGAAGAGGCGGGAAAAACATAAGGGAAAACAAGAAAGGGGAAGTCAGAGGGGAAAACAGAAAAGAAAACAGAAGAGAAAGCAAAAGAAAATACGCAGATACAGCTTCAGTCAGACCCGGACACAGGCGCGCGGAAAACACGTCTGACAATCATCAGGGAAAAGACGGGGGAAGGCACAGCAATGCCTCAGCGAAAAGACGTCAGACAAAACGGTAACAGCATAATGCATTGATCCTGTAATATTATGTTGAAAGTTTTGGAAAAGAAAGGAAAAAACCATGAGTAAAATTCATGAGAGCGTTTTTCTTGCCCCCGGCAGTGTAGTATTGAGAGATGTGACCATCGGGGCACAGAGCGGTATCTGGTTCAATACAGTCATACGCGGAGATGAGGCTCCGATCCGGATCGGAGAAGGATCAAATATCCAGGACAATACCGTGGTCCATGGTGCTCCCGGCTTTCCGGTTGAAATCGGAGACGGTGTGACAGTCGGTCATTCAGCGATCATACACGGCTGTAAAGTGGGCAGTCATACACTCATCGGCATGGGTGCCATCGTTCTGAACGGAGCTGTGATCGGCAGCCATTGCGTGATCGGCGCGGGCTCCCTCGTGACCGGAGGAACAGTGATCCCGGACGGAAGTGTCGCCGTGGGCAGTCCGGCCAAAGTCGTCTCCCCTGTATCGGAAAAGCATCTTGACATGATCCGCCGAAACGCTGAGGAATATATTAAATTGATGAAGGAATACAGAGACGGAGATATTAAAAATGAATCTCTGAGATGACGGATGACGCAGAGCCGGACGCAGTTTACTCCTGTATCGATCGCGGCATACAGCCAGAGGGGCTGAAGCGTAAGCGGAAAGGCTGCAAAAGGCAGCAAAAGACAAAAAGAAAGGCAGCAGAGGGCAGCAGAAAGGAAACAATTGATTATGGAAACAGCACTTCTGAACAATGAACTGAACCTGTCATATCCCGACGGATTTCATGTGATGAGCAGGGAAGAGCTGAGCGGATTTAATTATTACTCGGAAGCACCCGGCTGGTGCATCAATGACGCCGACAGGCACATCATGATCTCGGTCTCCTGGAAGAAGATTCCCGGGATCTTTGCCAGAATGCTGAAGATCAAGGATGTCGCGAAGAGCATGGAAGGGCAGATGGCCCAGGTCATGAAGGCCTATGACTACCGCCTCGATGATTTTATCTCCCGCAGCCCGGGAGGAAAAGAGGCAGAGGGATTTCGCTACCAGTACAAGGTACAGGATAATGACATGACAGGTATGAGCTTCGGTATGAAAAATAAAAACACCTTTTATTATATCCACATTTATTACAGAAGCGCATTGAAAGAAGAGAGTGTTCCTGTCATTGAGGAAATCCTGAAGTCCGCTTCCTGGGCGAAGTGAGGTAAGAGCCGCTCCGGCGGGCAGTATCATCGGAAAGAGGAGAATCCATGAAAAGGTTCAAAAAATACATATTTCCCCTGGCCGCGGCGCTTCTGGTGACAGTGCTGGTCGGCCTGGGTGTGATCAAGCGCATGGACAGATGGATGCAGGACTGGCTCTTTCAGCGCCCGGGTGTGACATCCGGAGATATTGTGATCATAGGAATCGACGAAAAGGCTTTTGATCTTCTCGGCCCTTACAATACCTGGGACAGAAATATTGTGGCTTCTGTGCTGGAGGTGCTTGCTGAGGATCCGGATAAAAAACCTGCGGTCACGGCAGTGGATATTCTCTATGTGGGGGAGAGCTTTGAGCAGGCCGACCAACGGCTTGCAGAGGCAGCCCGGGATCTGGGAAATGTGATCACTGCCTGTATGGCGGAATTCGGTGAGAAGATTGTCTGGGAAAACGGACGGGCGGTATCGATGAGTTCATCCGCCATTGTGGGATACGCGGAACCATTTGAGTCACTGCGGGACTGCACGACCCAGGGGCATATCAATGCCATGTCTGATGTGGACGGCGTGATGCGCCACGGCCTTTTGTATGTGGATCCGGACGGAACCCCCGACAGCCGGGTCTATTCCATGGCCTGCGAGACAGCCAGGACTTATCTGGCGCAGAAGGGACAGGAACTGAAACTGCCGAAGGTGAGCGCTGGAGGGCATTTCTATATTCCCTATACAGCCCGCCCCGGAGGGTATTATGACGACGTATCTGTCGCCGGAGTCCTCAGCGGCGAGGTGCCGGCAGATTACTGGGCAGGCAAGATCGTTCTGATTGGGCCCTACGCGCCGGCTCTGCAGGATGCTTATTTTACACCCATTGACAAGGGCACGCAGATGTACGGCGTGGAGATTCAGGCGAATGTGATCCAGAGCCTTCTGGAGAACAAGGGAAAAACAGAAGCATCCGATCTGCCGCAGCTGATTCTCCTCTTTCTCATCTGTGCCGCGGTCATGATTTTGTTCCTGCGCACAAAAGTTTCCCGCGGCGGGGCCCTGTGTGCAGGCCTGATCCTGCTCAGTGCTCTTTTTACCTTTATCCTGTATAAGGCAGGATTTGTTACGCATCCTCTTTGGATGCCCTTTGCTGTGCTGATCCTCTATATTCTGTCACTTGCCGCGCATTATATCCGCGCCGCAAAGGAAAGGCAGGCTCTGGCTCTGGAGAAGGAAAGGATCGAAGCGGAGCTTTCACTGGCAGTGCGTATTCAGGAAAGCGCGCTTCCCAAAGAGTTTCCGCCGTTCCCGGACAGGAAAGAATTTGACATTTTCGCATCCATGACACCTGCCAAGGAAGTCGGCGGCGATTTCTATGACTTCTTTTTGATCGACGACGATCATCTGGGGCTGGTCATTGCGGATGTATCCGGAAAAGGCGTTCCTGCAGCCCTGTTTATGATGGTCTCCATGGCCCTTCTGCGTCATGTGGCCATGAACGAAGTGTATGAAAAAAGTCCCTCAAAAGTCCTGCAGGCTGTCAACAGACAGATTTGTTCGAGAAATCCCGAGGGAATGTTCGTGACAGCCTGGCTGGGCATCCTGGAAATATCTACAGGAAAACTGATGGCGTCCAATGCCGGTCATGAGTATCCCGCACTGAAACAGGCCGGGGAAAGCTTTGAACTTTTCAAGGACAGACACGGCCTTGTCCTGGGCGGTATAGATATGACCAGATACCGGGAATACGAGATGCAGCTGGAGCCCGGCGCCAAGCTGTTTGTCTATACGGACGGTGTCGCGGAAGCAACCAATGCCCGCGACCAGCTCTACGGCACAGACCGGATGATCGAAGCCCTGCGGAGCGGAGAAGAGGGGACGCCGGAGGAAATCCTGGATACTGTTAAAAATGACGTACAGGTATTTGTCGGAAGCGCCCCTCAGTTCGATGATCTGACCATGCTCTGCCTGCACTACCACGGCACGGAGAAGAGCCGCGAATAAGGGTCTGGATTAAGTGTCTGGAATAAGCGTCAGGGATAAGGTGATCCCATCCGGGAATATCGCCGATTTCAAATCCCTTATACGTAGGACTTTGAAATGCGGATTTCTCCACGGGGCCGCACCGGCGAGCGGCATGTCGGAAAGAGTCAGAGACAGGCGTCAGGCTTTTCGGTCCGACCTGGATCTGCGCTTTCTGCGACGTACGGCTTTGGCGGGTTTTCTGTACATAAAGGAGCGGGCAAGGTTGATCCCGAGTCTGTAGGGAAGGGGGCGGAGTGCTTTATCCGCCTCCTTTAGTTTCTCGCGGATCGGGATACTCTGAGGACAGTGCTGTTCACATTTGCCGCACTGTACGCATTGGCTGGCAAAAGCGGGCGCTTTGGTGAGTCCGACGGTCTGGGCAAACTGGAAGCGGCCTGCGCTCTTTGATTCGGTGAACATGGCGTTGTAGCAGCGGAAGATACCCGGTATGTCGACTCCTTTAGGACAGGGCATGCAATAGCGGCAGCCTGTGCAGCCGACTTTTTCATTTTCCCGGATACTCCTTTTGACTTCTTCGAGGACTTGGAAATCTTTTTCCGTCAGGCTGCCGGGCGCGGCTTCCGAGGCGATGCGGCAGTTTTCCTCAACCATCTCCATAGAGTTCATGCCCGAGAGTACGACGGTCACTTCCGGCTGATTATAGAGCCAGCGGAAGGCCCATTCGGCGGGAGACCATCCGCGGCCGCTGTCCTGCATAACCTTTTTTGCGCGGGCAGGGAGCATGTTGACGAGCTTGCCGCCCCGGAGGGGTTCCATGATGATGACAGGAATTCCCTTTGCGGCAGCGGCGCGAAGACCGTCCACGCCTGCCTGGGAGATCTCGTCGAGGTAGTTGTACTGGATCTGGCAGAAATCCCAGTCGTAATCATTCAGGATCTTTTGAAAATTATCGGTGTTTCCGTGATAGGAAAAACCGATATTCCGGATGGCGCCGCTCTTTTTTTTCTCTTTGATCCAGTCCAGGATGCCGACCGCTTTCAGCTTTTCCCACATGGCCAGGTCAGTCAGGTGATGCATCAGATAGTAATCGATGTAGTCGGTTCTGAGGCGCGCCAGCTCTTCGTTGAAATATTTGTCCAGGCCTTTGCGGTTTTTGATCATATACTGGGGAAGCTTTGTCGCGATCCTGACTTTTTCCCGGATATGATTTTTCTCGAAGATTTCTCCGATGGCGGCTTCGCTCCCGGGATAAATGTAGGCGGAGTCATAGTAATTGACGCCTGCCCGGTAGGCGGCCATGATTTCTTTTTCCGCCTTTTCCAGATCTATACCGTTTCCCTTTCTGGTAAAACGCATGCAGCCGAAGCCCAGCATGGACAGCTCGTTTCCATTGCGATCTTTTCTGTAGAGCATCCGGATCCTCCTTTATACCATACACTGATCAATTTGCAGACAGGCATATTTCTTCTGTCTGTATTTTTAATGATATTTTTTTGCGATTATTTTGTAAATAGATGTGCGAAAAAACAAGTGCGCCGGGCCTATTAAATTATACGGGGATTCTTCACGGCCATCGCAGCCGCAAAACGATGAGAGATGCTGCGCGGACGGACAGCCTTTCCCGGAACTGCTGTCCACAGTCCTTCCGGAACTTTGACAGAAACGCGGAGGCTTTAAAACGTAACCACCCGGATCATAGTCTGCACAGTTATTATTTTTTTCTGATGTGAATATGATATGATGGTTTTCGATGCTGCTGTAAAAGGCGGGAAAGGAGTTTGGAAATGAGTTATTTTACATTGAGCAACGGCGAGAAATTGTATTATGAGGAGACCGGAAAGGGCAGTCAGACAATCCTGCTCCTTCACGGCTGGACCAACACACATGAGGTATATGAGCCGATTATGCCTGCGATCCGTAAGCATGCCGGATGTATCACCTATGATCACAGGGGGCACGGTAAGAGCAAGGCTGCAAATCATGATCATGTGACGATGGATACACTGGCAGGTGACCTGAATGAGCTGATCCGCGGGCTTGGTCTTCGTGATATTACTCTTCTGGGATGGTCCATGGGAGCCGGCGTGTGCCTGAATTATATGGCAATTTACGGCTGTGACGCGCTGCGTCAGGTCATCCTGTGTGACATGACGCCCAGGCAGCTCAATGACGAAAACTGGAAGCTGGGCCTGTATCAGGGAAAATATACAAAAGAAGACATGGAGAGAGACAAGGACAAGGATTTTTATACCCTTTACAAAAACTTTGCCATCGGTGCCATGCCCAGGCTTGCAAAAGTGCCCGGCTTTCTGCTCAGGCGCCCTCTGAAAAAAATCCTTGCCGCCTGTGACGAGGATGTGCTGAAGTCTCTCGGAACAGATATGAAAGTCAGGGACTTCAGGGAAGGTGTCGAAAAGATTACAGTGCCGGTACATTACTTTTATGCTGTGCCCGGCTCTCTTTTCTGTCCTGAACTGGCGGACTGGTACAGAGAGCACGTTCACGCTCCCTTTGAAGCTGTCGCATTTAATAACAGCACGCATATGATGTTAAATGATCATCCCGATCAGTTTGCGCAGGAAGTCATCAAGGTATTAGAAAAATAAGCCCCGTATCCGGAGAAAGCGGAGGCTGTATTCATCATCCTGCAAGGTTCGCAGGCCGGTCTTGAAGTCAGATTCCTAAAGAGATCTCCACGACTGCCGCGAGAACAAGCCACAGGAAGATGACCAGGATGCTCCACAGTACTTTCGACAGAAAGCGGATCAATAATCCGGAGCTGTAGATGCCCGGCAGCCGGGAAAATATACCTGTCCAGTCTGTGCAGAGATCAAGTGCGGATAAGGAAGAGAGCAGTATGGCAATGCTGCGGACCGGGTTGTCCATTTCTTTTGCCATGAGAAAAATGACAGGATAACCGGTCAAAGCCACAAGGATATGAAGGATGTTTTTCTGACGGAATCCCGGGGGCGGAAAAAGAGAATGCTTTTCCGGCTTTACGACTTGCCGGGCGTCTCCGGAATATGCGGCAGGCCTTCCGTTTACTGAAGTACCGTAGTGATATGCAGGGGGGACACTCCTGCCGGCGTCTGCCTGCGGACCGGGCCGAAAACCCTGCTGCATGTTTTGCTGCGGACCGGGCCGAAAACTCTGCTGCAGGTTTTGCTGCGGGCCGGGCTGAAAACCCTGCTGCATGTTTTCCTGCGGACCGGGCTGAAAACCCTGCGACATGTTTTTCTGTTGTACGAACGGCTTGTTTTGTTCGATATTCCGGTGCTGCTCAGGGCGGCTCCTGCGAAAGTCTTCGTCTGTATCAGTGATCAGAACGGTACATCCGCAATATTCACATTCTGTATTCTGCTGACCCGGGCGGATTTTGAGAGCGGCGCCGCAGTATGGACAGGAAGCTTTTTCTATTTTCATTTTCCGACCTTTCATAGTCCGGAAGGCTCCGGAAGATCAATACGTACAAAGATAATATTATGATGTTGAGGTCAAAAGGTGGTTAAGGGAACACCGTCTCGTCAAGTTGCACAAACGCCTTGGGCACGCTCTCGCTCTACCCTCGCTGGCAG
>ONKG01000005.1:66573-73628 GCA_900318375.1 uncultured Lachnospiraceae bacterium
ACGCAGCATCTCCTTCGGAGCTGCGCAAGGCCCTTCGGCTGTTTGTGCAACTTGACGAGACTCAGAGCCATTGGATACCTTTTGACCTTTACATCATATTATTATATTCCCCTTTGTCTGCATTCATCAAGTGGAGCGAGTATCGTAATAAATACTGCGGTGTAACACTGCGGCAAAGCACTGCGGCAAAGCGCTGCGGTGGAATACTGCGGCGAAATAATGCGGCGAAACACTGCGGTCAGCTGTCATTGAGTTTCTCAACTGAGCTTCTCATTGGGCCTGCGCACAAACGGTACTTACGCCTCAAGGCTTATTGGGGTATAATACTAGTCGGGAGGTCATGTTTTCGCCCGGAAGCTTCAATCAGGGAATACTATTCAGGGAATACTATTTTCAAAGCGGATTGTGACAGTTTTGTGACGGTTCATCTGATATATTCATATCAACAAAGAAAAACAACTGACTGCAAAACAGCAGGTATATATTACTAAAACATTTTAAAAGCAGGAGGAAAAAATCATGAGTGAACTTAAGAATGAGAAACTGAATGACGAAGCTCTTAAAGAAGTTGCAGGCGGAAATGACGGCATGGGAGAGGGGACATACAGCGTGTATGATATCAACCCGATCTGGGTCATGGTAACGGCAGATTCTCTCAACTGCAGGTACTGGCCCAACGGAGATATTGCCAAGACTTATGAGTATGGCCACAAGCTTAAAGTTGACGGAATTACTGCAGACGGTCTTTGGTACAAGCTTTGGATCTATGATCCCAAAGGCGGCGAGTGCAACGGCTACATCTACAAGGCATACACACAGCAAATCTGAGAAGAGACAGAAGAGATAAAAAGATAAATCGACACAGAGACAAATCGACAAAGAGATAAAGAGATAAAGAGACAGGGGATGGTTTTCTGCCCCCTGTCTCTTTGCTTGTGTGTCCTGCCCGGCACACATAAAAACACAGTGAACCGCCAAACTCGGTTCACTGTGTTTTTTACTTCGACGTGGTTTGATGCGGGAAATGGAACAAACATCATTTTTCAATCGACGGTATTGATCTCAATCCCCTGGTCACACAGAATCTGCGCGGTCCCGGGATCCAGTCGGTCGTCCGTGATGACCATTTTGATCTGATTCTTTAAGTTCAGAGGGACGGTGCCGCGGATCCCGAATTTCTCGCTCTCAGTCAGGACGATTACCTGTTCCGCCTGCCCGGCCATATCACGAACTGCCTGCGCCCGAAGCTGGTCGCGATTGGTGAAGCCCGTGCGCTCACTCCAGCCGTCTACACCGATGAAAAAGCGATCCACCCAGAAGTTTTCCGCGCACTGACGGACCATGGGGCCCACCATCACCTGGGCTTCCGGTTGATAGATTCCACCCAGTAAAACTATCTGGACATGTTCTCTGTCCCGGATATAGGAAGCAATGAAGGCGCTGTTGGTAAGGATAGTCAGATCCCGATGCGTCCGGGTAAGCGTCTCCGCAAGGAGCGCGCAGCAGCTTCCGTTCTCAATCATCACGCTCTCTCCGTCCTGAACCAGTTCCGCGCCGCGGCGTGCGATCAGCTCTTTCTCCTGGTAGTGGTAAGCGAGCCTGGCACTCAGGTCATCGCCGTTATGAAGGACAGCCCAGCCGTGCTCGCGCCGGATAATACCCCGCTCCTCCAGGTTATCCAGATCTTTGCGGATGGTCACCTGGGAGACATCCAGCCGGCGGGCGAGTTCCGCGACCTCGATCTTCCCTTCTCCTGTTATCAATTCCAGAATCTGATTGGTTCGATTTACTTTTCTGCGCATGAAGACGCTCCTTTTCTTTCATTCGTAAGCTTCAGTCTATCATGCAGTCATTAAAAATGCAAATTTGATCCTGTCAGGGCGGGACTGCAATGGCATACTGCAACAGCATTACGAAAAAAACATATCCCGGCAGGGTGTGTCCGGTAAGCGGTGTCAATATCATAAAAAAAGATAAGTAAGCCGCCCTGTGAAGCGGGCTGCTTACTTATCAAGCGACAAGGTCAAAAGAAGCAGTCGAGACCCTCCTTGAAGAAACACTGCTGATAGTCCTGCAGATTCTCTTTGTGGAGGGGCTTTTGACCGGACAAAGAATAGTCCCGGTCCAGAAATTCGTATTTGCGCTCCCCCATCTGGTGGAAGGGAAGAAGCTGCACCCGCTGCAGTCCTAACTGTGAGAGAAGGGAGGCAAGGCCGTGGGCATCTTCCAGTGCCGCGTTAAAGCCGGGGATCACAGGGATCCTGGGAAGAATATTCAGGTTTTGTTCCCGCGCCCATCGGAGATTTTCTATGATCAGTTCATTTCCCGCATTTGTTCCCCGACGGTGAGCTTCGCTGTTCCAGTGCTTCACGTCGAAAAGGAGCAGATCAAAAAGGGGCGCGAGCCGGCGGAATATTGCCGGGCTCACACAGCCGGTGGTCTCGATGGCGGTGTGGACCTTTTTTTCTTTTAACTGTAAGACCAGTTCTTCCACAAAGTCAGGCTGTACCATTCCTTCACCGCCCGAGATGGTGACGCCGCCTCCGCTTTCCTCATAGAAAGGCTGGTCCTGCATGCAGATCCGCAGGACTTCCTCTGTGGTCTTTTCCTCACCGGCACTGGTCAGGGCTTTCTGCGGACAGAGCTCTGTACAGGCAAGGCAGGCACTGCAGCGGTCCCGCTCGATATGGATCTTTCCGGATTCATCTGTATGCAGGGCATGCTCCGGGCAGTTCTGTACACACTTGCCGCAGTGCAGGCATTTTTTCATATCATAAAGGATCTGCACCCTGGGGCTTTGGCTCTCGGGGTTGGCACACCACTGGCAGCGAAGAGGACAGCCCTTGAGAAAAACGGTGGTGCGAACGCCGGGCCCGTCGTGTATGGAGAACTTCTGAATATTAAATACGACTCCTGTCTGTGCCATTTTCTTCTGCTCCTTCAGGGGAAAGTACTTTTCATAACTTTTCGTAATTGAAGGTTCGCCGGTCGGTCCGGCGTGCCTGTTATGAATATAATGTCTTTGCTTTGCAAAGCCGCTGAAAAGATTTTTGATGACTCTACAATAGCACAGGTGAGCACATTTGTAAAGTTAAAAGTTACGAATGAAATTTAAAAGTGCTAATTTCAAAAGTTTTGCTTGACGGTGAAGGGTGAAGTGTTATAATTGACTTACAAACAAAAGAAAAACAGCTTCATACGAAGGGAAACGCAATTAAGAAATGCATTGATCCGGGAAAGCGGGAGAATCGCGTTTCAGAAGAAGCAGGAGAGAGTAAGAGAGCAAGAGAGTAAGAGAGCAAGAGAGCAAGAGAGCAAGAGAGCAAGAGAGCAAGAGAGCAAGAGAGCAAGAGAGCAAGAGAGCAAGAGAGTAAGAGAAGCAAGAGAAGTGAAGAAAGAGGAGAAGATCTGATGGAAAACAAGGCACATTTCGGTTCTTTGACACCCAGGATGGCAGCCTATCGAGAGAGCGTGCTGGAGCAAAAACCTTATATCGATGCACAGCGGGCAGTGCTGGCAACGGAGGCCTATAAAAAGAATCTGAATCAGCCGGCAGTGATGAAGCGGGCACTGATGCTCAAAAATATCCTCGAACACATGGATATTTATATCGAGGACGAGTCGGTCCTGGCAGGAAACCAGTCCTCCGTGAACCGGGGAGCCCCTGTTTTTCCGGAATATACAATGAAGTTTATCCTCGATGAACTGGATCTATTCGAAAAGAGGGACGGCGATGTTTTCTACATCACAGAGGAGACCAAGGCACAGCTGCGGTCCATTGCGCCTTTCTGGGAGAACAACAACCTCCGTGCCCGTGGCGAGGCGCTGATGCCGCAAGAGATGCAGGTCTATATGGACACAGGATTTTTCGGCATGGAGGGAAAACTCAATGCCGGTGACGCCCACATTGTCGTGGACTATGCCGACCTGCTGCGTCTGGGGCTGAAGGACTTCGAGCGCAGGGCTAAAGAGTACAAGGACAATCTGGATCTGACCAGACCTGACTCCATCGACAAATATCAGTTTTACAAAGCAGTGCTTATCACGATCGAGGCGGTCCGGACTTTTGCAGGCCGTTACGCAGCCCTGGCCAGAGAGAAGGCAGGGAAGGCTGCGGAAGCCCGCCGCGCGGAGCTTCTGGAGATTGCCCGGATCTGCGACAAGGTTCCTTATGAACCAGCGGAGACCTTCCATGAAGCGGTGCAGAGCGTCTGGTTCATCCAGCTGATCCTGCAGATCGAGAGCAACGGTCACTCCCTTTCCTACGGCCGTTTCGACCAGTACGCATGGCCCTATCTGGAAGCGGACCTTGCGGCCGGACGCATCACCGAGGACGAAGCCGTGGAGCTTCTGACCAACCTTTGGATCAAGACCCTGACCGTCAACAAGGTGCGCTCTCAGGCACATACTTTTTCCAGTGCCGGCAGTCCCATGTACCAGAACGTGACCATCGGCGGCCAGACTCCCGACGGGCGGGACGCTGTGAACCGTCTTTCCTTCCTGCTGCTGCGCTCCATCGGACAGACCCGTCTGCCCCAGCCCAACCTGACGGTGCGCTATCACCGCAATCTGAACCAGGCCTTTATGGATGAAGCCCTGGAAGTAATGAAACTGGGCACCGGAATGCCTGCTTTCAACAACGATGAAGTGATCATCCCTTCTTTCATCGAGAAGGGTGTGAAAAAAGAAGATGCCTATGACTACTCCGCTGTAGGCTGTGTGGAAACGGCTGTTCCCGGCAAGTGGGGCTACCGCTGCACCGGCATGAGTTACATGAACTTCCCCCGCATCCTGCTGATGGCCATGAACAGGGGCGTGGACATGACCAGCGGAAAACGCTTCACAGAAGATTACGGCGATTTCCGAAACATGCAGAGCTTTGACGAACTGATGCAGGCATGGGATAATACTGTGCGGGAGCTGACACGGGCAAGTGTGATCGTGGAGAACGCCATAGACCTCGCCAGCGAACGGGAGGTTCCCGATATCCTCTGCTCTACCCTGACCAGGGACTGCCTGGGCCGCGGCAAGACCATCAAAGAGGGCGGAGCTGTTTACGATTTCATCTCCGGACTGCAGGTGGGCATCGCCGATATGGCAGACTCTCTGGCGGCCATCAAGACCCTGGTCTTCGAGGAAAAAAAGATTACGACCGGACAGCTCATGGATGCACTGGAGAATGATTTTGCAGGTCCGGAGGGCGAGCAGATCCGCAGACTTCTCATTAACGAAGCGCCTAAATACGGCAACGATGATGACCGTGCCGACCTGCTGGTGGTGGATGCCTATGCCTCTTACATCGATGAGATGAAAAAATACCCCAATACCCGTTACGGCAGGGGACCTGTCGGAGGAATCCGTTACGCCGGAACTTCTTCGATTTCAGCCAACGTGGGACAGGGGTATGGCACTATGGCGACACCCAACGGACGTCACGCCCGCCAGCCTCTGGCGGAGGGCTGCTCTCCGGCCCATTCCATGGACAAGAACGGTCCCACTGCGGTCTTCAAGTCGGTATCCAAGCTTCCGACCCACGAGATCACCGGAGGTGTTCTTTTAAACCAGAAGGTCACTCCCGCCCTGCTGTCCACAGCGGAGAATACAAAAAAGCTGGAGCTGATGATCCGCGCCTTCTTCAACCGTCTGGAGGGATATCACGTCCAGTACAACGTCGTGGACCGCGCGACACTTATAGATGCCCAGAAGCATCCCGAAAAACACCGCGACCTGATCGTCCGCGTGGCGGGCTACAGTGCCTTTTTCAACGTGCTGTCCAGAGCTACACAGGATGATATCATCGAACGGACTGAGCAGACGATTTGACAGAATATGTAATAACTCTCTGACAGAATCTGCAACACGCTTTGACAGAATCTATAACAACACTTTGACGGCTATGTAATAAGTCGAAAAACTGAAAATTGCTATACACAGGTACGGAGGAAAAAGACTATGAAACTGTGCATTGATGACGCAAACGTTGCAAAAATCCGTAAAATTTACGAATACTTTCCGGTGGACGGCGTATCCACTAATCCCTCTATTCTGGCCAGAGATCCGTTCCATCGTGGGCGACGGCGAGCTTTTTGTCCAGGCAGTTTCCCCTGATGCCGAGGGAATCTTGCGGGAAGCTCACCGCATCGTCAAGGAGACTGGAGAAGGGACTCTGGTCAAGATTCCCTGTGTGCCGGAGGGCTTCAAGGCCATGAAAGCGCTCAAGGCCGAGGGAATCCGCTTTATCGGAACCGCCATCTATACCCCCATGCAGGGAATTCTGGCAGCCAAGTGCGGCGCGGAATATGTGGCCCCCTATGTCAACCGCATCGACAACATGGGCTTTGACGGCATTAAGGTTTCCAAAGAAATCCATGACGCCATTACCGCAAACGGACTGGACCACAGCGGTCTGCTGGCAGCAAGCTTCAAGAACAGCCAGCAGGTGCTGGACCTGGTCAAGTACGGCGTAAAGGCGGTCACCGTGGCTCCGGATGTGATCGAAGGCATGGTGAAAAATGCTGCCATTGATGCTGCCATCGCCCAGTTTACCAGCGACTTTGCGGGGCTTGTCGGAGAAGGCAGGACCATGGAAGACTGCTGAGTACGGAGACAGGGGAGACAGGGGACGGCCCCCTGTCTCCTGAATTTGCCATTCGAAAAGGAGACAGAGAACCGTCCCCTGTCTCCTCTGTCTCCCTCCGGGCTGTATCACAAGATAAAAACAGGTCTCTCTGCACGGTAAGTGCAGAGGGACCTGTTTTGATTTATAGATATTTACAGCCCTCTGAGGATTTTCAGATAATCCTGACGCAGATCTGCAGCGTCAACAAATCAGCATTCATCGCTTCAGGCTCTTGTGGCTCTTGCGGTACTGACCGGGAGAGGAGCCGACTTTTTTGACAAAGAGGTTGATGAGGCTTCCGCTGGAGGAATAGCCGACTTCCTCCGCAATCTCGGAGATCGACATGCTTGTCGTGAGCAGGAGGGTCTTGGCGTGCTCGATGCGGGTGTTGATCACATATTCCATGGGAGCGAAGCCGGTCTCCCGCTTGAACATA
>ONKG01000004.1 GCA_900318375.1 uncultured Lachnospiraceae bacterium
TCGTCGGCGACCTGTTTGAGGTTGTTCCCGCTCTGACCGCTGAGATCAAGAAACTGAAAGCTTAATTGCTTTTAGATCATTATTGATCAATCTGTAAATTACAGCACCCCTCTGCGAGTTCCATGCAGAGGGGTGCGTTTTTGCGAACGAGGGCTATCCGGGGGGAGGGCAAGACTCGAAGGCCGGTTTTCCGACCCTTGAGACTTCCCGCGTCTTTTCGCCCTCAGATCTTCCCGCCCTCGAATCCGGAATTATACTCCGGGACTGTACGTCGAGTGCGGCATACAGCCATGGAGCTGAAGTATGACCGGCCAGGGGAAAATTGGAGATGATATATGGCAAAAAAAGAAAAAGGTGAAGTGAAGACGAACGCCATGCGGATCCTGGATCGTGCGGGTGTATCTTATGAACACTTTTCCTATGAATGTGATGAATTCGTGGACGGAGCGCAGACAGCGGATCATCTGGGTCTTCCGCATGAGAAAGTCTTTAAAACATTGGTAACAGTCGCTCCGGACAGAAATCATTACGTTTTCGTGATTCCGATCGATGAAGAACTCGATCTGAAAAAATGCGCCAAATCCGTCGGTGTAAAGTCTGTGGCAATGATCCACCAGAAGGAACTGTTTCCTTTGACCGGCTATGTGCGCGGCGGCTGCACTGCGATCGGATTAAAAAAGAATTTCGTGACGCGCCTCGATCAGCATGCCCGGGGACAGGACCGCATCTATATCAGCGGAGGACGGGTTGGCTGTCAGATCCTTCTCTCTCCTGATGATTTTATCAGGACGGCATGGAAGGCGGAATATGCTGATCTCATAAGGGAATGATCTATGGAGAAAAACAGATAAGCCCTCCCTGAGTGCGAGGCAGATCCCTATGCTGATCCACGCTTTTCGGAGCGAATATCCTGAAAACAAAAAAAGCACCTGCCTGACGCAGATGCTTTTTTTCATGTACGTGACAAGATTCGAACTCGCGACCTTCTGGAAAACGGGTTATTCTGTAGCCCTTGATTTTACTGGGTTTTTCAGAGGTCAATTTAGCGTGTACACCGAAGTGTACACCGTCATGCAAAGTTCCTTTTCTTGTGTACTTTTTCAATTGCGGCTCTCTTTTCGCTAATATCTGTATTGTCATAATAGTAGTACTCATCATTTACGTCAGGTGTGTTACCAATAAGAGAAGCACACATCTTTGAAGAGGCATTATCGTTGCGAAGATCGGAGTTGAAGGTCTTCCGGAGAGCATGAATACTGTATGTCTTTTTCAGTTTCAGCTGTTTGCTCTTGTTCTTGATACAGGATGCAATCATCAGGCTGTGTGTCCATCCATACACTGGATGTGGAAACACCCACTCTGAGACCATTCCATATTCGAACTGAGCGCGTCTGATTCTTTCAAGACTGTGCTTAATACTCTCATCAATAGGGAATCTTCGTGACTTCTTTGTCTTTGTTCCTTCAACACTCCACCATTTCTTTATCACATTACCGTTCTCATCTCGGTCTTTATTATACTTGTCAGAACGGCACACTGTGATTACTCCATGCTTGAAGTCAATATCTGACCACTTGAGAGTGGCAATTTCTCCAACGCGGGGAGCCATCTTTGCCGCTAATTCTACTGCATAATAAGTAAAGTTAGTTGGATGCTCTTGCATATCTTTGTATAGCTGTTCAAGGATCAGATTGAAGTCCTCATCCGGAATCAATTCAGATTCAGCTGTCTTTTCTTTTTTGGGAACGCAAGTGTTCCGGTAATCGGACTTATCAAGATACGACATCGGATCTGTCTGGATTATCCTGCGTTTGAAGGCATACTTGAATGTCCCGTTAATGTAACCATACAGCTTGCCGAACGTCCGGTATTCAATGCCCTCTGCCCGGATTGTATTAATAAAGTACGAGTCAAGATCCTGATCTGAAATCTCTGTGATAGGCATACATTCCAGTGAATTTCCATGAATGTAGCGGAAATAATCCGTAATATACTTGTCCTGTGTATTGTTAGAACTGTTATTCTTTTTCCAGTGATACTCGCGCCACTGCATGTAAACATCCTTAAATGTAGGAACATCCTCTTTGTCCCTCTGCCGATAAAATTCTACGATAGCATCCTCTAAGTCTTTTCGCGAAGCCTTCTTGATCTGCTTGCCCTTCTTGCCCTCTGCATTTGGCAGATGTGTTCTCCACCTTGTAATATCACCCCCTGCTCTGTGTTCTGTTACTTGACTGATTGAAAATTTGTGTTGTGCCAGTATTTCCTTACGGTTCCTCATCTCTATCTCCTGACACATGTTGGCAATGACATCATCATAGCCGTTTTGTCCCGCGAGGGCAATAGCCCTCATAAAATCATTAGCATTTGTCATTCAGTATTCTTCATATGCCATTCCTCTCTCTTTCTGCAATCATAGATTAAAATTAATTTTTACTTTTGATTGAGCTGCAGGCGGCTCAGCCTGAGGGCTTCGCCGCCGTGTTGATACAATCTTTATGCGAACAGTTTCGCATATTTTTTTTGCTTCCTCTTTGAAAGCTTCTCTGAAGACATGTCCCAGAAGTTTTCGCGGAACTTACTGAGACCATTTTCCCAAGCGTGAACACATATATGCTCAAGCCTCGTCATAATGACCAAGTTGTCAGGTGTGTTATTGAAGGTGTTTCGATCTTTGTGATGTACTGTGACGTGCTGATGATCTACCCCCCTACCAAAGGCTTCAAAGCCCTTCAGAGTAAGAAGCTTATATGCCCTTTTGGATATCTGGCTATGGAATATCAATGCCACTAACGCGGATATATACAAAGGTTTTCCTATACCGTATGAGTGGTCGTTCCCGCTACCGATCCGAGGATATTTCCCTTTATTTGGATATGGGCAAAGGTGCAGAGGTTCTTCATCATATACTGTTATTACATCTCCCTGATTGGATATGAATAGGTGTTTTGGTAAATCTTTGCGTGCAGTAGACTTACTTGAATATAGAGGAAGCCACTTCATGCCCTTGCGGGTGAATATCAGTGGTTTGCCGTTTTTTGATGTTGGAGCAATAATCTGACCCTCACAAATATTCTTGAAGCGTTCCCTGTAGAACGCTAATGTTGTGTTCTTGTTTGTCTCCGTTTTCATTTATAAATCCTTTATTTAGTTAATAGTGTTATAGTTGCTTTATATAAAATAGAACAGATTGCTGTAAGTATCACAATTACCTATACATTAGGACATGATACATATCTGGAATTATCTATAAATATTAATTTTAATTGGGGTTTTCTTAATTGTCAGACAACTTGGATTTGTGTCATTTTTGACATGATTTCGTTGTTCAAGAAGCTGTCGGCAGCTCTATTGATTTCGTTGACGACATACTGACAGTCTGCCATAGTATAGAACTCAAGGTCACATTTGTTCTTATAGCGCCTTTTGAAGTTATCCGCGAGGGCTTCCGGGTTTTCGATGTTCCCTACCTCGTAAAGGAACTGGATGAGTTGGTGCCGTGTAAAGAAGTCCTCTGCATGGAGCATCAGGAACTCATTCACCTTCATTCCGTGCCCAAGTACCTTTTCCCTGTATTCTGGCTTCATCAAGGCATTGTAATGCTTCTGGACATAATCCAGTTTATCCAACGCCCTCTGCCACCTTGTCTTCCAGTTATTCCCGAACTCTGTCTGTAGATCTGTAAGTGTGGCATTGCCCCTAACCCTTGACCGTTCCTCGAAGCGGGCGGTCACAAAACCAGACCCGTTCATTTCATCAAGCTTGTCGTAGAATTCGACCTGAAATCCGCTTGTCTTGACCGAGAGACTGATTTTCTTGTTGCTGTCCAGTTTCTCGGTTTTGTACTTGTTCGTGATGCTGTATGCCAGCGCAAGACCCGTCAGCAGGAATCGATGTATCTTCCAGTAATCTTGATAAAAGTTCTTTTGTATGCTGTCAAGACGTAGATCCGTCCGTGTGATCTGATAATCGGAGACCTGTAGCTCTGACAGTATCTGCCCGATTGCAGTCTGATAATCTGAGTAATTGAAGATGTCTCCATCTAAGACGTTGGGATTGATGACAAGCAGGCTGTAAAGCTCACCCTTTTTGTTGTGTCGCATCCTACAGTCCACAACGTCACTCATTTCTTCCGGTACCATGATTTCTCCCTGACACCGGACTTGGAGCGTATGTACGCTACCTGTTAATTTGTACCTTTGCAATTTTTCTTTATTCATTCATTTTGTGTCTCCTTTCTTTTCCGCATAAAAAAACAGCGGGGTGGCGTCCCGCTGTGAAAATCCCTGATACATGCTCCTCTGTTACGACATAGCAGGTGATCCTCACGTAGGACATAAATTGTGTCGTTCGGTCACCGTGGTGAGAGCATAAAAAAAGCATGGCTCTCTGTGACCATGCTTAGAATAGCATAGTCCCCCCACCATGTCAATAACTTTTTCCATAATATACTACTTTAGTATAAAACTAATTAATTTAAAATGCAAGCTTTATTTTTATTTTATTTAAAAATATTTTGTAGAACTTTTGAATGGAATATATAGGAACTGAATGGACGGGTTGCCGTGTGGATTAATCACGTACCCCCAGGAACCGCATAAATGCTGATCTATATGTTCAATTCTCCCCCCGTTTAAAGATTAATTTTAAATTTGTTGACAATATATATAACATCATATATACTAAGATTGTCAAATGAAACAAGGGCAAACAACAACACACACCAAAAGCCCTACACAAACGAAAGAGAGGATTCAATCATGGCAAAAAGGACTATCAACTATCAGCGCGCTATTCAGGTACTGAATAAGATGTACAAAGCTGCGAATGAGTACTATTTTGACGGGGATTTGGAAGACGTTTGTATCACTATTCAGTCCAGTGTCAAGACATATGCACATATTAGCGTATCTCCTGTGTGGCGAAATGTTGACGGTAAACAGATGCGGGAAATTAACTTGTCGGCTGAGCACCTTATGAGGTGCAATGATGGGGAATTTGGCGTGTTGAGTATCTGCTCAAGTCTCTTGCACGAAATGTCGCATTTGTACAATATGATGCACGGGATTAAGGATACGAGCACGAACGGGTACCATAATCGCAAATTCGCTATTACTGCCGAAGAAATCGCGCACCTGAAGATTTCCAAACATCCGGTTTATGGATGGACAATCACAGAGCCTACAGAGTCACAGCTTGAGTTCTGCACGGCTTTCGGTTTTGAGGATTTTTTGTTTGCCCGTGATGCTGATTTCCCTATTTCCACTGGAACTGGAACTCCTGCAACGGGCAACGGCAACGGGAACCCGCCGAAAGTCAAGAAGCCCTCTAATTCCAAGCGTTATCAGTGCCCTTGCTGTAAAGCGATTGTTCGCGCTACATCCTTTGTCAATATCATTTGCGCTGACTGCAATGTCCCGTTTGTGCTGACCACTAAGTAATAACACCACATCCGGACGGTGATATAACCGTCACCGTCCGGATCTTCCGATTAAATATTAATTTGAATAAATCCAGATTAGAAAATTCAAACAGACTATTGACAATATATATAACATCATATATAATAACATCATAAACAACACACCACACCTTATATTACGAAAGAGAGGATTTACACATGAAGACCACAAAGACTACTTCCGAGATCATGAAAGTTATGGCTGAGCTTGCATCCTACACTGAGATGATGGATGAGCTGAGTATTCAGGTCGAAAGCCTTAAAGATGAGATCAAGGCTTACATGATTGAGAACGACCTGTATGAGCTTAACGGTGAGGACGGTTCCCGCGCAACCTATTCCACTGTCCGGCAGAACAGATTTAACAGTTCATTGTTCAAAAAGGACTTCGCAGACATTTACATGGAATATTGCAAAAAAATGGAGTACAAAAAATTCTGCTTTAGCCGTTGATTGAGTACACGCCACCGGATACCAGACCACAACGGTATCCGGTGGCAGGAGCCACAGAACAGGAGATAGCAAGATGAGAGATACCGTATCATTACCTGAATTCTTTACCGTTATCGGGATCAGAGTTGGTACATTTGAGAGCACGATAGAGGATGAGAAGCATTTCGAAAATGAAGACCAAGCACGGGATTATGCCACAGACCTTCAGCGGGCGGGGCTTATCACCATCGTAGTAGCTGTATGACCTTTGACCGATTATTGACCAAATGATAGAATGAGAGAGCGGTACATCTGGAATGTCAGGTGTACCGCTATATATGAATAGGAGTATTTTAAAATTATTATTTAAAGAATGGAGCAGTCATGGCAGTGAAAAAAGATCCGACCAAACGGGCTAAAGATGGTAATGGAGCTTTTCGGAGCAAACTGGATTATATCAACGGCAAAATAAAAACTGATGAAGACGGCAAAGAGGTTAAGGTCGAGGGCTATAACAAGAGGGCTTATGACCGAATAATTTTCAGCGTTCCAAAAGGCTACCGAGAGCAATTGCAGGACTACATGCAGGCGCGTATAGATGAGATTGAAGAACTGAAGAACATTACAGATCGGACACAGGAACAAGAGGAACGACTGCAAGAACTACAATCAAAATATGTTGTATCTACCAGAGGAACACCGTCAACGAACCATCTTTTGAAGCAGCTCCTGTTTTACGAAACAGGTCTGAGTTTTTAAAATTAATATTTACTGGATATGATATTTACAGATTCTACGAATCTGATAAAATATAGACGTGTGTTGTGCAAGTACATCCTAACTCTCTTTCGTATGTGCTTGCAAAGGGGAGCGCTTCACAGCGCTCTCTTTTTTTGCTCTTAGAAGTGCGTTTTTCGCGCTTATTTTTCACTTAACAGGATGGCATGGTAAAGTGTACCAGTGCATCGCCAGGAATCAAAAAATAGTCGATTTTCCCGCTTATTATGACCGTAGAATGAAAGTTGTAGTCTGTGACCCCTCTGCCGACTAAATCCTTCTGCAACAGGTAGCACTATTAGTCAACTGGATGAGCTTTCAAAGAATTTACTATTGTCTTAATTGCTTCAATCTCTTTATCAGCCAGACCGGACACATCAATAGTTTTGCCTTTTCCAATATCGTTCCCCAGAAGATAATCTGTAGACACCGAAAACACTTTTGAAATCATCAAAAGTGTTTCGAAGGATGGCATACGGATTCCTGTCTCATACGCACTGATAACAGACTTTGTGACTTGTAATTTCTTTGCCAACGCAGGCTGTGTCATATTGTGATTCAGACGTAATTGTTTCAAGCGGGAACCAAACTCGATCATAGTCAACCTCCTGTAAGAAAAGTTTACAGTCAAATGAGATTTCCATAGGTTGACATGGTATTGATTTAGTTGATTCAAAAGTGTAATATTGTCTATACATCAAATACACTTTGACGGAGGGAATGGTATGAAAATATGTCCAAAATGTACAGCTAAAAATGCCGATACCGCAAAATTCTGCAACGAGTGCGGCTCGGCACTGGAAATTACGGACGCAGAAGCATCGAAAACTGTAAGCGATCCTGAGTCTGTAACAGAGACACCAAAAGAAGGTATTAGCCCGGCAGAAAATGAAGATTCTACTCCTATTACAATCGCTGAAACAATGAACGATGCTCAGGAATCCGTATCAGAACAGACAGCACAAAAGGATGAATCTTCTCCAAAGAAAAAGAGCCGCTTAATTATTTGTATTGTAGCCATCGCACTAATCTGTATTATTGGGTATATGGCTACTCGCCCGAAATTAATATCGTTAGATGTTACTTATAACGGAGATACATCTGGCGGAGTTGTGTTGGATAGTAATAATGAAGGCTTTATAGTATCAGCAAACTATTCAGATGGCAAAAAGAAAATCATTTCTGCAGGAGAATGGCAAATAGAAGAGCCCAAAACGTTACAATCAGATGGACATGAGACAGTAGTTATAAAGGTTAAGGATATTTCGCAAGCGATAACTATTTATTGCTCCACGACGAAACTTCAATCAGTGACGGCATTATATAATGGATCAAAGATCGAAGGTACAATTATTAATAAGGATTCTGATTTTACTGTAAAAGGGACTTTTGGGGACGGTCATACTAAGGAATATGATAATACTTCATGGTATCTTACTCCAGCTGAAACTACACTAAAAGCAGGGGAAACAAGTAAAATCACAATAAGTATGAATATGGATGACGGTACTACATGGTCAGCTGACCTTGAAATAACAGGTACAGAAAAGCCTTTTGCAGGGCCTGAAGTGGAAGGAGACCACTTTAATTGCTCAATTAATCAGTTTGTAAAATATGTGAATGAAAAGACAGTGCTGACTCTGTTCCCTATTGATAAAGTGTTTGGTGAAGAATATGACTGCTACGGAATAAAACCACCTAATGAGGTTACAGAAATATCTAATGAAGATGTATTAGTTTTGGCAATGAGAGAAAACCAAGATGGAAAATTACAAAACTGTGTAGTATATTCTTTAGACGAAACATCAGGAATGGCAGCAGCATTACAAGTGGCAAAAATATTGGATGACACTGTTGATACAAGCGATAAAAGTAAATTGGCTTCTTTTGTTACAAAAAAAACATTTGCGACAAACAAAATTACTATATGGATGTGGCAACAAAAAGATTCCTCTTATAATTTCCATATAATGACAGCTGATGCTACAAAGAAACTTTACGATGATACAATGGATAAATTTGGTGACACGTTGAACGACAATTAACAAGGAATCCTCAGAGGACACCCGCATGCCCCAGGTATCGCGGATGTCCTCTTTTTTTACATCTTTGTGGAATCATAACTTAAAAAGTATTGACGCGGTATCAAAACTATGTTAGTATTGAGTCACAATACGGAGTCAAAACATAGTGTCAAAAGTAATAGTTGCATAACATAGTGTCATAAATACAGGAGAATAATATGGTTTACGGATATGCCAGAGTAAGTACCAAAGGACAGGCGAAAGACGGAAATAGTCTTGAGGCACAGGAGAAAGCATTAAGGGATGCAGGAGCGAATATTATTTTTAAAGACAGCTTCACCGGAACAAAAGCAAGCCGACCGGAATTTGACAAGCTGCTTCAAGTACTGGAAAGCGGAGACAAGTTGATAGTAACTAAGTTAGACAGGTTCGCGCGATCCGCTTCACAAGGTAACGAAATAATTGAAGACCTTTTAAAGAAGGGCATCACGGTTCATATTCTGAACATGGGTGAAATTAATAGTTCTATATCTGGAAAGCTGATCAGAAGAATTATGTTTGCCTTCGCTGAGTTTGAAAGAGATATGATTGTTGAGAGAACACAAGAGGGCAAAGCAATCGCTAAAGCAAATGCCGCTGCAAAAGGACAACGTTTTGTTGAAGGAAGACCGCGTAAATATGACGATGAACAGCTTGCATATGCGCTGAAATTGCTTGAAACGAAAAGCTACAAGGATGTGACCCACATTACAGGAATCAGCAAGGCAACGCTGATCCGCGCCAAGCGCGAGCAGAAAGCTCAGTGAAATAGGGACATTCTCTGACGACCTTCAAAAACCCCAATAAAATCAGGGGGGGTGTACAAAAAATGAATATAGTAAAATAATCCCTATATTCAAATTTCGTACACCCCCTACTGAAAACATTGGACTTTTTGAATGTACAGATGAAAGAGACAGTAATAATAAGGGCTAATGGAATGGTGTAATAAAAGTATCCAAAGGTATATCCACCAGACCAAAAACATGCAATTATCCAAAACCTAAAATCCAGTAATTCATTGACGAATCGAAAAAAATATGTCCAAATATCCGGTATAATATATAAGATGTTATACCAGATATTTGGTCAAAAAATTTTCGATTCGTCAATATAACATTAGGCTTTTTGTTCTGGATTTTTGCCAGACTTACAAGGGGAATCAATAAAACATTAGTTAAATCGAAAAAATATGTCTAAATATCCGGTATAATATATATAACGTTATACCAGATATTTAGACAAGTTTTTTTCAATCCGTCAATAAAACATTAGAGTTGCATATTTGAGTTATTGAAATAATGTGATCCCCTATCCGTAAAAATGCAGATGCTTAAAGGGTTTTCTGGAAGTTTCTGCATATATTTTTGACTTGTAGGTTAGTTATATATAACTAATGAAATGTATAATAATTACATAAAGAATTTGAAGTCCCTGAAAAAGAACACGATACCTGGGCGCAAAAAATAAAGGTGCTGTGTGGACAGCGCGAATTGAGTTTTTCGTGTTGCTGTAGTACACTACAATCATAATTGTTTTTAAATATTAATTTTAATACAGTACGGAAAAGAGGTATTCAATGCCTGCATCTGGTAACAGAGATTTGAATAATGCTAAATCAGCACGCAAGGATGAATTCTATACACAGCTGACAGATATAGAAAAAGAAATGCGCTATTATAGAAATCATTTCAAGGGTAAGACGGTATTCTGCAACTGTGATGATCCCTTTGAAAGCAATTTCTTCAAATATTTTGTCCTGAATTTTAATCGTCTTGGATTGAAGAAGTTGATTGCCACTTGCTATATCGGTTCACCTATTGCGGGAAAACAGTTTTCTCTTTCGGATCTTTTTGATGATTTTCCCAAAGACGATGTGTCTCAGAAGAACAGACAAATAAAACCTTATAAAGCTATTATTAATACTGTCTATGATAAAACTGGAGACGGAAGTGTGGACATGATGGACGTGGCGAGGCTGTTTGAATCCGGAGAGAACCAATTGACAAGGCTGAAGGGTAATGGTGATTTCAGATCCCCTGAATGTCTAAAGTTGATGGATGAAGCTGATATTGTTGTTACGAACCCGCCTTTTAGCTTATTCAGAGAGTATGTATCTGTTTTGATTGAACATGAGAAAAAGTTTGTTATTATCGGAAATGTCAATGCAATAACATACAAAGAAATTTTTCCTCTTGTGATGAATAATCAAATGTGGATAGGTGCGAGTATTCATTCCGGAGACAGAGCATTCTATGTTCCTGATGACTACCCTTTGGACGCCGCTGGATGCGGTATAGAGAAAGCAACAGGACGTAAATATATTCGTGTGAAGGGGATTCGATGGTATACAAACCTCGATATAAAACAACGCCATGATGAGATGATACTCGTAAAAAAATATAATTCAGAAGAGTATCCTTCGTATGATAATTACGATGCTATAGAAGTAAAAAAGACCTCGGATATTCCATGTGATTATGATGGAGTCATGGGCGTACCTATAACATTTATAGACAAATACAATCCGGATCAATTTGAAATTCTTGGAATGACTGATCGAAATAATCAGTATGGATTAACAACGAAAATATATACAAAAGAGGACGGTGCTAATTACGGGGACTGTAATAGAAGAGGAGCCATACGTCAATCTGATGGTTCTTTACGAAGTACTTTTGCACGGTTATTAATCCGCAACAAACACCCTGAATTTCCAAAGGAGAGTTAAGCATGGAAATTAAGCAACTTCAAGTGACAGTTGGCGAAGTTTGTGAGGGTTATTTCAACGATGCTGAAGAGGGTGTCGTGGGGTATGATGAACGACTTGATATCCGACCCCGTTATCAGCGCGAATTTATCTACAAGGATGCACAACGTGATGAAGTAATCCGCACTGTGCTGAAGGGTTTGCCTCTGAACGTCATGTATTGGTGCAAGGTCAAAAGAGAAGACGGTACAGACGGTTATGAAGTCCTTGATGGGCAACAGAGGACTATCTCTTTGTGTGAGTATGTGGATGGTTCATTCTCTGTAGATGATAAGTACTTTTATAACCTTCCATCAGATCTGAAGAAAAAGATACTTGACTATCCATTATTTGTATATGTCTGTGATGGAACTGACAGTGAACGCCTTGAATGGTTCAAAATCATCAATATCGCGGGTGAGAAGCTGACGGATCAGGAGCTGAGAAATGCTGTATATGCAGGAACCTGGACGGCTGATGCAAAGAAATATTTCAGCAAGACAGGCTGTGCGGCATCTACATTGGCAGGAGATTATCTGCGTGGCTCTTCAATCCGGCAGGAGTATCTGGAAACGGCTCTTTTATGGGCTTCTACCGCTGAGGATAAGTCCATTGAAGGATATATGGCTGAACATCAGAACGACCCCTCTGCCGTCCAATTATGGAACTATTTCCGGTCTGTCATTGATTGGGTAGAAGCCATATTCCCTAAGAAGCGTAAAGAGATGAAGGGACTCCCGTGGGGACTGTTCTTCAATGAGCATGGAAAGAGAACGGATCTTGACCCGAAAACTCTTGAGTCTGAGATTGAACGCTTGATGGGTGACGAGGATGTTACCAAAAAGTCTGGAATATATGAGTATCTACTGACAGGAGATGAGAGACGGCTATCAATCAGGGCATTTGACCGGAGAGACGCACTGACGGCTTATGAGAAGCAGAATCATAAGTGTGCTCTCTGTGGAGAAACTTTTGAATTCTCAGAGATGCAAGCTGATCATATCATTCCGTGGAGCAAAGGTGGAAAAACTGTTCCAGAGAATTGCCAGATGCTATGTACTCAGTGTAATCTGAAAAAAAGTAATATGTAAGACAAACAGGAGTATTCTCTATGACGGGAACACTCCTGTTTTTGATTAAAAATTAATTTTAATTATTTCATATATATCTATACATTAGGACTGGTAGTACATTTCCAATTTCAAAAAAATCCATATAAACATATAGTGAATTGAAAAGCTGCCCAAAACGGGTTTTATGTCATTTCTGACATAATTATGTCCGGAAGTGATAGAAGAGGATCTGATATTTCACCTATCCAGTACTTCCTGAAGCATTGTTCTATTATCGTAGTAGAATTTGATGCTCAGTGGAACGCCCTCTGCATCGTAAAAAAAGATACGGACTCCGCGTCTTTTATCGACAGTACAGCATGTGACATGGTCTATGGAATCTTCAGTCTAGTCTTCTTGATTGACATTAAGGTCATAGTAAAGGTTATAGTCATGAAGGAATTCGTTCTCAAGATCAGCCCATTCCTTTGAATGATATCTGTATGGACTGAGATGCTCTGTTTCAGCATGTTTTGTCTTTGCCCCGCATTTACTACATATTGGTGAAGCCATGTGGAAAATGTGGCTTTTCATCATATGATGGCAATTAGGGCATTTATAGGTATAGCAGATATAGGGATCTCCGTTTCCCTCATCAATTATCTCAAGGCTTTCAACCTCTGAATCAACTGTATTTGCTTCTTTTACCCGCGCCGGGGTGACGTATTTTTCATTACACTCATCACAGCAAACATTTTCTCCGTATTCACCCATCGGCATATATGGTTCTGGATTGTTCCCGAGACCGGAGAACTGTTTGCCACAGATGCAACAAGTATTCATAGGAATATCTGGATCGACAAGCCGGATCTTTGAGCGGAGAACTTTCTTATGCAATTCTTCAGGTGTCATTATTTCTTTGTCTCCTGTTCCTTTTTCAGTTTTTTCATCTGTTCTAATTGTCTTTCAAGTTCTGCCTTTTGCCAGCGGAGCTGATATACTTCGTGTCGTTTCTTGTCTCTCTTTTTTGAGAGTAAGTCAAATATTATATCTGTAATTATCATGTGGATACCTCTGCTTAAAATAAATATTTAAAATAGTACATATGTTCTTCTTTATCAATAATATCTGATACAAATAAAAAAGGCAACCGACTTAATCGATTGCCTTTTGCCAACATGTGCTTCTTTTTGTAGGTGTACACCAGTGTACACCGGAATCAAATGTTGCGACTTCAGAAAAACCCAATGTTTTCCTGATAAAAGTGTACGTGACAAGATTCGAACTCGCGACCTTCTGGTCCGTAGCCAGACGCTCTATCCAGCTGAGCTACACGTACATTTCTTTCTGTTTTCTCAACAGCAAGTCTTATTATAGTCACAAGGAATGTGTTTGTCAATCAGAAATTTTAAAAACAGGAGAAATCTTCAGCAAATCTTCAACGGCTTTTTTCCGACAGGAAAGGAGCAACTTGGTCTTTTTTGATGTCGGGCATAAATTCTCGTCTGCGGATAACTTTTCAGTTATCATTATTGTCTTGCAATTTGCGGATTTTACAGACTTTATCGTTGACGAAAATGCTTGAAGCAGTCCGGAAAGGTCTGGTACGCTGATTTATAACAGAAATATTATTTTCGGCATTTACATTACTAGAGAGGAAGGACAGGAGATGGTAACGCAAAAAGATATTTCGGCGGCGTGCGGTTTGTCAGTCTCAGCTGTGAGTAAGGCATTGAGTGATTATCCGGATATCAGTGAGGACACGAAGCGCAGAGTACGTGATGTAGCAGAGAAGATGGGATATCACGGTATGAAGAGTGAGCTCAACAGGAAACGTGAGCATACCTATACCCTGGGGCTTTTGATAACAGAAGAGACGGAGAGGTCTGAATATCAGGATGTTATAAAGGAACTCAGGAATACACTGGTCAAAAAAGGGTATGATCTGGTCCTGCTGAGTCCGCTCAGAAAGGGCGGCGGGAATAGAGAAAAGCCGGGCTATCTTCCAAGAGCGCGTCTTTATGGGATGGAGGGAGTGTTTTTATTTACAAGTTTGCAGGAGAGTGACCTGTATCATCATAAAGACGGGAGGAATCTGAGAGAATTGATTTTGGGTGAGATACCGGTTGTTGCTGTCGGCAGTTTCTGGGCATCCTGCAGTTGTGTTCTCCCCGGGTATGAGAAGGGGATACGGGGACTTATACGGGAAGTATATATGAAAGGACATCGTCGTATAGCTTTCGTATTCAAGGAGAGGACGGCGGTTGATGCGCAATGGTATAAGGCAATCCGTATGGAACTGGAGGAACACTATCTGAGGGTGCCGGAGTATTTTTTTCTGAGGGTCGAAGCGGAAGCAGATGGCGGATCGGAGGCTTTTTCGGAGATCAGGGATTTGCTGCGGGGAAGCAGATGGCTGCGTCCGACCTGTATCCTCTTTACGGATGAGACGTTATTGGAAGGCGGGGCTGCTGCGATCCGTCAGTGCGGATTTCGTGTTCCGGAAGACATCTGCCTGGCTGCGATCAGAATCTCGGAAGAGAATAAATATGAAGATGATTCCGTGCTCAGCTGGAGAATCCTGCCCACAGAGATTGCGGAGGCGGCAGTGGAGCAGATGTTTGACAGCATGAAAGGGTCTTTGCACGGAGCAGGAAGAATCCGCGTGGTTGACGGAAAACTGTATGAATAAGGATCGGACTGCGGAAAACACCGTTAATGTGAACAGAGCTATGAATTCAAGGGAGAAATCCGAAAAGACCCTTTGGGGAAATTGCCTGTGCTTTTGGACGGGATCTTACTGGATGAGACGGTTTGGGATGAAATACTTTGGAATGAGACAGTTTGGGATGAAATCCTATGGAATGAGATAGCTTGGAATGAGGTACCTTGGAATGAGGTACCTTGGGATGAGATCCTATGGAATGAGATGTTATGGAATCACGTGCTGTGAAATGACATACTTTTGAAAAAGGTGCCCGCGAATGAGAAAGGAGATACAGGTAGATGCTCTAAAAAAATGGCGGAAGAGGAAGAAAAAGGACTTTTAAAGGCATCTGCCCAGATCCTCCGTGGACTTTGTCCTGACAGAGAGGGGTGTTTGGAAAATAGGTCTTTTTTGATTTATTGTGTTTAATGCGCAATAGTTTAGCCGGCGGGCTTGATCGTTACAATTCACAGCCCCTTCGGAACTGTGATTGCAGCTTGTGTCTGCCCGCTCCGGATTCTCTTCGAAGCATGGGCAGACACCGCTATACCCGGATTTCACAGGAAAAATCCATTCGAAAATACTTCAACGCAGAGGCTGCGAGCGACAATGTTTAATCTTTTATTTTTTGTGTCTTTGATTTATTTGTTCGAGTGAATGATGTATAATTAGAAAATCTATGGGAAATCTGTACCCATAAGAGCATATATTGCGTTATTATAGTATCTGCTGAAAGCGGCAGATTACCGATAGACAAAAATAAAACAGATTATCGTTTATGATAAACAAGTATTCACGGAGGTCATCCCGATATTAATGAGTAAAGAAACTGGGAATGAAAGAATAAATCAGATCATGAATGAAAATGACGGAATAAACGCCGGCGGAGGCAGTGAAGCGGAGGAGGCGAAGACTATACGACTCCCGCAGCCTGACGAGGCTGCTGCTTCAGGACTTAAGCAGCAGGATGAGATGAAAACCATCGTGCTCCGTCAGCCCGCAGCCGGTACTGAGAAACCTTTTACAGAAACGGTGCCGGATAAGGAGGGGGAATATGCCGGGAATCCGTTTCCGGCAGCGGAATCAGAAAAGGCAGCAAAGCCTGCAGAGTCAGAAAAGGCAGCAGAGCCTGCGGAATCCGGGAAGGCAGTGAAGCCTGCGGAATCCGGGAAGGCAGTGAAGCCGGCGGAATTCGAGAAGGCAGTGAAGCCGGCGGAATCAGAAAAGGCAGTGAAGCCTGCGGAATCCGGGAAGGCAGTGAAGCCTGCGGAATTCGAGAAGGCAGTGAAGCCGGCGGAATCAGAAAAGGCAGTGAAGCCTGCGGAATCCGGGAAGGCTGCGAGGCTTGCGGAATCCGGGGAGGCAGCGAAGCGGACAGAATCAGAGAACGCCTCTTCAAGAGCAGATCAAGGGAAGGATACAGCAGATGCTGTCGGCACAGGGATTGCAGCAAATGCAGAAAGCCTGGAAAATGCACAGTCTGCTGCGCGGCAGGGAAGCCTGGCTATGGTCCCGAATCCTTCGCAGAATGCCGTCCGGCCTCCGCAGGGAAATACGCTCTATCCGGTAAATGCCGGACCGGGGGGAAACGGCGGGAACGGCGGTAATTACGGGAACGACGGAAACAGCGGAAACAGCGGGAACAACGAAAACAGCGGAGCCCGCAAGAACGGCAGGATTGCCTTTTTGGTCAGTATGTTTCTGATCATCGCGATTCTGGGCGGAATCTACGCATATGGCTATAAGTACTGCGGCACGCATTTTATGCCCGGCACGCAGATCAATGGCTATGATTGCAGCGGAAAGACGGAAGAAGAAGCTGAAGCGGTATTCGCCGAAGCGGCTAAAGAGTATGTCCTGAATGTTCGTTTCCGGGGCGGAAACACGGAGATTGTGCATGCACAGGATATCGGCTTTGAATATAAGCCAGACGGAAGCATAGCCGCTCTTCTGCAGCAGCAGGATTGCCTTGTGTGGCCTAAATACTTCTTTGAAGATTCGCTCTATGAGATCAAGCCGGGCGGAACCTATGACGATGAAAAGCTGACAGCAGCGCTGCAGAAGCTTCCTGAGCTTCAGGAAGAAAATATGGAGAAGCCCAAGGATGCCTATATTGAGTTCCAGGACGGAAACGAGGAGGAGGACGGCAGGTTTGTGATCGTCCCCGAGACAGCGGGAACAACGATCGACCTCGTGCAGCTTGAAGCAGGTGTCGGTGATGCGGCAGCCCGCTATTCCGATCTTGTCGATGCAGAGGAAATCGGCGGCGCCTATGTGGAGGCTTCCATGAAGGCGGACAATGCCAAGATCATTGCCCGCTGTGCCGATCTCAATGATCTTGTCGGCGCCAGCATTACTTACGAGCTTCCTAGTGGTGACACGATGCGTCTGAATGCGGATGTCACCAAAGACTGGCTGGTAAAGGATGACAGCGGAAAACTTGTCAAGGACGAAGAAGTCTGGGACGAGAAGCTGTGGGAGTTTTTGGATCAGCTGGCATACAATACAAATACGATCGGTTCGGAAAGACAGTTCAAATCCACGCTCCGCGGGACGATCACAGTCAGCGGCGGAGACTATGGATATATGGTCAATCAGATCACAGAGCACGACAAGCTTGTCGAGGATTTCGCCAAGAAGACAAAGGAGACTCGAAAGCCGGACTATTATATTACACCTTACAATGAAGAGAAGGAAAATGACGGTATAGGCACGACTTATATCGAAGTCGATCTGAGTGCCCAGCACATCTGGTGCTATGTGGGGGGCGAGCTCAAGATGGAAAGTGACTGTGTCAGCGGCGATGTGACGACTGACCACGGAACACCCACAGGTGTCTTCGGGATCATGTTCATGCTCAGGGATACGACACTTCGGGGTGTCATGCAGTCCAACGGTAAATATGAGTATGAGACCAAGGTGGGATACTGGATGCCTTTCTACAACGGATGCGGTTTCCATGATGCCTGGTGGCGGTCGGCCTTTGGCGGAACAATCTACCAGGGCAACGGTTCTCACGGATGTGTCAACCTTCCGGTGGATGCCGCCGCAGCTCTTTATTCATACTGCGAAGATAAAATGCCGGTCGTGGTATACTGGTAAGCAGGCATTTTGCAGGGGAGGAGAAAAATTCAATGGTTGAGATTAAGGAAGTCATCAGACAGACACAGAACAAATTTCTGAACATGTTTGAATATCGGGGGATCAACAAGGTGGGCCGTGATTTCCGCTATTTTGTTGCTTCCCGCGCGGAGAAGGACGAAGATCTTAAGGCTGTCAGCGGAGAAAACCATCCCGACGGTGTGATTATGTACGCCCTGTACGGCGAGAAAAAGGACCGGGTCGTTCTCATCCGCCAGTTCAGGATCCCTCTGGGCTGCTATATATATGAGTTTCCTGCCGGTCTGGTCGACAAGGGAGAGGATTACCGCGCGGCGGCAGTCCGCGAAATGCATGAGGAGACCGGCCTGGTCTTCAGTCCGGTCGATGCGGATCAGATGTTTGAGGCTGCCCGTTATACGACGGCCGGCCTGACGGATGAGTCCTGCTGTATGGTTTACGGATATGCATCCGGTGAACCCAGCCGCAAATATCTGGAGGAAGGCGAGGACATTCAGATCATCCTGGCGGACCGCGATGAGATCCGGAGGATCCTGAAAGAGGAAAGAGTAGCTCTCATGACTGCCTATCAAATGATGCACTTCCTTGCTGATGAGGATCCGTTTGCTTTTTTAAATCTGTAAGAAGCACTATGTAAGCAGTACGATAAGCAGTGCGATGCCTGCGCACAAGGTGCTCCGGCATGTATGGAAGACTGAGAGAAATTGTATGGAGAATCGGGATTTGGCGGCCGCGGCCGCGGAGAACAATGCAGGCGCGGACAGTGCAGCCGCAGGCGGGAGCTTCTGCGCAGATGCTCTGCGTTCGTGGATCAAAGAAGCACACGAGAAAAAAAACCGTTCCTATCCAAAGGGGAGTTCTGCGGTATTGATTCCCTTTCTGATCCGGGACGGCGTCTGCCATGTGCTCTACGAGGTGCGTGCGGCAAAACTGCTTTCTCAGCCCGGGGAGATCTGTTTTCCGGGAGGAAGGATCGAAAAGGGCGAGAGTCCCATGGAGACGGCAGTCCGGGAGGCGACAGAAGAACTGTGTGTTGACAGAGACAGGATTGAAATAGTGGGCGCGCTCGATGACACCATCGGGCCCGGTACAATCCCCCTTTTTTCCTATATCGGTGTATTGCATGATTATGAGGGGACCTGGTCAGCGTCGGAAGTGGACAGGGTCTTCACTCTGCCGCTGGACTGGATCCTCCAAAATGATCCGGACGTCTATAAAATAAAACTTGCCCGTCAGATGCCGGAGGATTTTCCCTATGAATATATTCCGGGCGGGCAGGAATACCGATGGCGGGAACAGAGCTATTCCGTCCCGTTTTATCCGCAGCTGCCGACGGAGCTGTCGCTCTTTCAGGAAGCGAAAGGCTCGGAACACTGCGGGAAAGCTGCAGAAACTGCTGACAGTATTTCAGATGCAGGAGAGGACATGAAGCTGCCTGTTCTCTGGGGAGTCACAGCCCGTGTCACACATTCCCTGGCGGTCCTGCTTCGTGAAGGTAGAGGAGAACAGACATTACGATGAATCTGGAAGAAAGTACGGTTTACGCATCTAAAAGAAATCTCAGACCAAAGCTGTATGTGATCAACGGCGATGATATCAGAGAATATTATCTGGACGGAAGGCAGATCATGGGCCGTCCGACATCTGCCAATACTCCTGATATCCCTGTTTTTGCAGGAACGATCTCACGCAGACACGGTCTTTTTGCCACTTCCGGCGGCAGGACCCTTTATGAGGATATCGGCAGTTCAAACGGGACCCAGGTGGGCGATGTTATGCTGCACAAAAGCATGCGGTCTGCCCTCATGAACGGGGAGGTGATCCGGGTACGGGCAAGAAATGCCTCCGGTTCGGACAAGGATGTCGTCATGGTATACGCGACGGACTATCCGAAGAAAACATCCTGGAGAAAAATTTCTCTCGAGGGGGATATCCAGTCTCTGGAGATCGGACGGGGAGAAGGCTTTTTCCTTCAGGACGAGTCGGTGTCAAGACATCATGCGACTTTTTTCCACGCCAGTAATGGCTGGGCGATCATTGATAATAACAGCCGCAACGGTGTTTTCCTGAACGGCAGGAGGATCGGTGAGCCTGTTCTTCTGCATCCCATGGATGTTGTGATGATCACCAATCATCTGTTCATCTTTCAGGGAAACAGCCTTCTCGTACAGGCGGATGAAACACGTTACGGGGGAAGAGGTGCCGGCAGCGGATATGCTGCGCCCCAGGCGGACGGCTCCTTTTTCCAGGAGGCGGGATCGATGGGATCCGCCCTGTCTGAACCCCTGTCCGCGGCGGAGATGCTTTCGCCCGGCAGGAGGGCTGCCTATCCCGGGAGACCAGACCTCAGAAGACCGGACTTTGACAAGCCTGCTCCGGGTCCGGCAAGGGCAGGAATGGCAGGTCCTTCCGCAAGAGACAGAGGGGCCGGACCGGCGGGCAGAGATCTGCCTCCCCTCAGAGGGGGACGCAGACCGAAATCCGGCGGCAGGATGCTTTCCATCCACATCGAGGAAAGGAATGCATGGAACCGCCTGCGCAAAAAGACCCTCCTCCGTGACATCAATCTGCAGATTGACAGCGGTTCACTCGTTCTGATCCTCGGCGGATCCGGTGCCGGCAAGACTACCTTCATGAATGCAGTGATGGGATACGAGCCGGCAAAGGGCAGTATTGCTTACGGTGAATCCGATATTTACCGCGAGTATGAAAAAATGAAATATGAGATCGGATATGTGCCCCAGCAGGACCTGCTGCGTATGGAGGATGTTGTCTACGATACTTTGAATAATTCGGCACAGATGAGGCTTCCGGGCTCTGTCACGGCAGCTCAGCGTGAGGAGCTGGTTGAGAACGCGCTGAATATGTTCGGCCTCTCGCGTGAGAAAAACTCCCTGGTCGGAAAACTCAGCGGCGGACAGCGCAAGCGTCTGAGTATCGCAGTGGAATATATAGGAAATCCTTCATTGTTTTTCCTGGATGAACCGGACTCCGGTCTGGACGGCATCATGGCCAAGGAGCTGATGACCAATCTGCGCCAGATCGCGGACCAGGGAAAGATCGTCATGGTGATTTCTCATGCGCCGGACCGCGCGTTTGAGCTCTTTGACAAGATCATCGTACTCGCAAAGAGTGCAAAGGACGACAGCGGCCATCTGGTCTATTACGGAGCGCCTGCTGACGCCTGCCGGTTTTTTGACACGGAGACACTGGAGGGAATCGTCGGCCGCATCAACCGCAGGGATGAGGGCGGTGAAGGTCTGGCGGACCACTATATCAGAAAATACGAGAATCTCTGCAGATAAATGATCCGGATGATCTATCTGGATGATCTGCAGATTCAAGACTCGCCTGCGAGTCTTGTGCGCCGTGTGCGGGATGCCGCAGGGCATTGTTTTCTGCTCCGCACACGGGTGCAGGAAAACAGAAAAATACAGGGCGGAATATACGGAGAATCTATGTTATGGGACGAAGAATCGGACGGTTGGAACAGACAGGCATTTATGTGGGAAAATGCTGGCGCTTATTTATCAATGAAAAACAATGGAAAAATCTGATATCAACACTGATCATCACGGTATTGATCTCTTTTGTCACCAGTGAGAAGACATTTGAGGACTATGTCCAGACAAAGAACAGTTGTTTTGCTATTGTCTGTGCCTGCATATGGGTCGGCATTTTCAACTCGATCCAGTCGATCTGCCGGGAGAGAAGCATTATCAAGAGGGAGCACCGCACCGGGCTGCACATCTCCTCCTATATCGGAGCTCATGTGATCTTTGAGGCGGCGCTGGGTGCAGTGGAAGCCCTGATCGTCCTGGTGATCGTGCTGATCAAAAATAAGTCCCACCTGCCGGAATCGGGTCTGATCTTCCCGCTTGCGGTGGATATGTATATCACCTTGTACCTGACAATATTTGCCTCCGACATGATGGCGATCCTGGTATCCTGTGTCGTAAAGGACAGCACTTCCGCGATGACCGTCATGCCCTTTGTCCTGATCGTACAGCTGATCATGGCCGGTGTGGTCTTTGAACTGGAAGGGGTCGCGGATAAGATCTCAAATGTCACAGTCAGTAAATGGGGGCTGAACGGTCTGATGTCCATTGCGCTGACCAATGATGACATACGCATGAATCCTCTCTTCAAGGAAAACGACTGGCAGAAGGCGGAAGCCGGCAATCTGTTCCGGATCTGGCTGATCATGGCAGTTATCTCCCTGATCTGTATTGCCCTGGGTACCTTGGCTCTGAGCTTTGTGGACCACGACAAGCGCTGATTTTCTTTGATGAATTGGTTTTCTTCGATGAATTGGTTTTCTTCGATGAGTTGATTTTCTTCGATGAGTTGATCTTACAGTTGATAATAAAAACGACAGAATACCCTCTGCAGTTCTTCTCAAAGGACTGCAGAGGGTATTTTTTAGGAGTATTACAGAGTATTATACTTTATCGCGCTTTTCCCGTGACTTCAGCCGCGGACTTGGCATATTGAAGGCTATTTCAAAGCGACATTATCGGATATGTAGTAGGAATAGCCGTTCTTTTTACAGTAATTGATGATCTCCTTGCGCATTTGGGAACTCTTGGTGTATTCCAGAATCGCTATGGTGCGGCCGGCCCTTTTGACCTTCTTGAGGTAAGCCTCATAGTATTTGCGGTCCGCATTGGTCTGCCTCTTGAACTTATTGGAATTGTAACCTACGATCCGGGTGAGGACCTCTTCCTGCATGACTCCGTCGATGATCTTGGCCTTGCCCATGCTGATGATCTTGGAGACGAAGACGTCACCGCCGTTTATGACGATCGGGATTTTCTTGTTTTTGATACGTGTGAGGATGGAAATAAGGCCGTTCAGGATGGGAGTGCGGTGGTATTCATAGTAGACATCCGTGTTGTCCACCCATAAACCGTCCACACCTTTTTTGCGCAGGCTGGGAACCAGCTCATTGACCAGGAAGTTCTGCCAGGCTTTTTTGGAGGTGTCGATCCATTTTTCGCCGGGCCAGTTGTTGTAGTTGCCCAGTGTGTATTTTTTGAAACGTTTGTAGTAGGAGCGGTATTTCGCGATGGATCCGATACTCAGGTAGCTGTAGACCCTGCGGCCGCCGGATTTGAGTTTTGAGATTTCCGACTTGGTATAGTTCTGTGCGTCAATGACAATGTGCCGGTAGTTTTTGATTCTTGACGTGTTTTTTAAATGCGTCCCGATAAAGACACCCCAGGTTGTGGTTCTGGCGGCTTCTGCGGGGACGTTTGTGACAGGTATGATAGTGATCACTGAAAGCGCTGCCGCTAGGAGCAGTGCGGTCATACGACGTGTAATGCGGGACCTAAGTGCAGTCCTTTTCTGATCTTTCATCTAAACCCTCCTTTTTTGCAGTAGACGAGACAGGATGAAGGTATATGTTTTCGTGTATCTGTATTAGAACAATTTTAACATTTTTGTCACAATATGTAAACAAAATGGTCACGGCTGAAGAAAGTATGCCCTCGATGGGCGTGGACATGCAGCACTTGCTCAGCCGGTCCCCGGCAGTTTGCCAAACGTATTTTATTTCATTATTGTTCTGTGCTATAATCAATTTGTTTGAGCAGTATGTACTCTTTTATTTTACCTGTTCAGGACATCTTTGTGCTGCAGTAGGTTTTTACATCATAAAGACAGGGATCAATGGATGAGGGGTGACCACATGATTTGGAAGAAGATTCTGTTTGTTTTCAATCCGGTGGCGGGACGTTCGCAAATTCGAAACAGTCTGCTCGATATAATAGAAATTCTCAGTAAAGCCGAATACAAAGTGACATGCTATCCCACTGCGGGACGGGGAGACGCAAGAAGAGTCGTCCGTGAGAGAAAAGATGATTACCTGTATATCGTCTGTGCCGGCGGAGACGGTACCCTTGATGAAGTCGTAAGCGGAATGATGGAAAACCGGGACAAGCCCTTTGTGCCGATTGGCTACATTCCGGCAGGAACTACAAATGATTTTGCCTCGAGCCTTCATATTCCGACAGATATGCTCAAAGCAGCAGAGGTGATCGCGCGGGGACGCACTTTCTGGTGTGATCTGGGATGTTTTAATGAAAAGGATTATTTCACTTATGTGGCTGCCTTCGGTCTGTTTACCGGCACTTCCTATCAGACACCACAGGAACTGAAAAACCAGCTGGGACATTTTGCCTACATTCTGCAGGGGATGACAGAGCTGGGGCGCATGCGTGCCTATCATATGCATGTGCAGGCAGAAGATGAGAATCATGAGCAGTTTATCATAGATGATGAGTTTGCTTTCGGAATGGTCACAAACTCGCAGTCGATCGGCGGTTTCCAGAATATTACGGGAAAAGATGTCGACCTGCAGGACGGACTCTTTGAAGCGACTCTGATCAAGATGCCGAAAAATCCCTTCGAGATGAGTGAAATACTGTTTGGAATCGGAAATCCCGACGCAAAAACAGACATGATCGTCTCCTTCAAGAGTGCGGATATCGTTATGCAATGTGATGAGATGATTTCCTGGACGAGAGACGGTGAATTTGCGGGCGCGTATAAGGAAGTCCGCCTCAGTCTTAAACCACGGCAGCTGCGGATCCTGGTGCCGGAAATCTTTGCGGATAAGGGGAAATGATACGACAGGAAAGAGACGATAAAAAAATGAATTCTGCACGAGCAAATCAATATGCCGGAAAATTATTTCTCCTTTATTTTGCAGTGATCACCGTCATGCTCATTTGGGGGCTTTTTCACTGTACGGAGATATCCTGGACTCCCCGGAATGTCTATGCGGGAGCAGGAGCGGACTCAGAGAAGCCCGGGAAAAGCGGTTCCTCCGTCGAGCTTTTGGACGACCGGCCGCTTGAAGCTGTCACAGCTGGTGCTTTTGATTCCGGGAAGGGTATTGATGAAAAGACAAAACTGTACGGAGTGTCGATCCTGGGCTATGAGAATACCCATGGTCTGCGCTTTACACAGGAGATGATCCGCATGGAAGTGGTGGACAGTGACAGCAGGGAGGTCCTTGCAAGCGGGAGCCTGCTGCTACGCAATCACACACCTTACCCGGGAGACGGAACGCAGATGTACATTCCCCTCACCGAGCCTATCGCGGGTACACAAGGGCGGAATCTTCTGGTCCGTTTTTCCACGGAAGGCCTGACAAGAAAGGGGATTTCTTTCCATGAGGATACTGCCGGTGTGGAAGCCGGCACGGAAGAAGAACCGGTCCTGGCGGAATTGTATTATCAGAAAAAGAGCTGGAATCCCTTCATGTATCTGGTCTTCTTTTTTCTGGAGACGGCTGTAGGCCTGGCCTGTCTGGGGCTGTTTAACAAAAGAGTATTTCCGCTTACTCTGCCCGGTGAAGAAAAAAACCAGCCCCGGGCAAGGGGAGCAGTTCTGCAGAAAAGGGACATCTGCAAGCTTGTCCTTGTCCTGGGAATTGCCTTTTTGATGATTTCCTATACATATATCCATGTTGTGCGTAAGACCGCAGTGACTTCGTCGGGCGAGTTTCTTGTGCCTGCAAAGGGCGCGGAGGAGACAATAAGGCTGCACCCGGGTGACAGTGTCCGGCAGATCATCATTCCCGGGAAGGATAAACTTTCCGGCATCGGCGTCCGGCTTGAGAAAGAGGATTCCGGCGGACAGACAGACCCGGTGCTTGTGTGGGCACTCTATGAGGAGGGCAGTACGGAAGTCCTCAGCAAAGGAAGTGCGCCGCTGTCTGAGCTGAAAAAAGTGAAATCGGTTCTGCCGGGGGACACAGAGGATGAAGATCTTGCGGCGGCAGCGGCTGATTTTGTCCACCTTCCTCTGGAGCGGACCGTGGAAGAGGCAGCGGACAGGCGTCTGCTTCTGGAAATGAAGGTGCAGGAGCAGGAGGCGGATGAGGAAACGGCTCTTGTATTTACCGCCAGCGGACAGACAAACGGATTTTTACAGTATCAGGAAGCCGGCAATAAAAAAGAGCAGGGGGCAGTTTCCGCGGACGGAACGGAAGCGGATTCCCCCCTGGAGATCTGCCTGATCGGTCTCTATCGGAACAACGGGTTTTTAAAGGGAATGTTCCTTGCAGTCGGCGCAGTTCTCCTTGTGATGACCTGCGGACTCTATTTTGCCTCGAAACTGTATAAAGACCGCGCGGCCTGTATGTATTTGTGCAGTGCCTTGTGCATGGGAATGATCTTCAGTTTCATGACGCCGGCATATACGATTTCCGACGAACGCACACATATAGACACTGTTTATATTGTCTCTAACCGGCTTCTGGGGATCAATGATGAACCGGGACCCCTGCGGGCTTATAGACGCGCCTGCGATGTGGATACCTCTATTGCGAATACGATGCCGGTCACTGTTCAGAGATACCGCGCAGCCGCGACGGAATTGTTCCGGCCTGGGGAAACAGATGCTGTGAATGGATCCTCCGGGAAGGAACTGACAGCTGCCTATAGCCGCAACGCAATCACCAATGTACCCATGCTCTGTTATGTTCCTGCGGCACTGGGCTTTACAATTGCCAGACTTTTGGGCAGGAATATGATCACCATGATCATGTTCGCCCGCTGGTTCAACCTGATTGCAGGCGTTCTGATCATCCGGGCTGCTTTGCGGAGGATGCCTTACGGAGCTGCATGTATGGCGGCCGTCGCCCTCTTTCCCAAGACATTGCAGATGATGGCCTCCTGTTCCTATGACGGGATGATCATTGCAGGGACTTTTCTGTTTATCGCCTATGCTCTGGCGGCAGTCTGTGAAGACAATTACAGTATCATAGACCTGATGGTACTCCTTCTGTCGGGATTTTACGTCGCGTCATGCAAGGGAGGTGTTTTCCTGCCGGTCCTCTGTATAGTCTTTATGATTCCCTTTGCCGGGAAAGGCAGATCTGCAGGCAAAAAGAAACGGAAAATCTGGACCTGGATCATAGCGGCCATTCCGGGAAGCGCTGTCCTCCTCTTTGCCTTCAAATATGTCAGAAGGGTTCTGGGACTGCTGGGAAGAGATTCTTCCGCGGCAACGGCTGCTCTCGGGAGCAGAAAGGTCTATTCACTCGCCGATTTCGTTCATTCTCCCCTGAAACTGGTCCGTATTTTTGTCAATACGATTTCTGTGCGCGGCGACGGCCTCGTCGGTGAACTTGTGGGCAAGAATCTGTCTCAGAAATGGTATCTGGTCTATGCTTTTATTGTGCTCGCCATACTGGGGGTTCTGAGCCGGAAACTGTCCGCAGGGACGGATGACGGAGACACACTGACTGCGGAAGGAGGAAGGGGCCGCCTGCGGACCGGAGGAAAGGTCTGGATCTTTTTCCTGGCTGTCTGCAGTACAGCTCTGATCTTTTTGTCCATGCTGGTCGCCTTTACGTCAAAAGGAATGGGATATATTGAAGGACTGCAGGGCCGGTATTTTCTTCCGGTCGCCCCCCTGGTCTTTCTGTCGGCAGACAATAATGCTGTACGAAGGGACGGATTCCCCGACGGCACGCTTCTCTACACTGCGGACATACTTCTTGTCATCACCTTCTGTGAGATCATGATGTACTATATCGGCGGCGCATAATAATGATGGGGAAAAGACAGACACATGTGTTATGAGGCTGTTGTTTTGTCCAAATCCTGCCATATATGTGAGGCCCGGTCGGTAATTACGTCAATTGTAGAGCAGGAGGGAATAGTGTATAATAGCCTGTATGCCAAAAAGGAAGGCTCTGAGAAATGAAAAAAGTAAATATTTTATTGTCCGCCTGGAACGGCGAAAAATACATCTGCGAGCAGCTGGACAGCCTGCTTGCGCAGACTTACCCCGATATCGAAATCCATGTCAGGGACGACGGATCCTCAGACAGAACAAGGGAGATCGTCAAAGAGTATCTTGTTCATCCCAATGTAAAGCTTTATGAGGGGGAGAACCTGGGATTCAGGGGAAGCTTTGCATGGCTTCTGGCCAACTGCAGGGACGCGGATTATTATGCCTATTGCGACCAGGACGATATCTGGATGCCGGAAAAGATCAGCCGCGCTGTCAAGGCCCTCTCCAAATATGATGATATTCCCGCTATATATCTGGGAGACTTTTACTGGGGCGATGATCAATGCAGACCTCAGTGGCAGTACAAAAATGCCGACAGAGAACATACACTCGTCAAATATATCACCTCGGGGGATATGAACACCTTCGGATTTACCGAGGTCTTCAATGAGTGCTGCGCGGCGGGGATCCGTGACAGGAAACCGCTCACTCTCTGTGCCCATGACCAGATCAATTACCTCTACTGCAGGTGCAAGGGCAAGGTGATCTGGGATAAAAAGCCGACAGCCTATTACAGAAGGCACGGCGACAATGCTTCCCCGCAGGAGCTCGTCGGCGGAAACAGACTGACACATACCCTGTGGCAGGTCAGGACTTTTCTGCTGCAGTCCGGAAGGGAAAGGGTATATGAGAAGTTTCAGGAATTCTACGATGCCTATTCCGATATCATGGATGACAAGGAAAAGAAGACTTTTGAACTGTACCTGAACAAAGGACATCAGTTTAAAAAGGCTCTCTACAGGGGGCGTTACAGAGACAAGGCAGCAGAGGAACTGATGATGAGAACCCTGTTCCTGCTGGGCAGAATTTAGATTCCTTCAAGAAGGGAAGAACTATGCTTTATAGAGAATATGATGAAAAGACTCTGAAGAAGCTCCAGAAAACAGAACTGGAGATTCTGAAGGATTTTGACGAGCTTTGCAGGGAGAACGGACTCTCCTATTTCGGCGGCGGCGGCACAGCCATCGGCGCGGTCCGTCACAAGGGTATGATCCCCTGGGACGATGACATCGATGTCGGCCTCGTCCGGAAGGACTACGTCAAATTTCTCCGCATTGCAAAGCAGAAAAAATGGAGAGAAAAGTACAATGTCATCAACGCGGAGACCATGGAAAATTATCCTCTGATGTCGACGCGCTGGTGCAAAAAGGGGACAAAATTCAAAGAGGATGCCCTCAAGACGCTGGATGGCGATCTGGGTATTTTTCTGGATGTCTATTGTTTTGACAATATTCCCGACAACGAGCTTCTTATGAAAATCCACGGATGGCGCAGCTGGTTCTGGGGGAAACTTTTGATCCTCTACTGGCTGGACGAGCCGGTCCTGTATTTTGACGGTTTTCTGGGAAAAGCAGTGACAGGCATCTGCAAGGGAGTTCACCTGGGGATGCGGGGGCTGCATATCTCTCCCCGCTGGCTCTACAGACATACCAAACGGGTCACTACCTGTTATGACGGAAAAGAGACCAGGCGTGTCAATTATATGCACGATCCTCGTCCCTTTATCAGTATAATGAACAAATCGGATATTTTCCCGGTGCGCAGGATGGAGTTCTCCGGACAGGAAATCTGTGTCCCTGCAAATGTCGAGGCCTATCTGGACAGACGCTTCGGTGACTATATGACACTTCCGCCTGAGGACAAGAGGCATAACCATCCCCCTTACGAACTGGATTTCGGGGAGGAATAATGTGCGCAAGAAATCAATAGGGGCCAATGCGGTCCTGAATCTGATCAAGGTGGCCAGTACCATACTGTTCCCTCTGATCACCTTTCCCTACATTTCCCGTGTCCTGCAGGTGGATAATGTCGGAAAGATCAATTATGGTACTTCGGTAGTCAATTATTTTGCCCTGATTGCCGCCCTGGGCGTGAACATATATGGTGTGCGGGAGGGAAGCCGGCGCAAAAAAGGAAGGGCGTTTGACAACTTTGCCTCAGAGGTCTTTTCTCTGAATCTGCTGGCTACATTTGTGTCCTACTTGTCGCTGGCCTTGCTGCTCCTGTTTGTACCCAAATTCCGGGACTACAGACTGGTGATCATGATTTTGAGCCTGTCCATTGTGCTGACGACATTCGGGATTGAATGGGTCAATACGGTCTTTGAGGATTACCTCTATATTACGGTACGAAGTCTGATCGTACAGATCCTGTGTATGGCCGGAATGTTCCTGTTCATAAAAAAACCGGAAGATTATCTCAAGTATGCCGTCATCACAGTCTTGTCCAGCGGGATCACCTGTGTGGCCAACTGGATTTACTGCAGAAGGTATACACGGCTCCGTCTGATCCTGACTGCCGCAGTCTTTACGCATCTGAAACCGATGCTGATCTTTTTTGCCAATCACCTGGCAATCACGATCTATGTCACGGCAGATACGACAATGCTGGGCTGGATGAAGGGGGACTATTATTCAGGTCTTTACGCAGTTTCCGTAAAAGTGTATCAATGCGTCAAGAGCCTGATGACGGCTGTCTATATGGTCACGATCCCGGAACTTTCCAGACAGGCTTCCTCAGGGGAAAAAGAGAAGTATAAAAAGCTTCTGACCAATATTTCCTGTACCATCATTCTGCTCATACTTCCCTGTATGGCGGGAATGATCGCCTTTGCCCGCAATATTGTTATCCTGATCTCCGGCAGCAGCTACGAAGCGGCGACACCGTCCCTTCAGATCCTGGGCGTAGCCCTGATCTTTGCTGTCGCGAGCGGAGTGGTCGTCAACTGTATCAATACCCCGAACGGACTGGAAAAGTACAGCCTTTTTGCAACGGTCATAGCGGCTGTCGTCAATGTGATCCTGAACATTTTCCTGATTCCTGTCATGGCGCAGAACGGCGCGGCCCTGACGACTGTGCTGGCTGAGGTCACCGTATTTGCTATCTGCGTCTATCGCCTGTCGGACGTCGGAGCCTATGTGAATGTCAGGGAGATCCTGAGAGAATTACTGATCGCCGCAGCAGGATCGGCGCTGGTCTTCCTGGTCAGGTATGCTCTGGGCCGTTTTATCACAGGATCCCTGCTCATGCTCCTTCTGGGTATCCTGATCAGTCCGCTTGTGTACGCTGCTTTTCTGGGAATTGCGCGTGACAGGTACTTTCTCTCCGCGCTCGGCGGGGGGCTGAAGAAGATACGAAAACAACAATAAGCAGTGATCATTGCGGCTGATGATGCTGCAGCCGGAAAACAGTGAGTTATCAATCATTTATCATTTCATGAGGAGTCAGATATGAATATTATCGTGACCGGCGGCGCCGGATTTATAGGAAGTAATTTTATTTTTTACGAACTGGAAAAGCATCCGGAGGATCGTTTCATCTGCGTGGATAAGCTGACCTATGCGGGAAATCTTTCCACCCTCGCGCCGGTGATGGACAAGCCGAATTTCCGCTTTGTCAAGATGGATATCTGTGACCGGGAAGGAATCTACCGCCTTTTCGAAGAAGAAAAACCCGATATCGTCGTCAACTTTGCTGCGGAATCTCATGTGGACCGCTCTATCGAGAATCCGGAGATCTTCCTGCAGACAAATATTATCGGAACCTCTACACTGATGGATGCCTGCCGCAAATACGGCATCACACGTTACCATCAGGTTTCCACGGATGAGGTCTACGGAGATCTTCCGCTGGACCGGCCGGATCTTTTCTTTACCGAGGAGACACCGATCCACACCAGCAGCCCCTACAGCAGTTCAAAGGCTTCTGCAGATCTTCTGGTGCTGGCATATCACAGGACCTATGGACTCCCTGTCTCCATCAGCCGCTGTTCCAACAACTATGGTCCCTACCATTTCCCGGAGAAGCTGATCCCTCTGATGGTCATCAATGCACTGCATGATAAGCCTCTTCCCGTTTACGGTGAGGGTCTCAATGTGCGCGACTGGCTGTATGTGGAGGATCATTGCAAGGCGATCGATCTGGTTATGCGCAAGGGCACAGTCGGAGAAGTCTATAATATCGGCGGCCACAATGAGATGAAGAATATCGATATCGTGAAACTGATCTGCAAGGAACTGGGAAAACCCGAGAGCCTGATCACTTACGTGACAGACCGCAAAGGCCACGATATGCGTTACGCGATCGATCCGACCAAGATCCACAATGAGCTCGGATGGCTGCCGGAGACCATGTTCAAAGATGGTATCAAGAAGACGATCCGCTGGTATCTCGACAATCAGGCCTGGTGGCAGCCCATCATCGACGGAGAATACCAGAATTATTATGAGCAGATGTACGGCGGCCGTTGACCCCTGTGCCGGGGAGCAGAAAGACAGCCGCTGCCGAGAAAAGAGGACAGAGATATGAAGGTACTGGTGACCGGTGTCAACGGACAGCTTGGACATGATGTAATGAATGAACTTGCAAAAAGAGGACATGAAGGGATCGGAAGCGATCTTGCGCCCGCTTATGCAGGGGTCATGGACGGAACCGCGGTAACAGGCATGCCCTATATCTCTCTGGATATTACCGACCGGGAGAGTGTTCTGGAAGCCATCCGGAACTGCCGTCCTGACGCAGTCGTTCACTGTGCGGCGTGGACCGCTGTCGATCTGGCGGAAGATGAGGACAAGGCGGACAAGGTGCGCGCCATCAATGCGCAGGGAACGCAGAATATTGCGGACGCATGCAAAGAGACCGACTGTGTCATGCTCTATCTGAGCACGGACTATGTATTTGACGGCCAGGGCACGGAGCCCTGGAAACCGGACTGTAAAGACTATAAACCTCTCAATGTCTACGGTCAGACCAAGCTGGAGGGGGAACTGGCAGTTTCCGGAACACTGGACAAATATTTTATTGTCCGGATCGCCTGGGTGTTCGGCGTGAACGGAAAGAATTTCATCAAAACCATGCTCAATGTGGGAAAGACACACGATACCGTCCGCGTCGTCAATGATCAGATCGGAACGCCTACTTACACCTTTGATCTGGCAAGACTCCTGGTCGACATGATCGAGACAGACAAATACGGGTATTACCACGCTACCAATGAAGGCGGATATATCTCATGGTATGACTTTACCTGCGAGATCTACCGTCAGGCAGGATATGATACCAGGGTAATTCCCGTGACAACGCAGGAATATGGCCTGTCCAAAGCGGCGCGGCCCTTCAACAGCCGTCTGGATAAATCCAAACTCAGGGAAAAGGGATTCACTCCGCTTCCCGACTGGAAGGATGCTCTGGCCAGATTTTTGAAAACACAGTGAGAAATATATTCTGTGCCCGGACTTGCGCCCCGGCAGGAGGACTGATTTTATGAAACAACTGCATACCTTTGCTGTCTGCGCTTACAAGGAGAGCCCCTATCTGGAGGAATGTATTCGGTCGCTGCTCTTCCAGACGGTCAGTAGCAATATTATAATTGCCACTTCCACGCCGAACGATTATATTTCTTCCATCGCAGAGAAATATGATCTTCCCCTGATCGTCAATCCGGGAGAGAGCGGGATCACCCAGGACTGGAACTTTGCCTATACGCACACGGACAGCAAATATGTCACGATCGCCCACCAGGATGATATCTATGATGCCGAATACCTGGAGACAGCATTGAAAAAGCTGGAGGGCGCCCGCAGACCCCTGATTTTCTTCAGCGATTATTATGAGATCCGGGAGAATGAAAAGACCTACAGCAACCGCCTGCTGAGGATCAAGCGGCTCATGCTGCTGCCCATCCGCCTGCCCATGGCGGAACAGTCCCGCTGGATCCGGAGGCGCATCCTTTCCTTCGGGTCTCCGATCTGCTGTCCATCCGTCACATTTGCCAAAGCCAATCTTCCCTATGCGGTGTTTCAGCATGGCTTCAGGGCCTGTGAGGACTGGCAGGCATGGGAGATGATCTCAAAGCTCAAAGGGGATTTTCTGTACTCTCCCAGGGCGCTGATGGGACATCGGATTCACGAGGGATCCGAGACCTCGGCCATCATAGAAGACCACGGCAGAACAGAAGAAGAGTACATCATGTACCGCAAATTCTGGCCGGATAAAATTGCCCGCATGCTCAACAGGGCATATTCGACGGCGCAGGGATCAAATCATCTCGAGTAACAGGGAAATTCTATGAAAAAACTATGTATTATACCTGCTTTTAATGAAAGTGAAAGTATTGTAAAAACGGTGCAGAATATTAATGAATTTGCGCCGGATTTTGATGTGATCGTGATCAATGACAGCTCGAAAGACAATACGCTGGATATATGCAGGGAAAACAATATTCCGGTACTCGATCTGCCGATCAATCTGGGGATCGGAGGTGCCGTGCAGACCGGCTATCTGTATGCGCTCAAAAACGGCTATGAGATCGCAGTCCAGATGGACGGAGACGGCCAGCATGACGCCAGATATCTGGGGATGATGGAGAAGACGCTCTGTGAGAAAAACGCGGACATGGTCATCGGTTCACGTTTTATTAAGAAAGAAGGCTTTCAGACTTCCAGCATCCGCAGAGTCGGAATAGGCATTTTCCGTTTTCTCTCAAAGTTCCTGTTCGGGAAGGAAATCACCGATGCTACATCCGGCATGCGGATGAGCAACAAAAGGACCATCGAGCTCTTCGTGAAAGATTATCCCAGGGATTATCCGGAACCGGAGACGGTCTGCAGACTGCTGCGGAAACATTTTAAGGTCGTTGAGGTCCCGGTGATGATGAGAGAACGGGAAAGTGGAGTTTCCTCTATTTCCATGCGTAAATCCGTATACTATATGGTGAAGGTTACGTTGGCAATTCTGATCGAAAGAATGAGGTAAGAGAATGTCTCTTCGTTTACAGATAATACTGCTGGTATTTCTCGGAATCGGACTCGCGGTCGTCGTGAATATGGTCAGAAAACGTATCCTGGAATTGAAATATGTTCTGGTCTGGCTGTTCGCGGATCTGGTCCTTGTCATTCTGGTCCTTTTTCCGAGTCTGATCAAAGGGATCACCAGGATTCTGGGAATACAGTCGACCATGAATATGATCTTCTTTCTGGGCTTTCTTTTGTCGCTGGTCATTATTTTTACGCTTACGGTCGCCATCTCCAAGGTAACCGCGGAGGTGAGGAGAATGAGCCAGACAATCGCCATGCTGGACAAGAAGCTTTTGGAAGCCGGGTCCGAAAATACAGATCAATAACAGGTGTGCGGCTTTGACAGATGCCGGACATCAGGAAACGCGAGGTTGAAGATGGGACAGATTAAAGTAACAAAAACGGATATTGAAGGCCTCTTTGTGATAGAACCCACAGTCCACGGGGACAGCAGGGGATATTTTATGGAGACCTATAATCAGAAGGATATGCAGGAAGCAGGGCTGAATATGGTTTTTGTCCAGGACAACCAGAGCATGTCCGCCAAAGGTGTGCTGAGAGGGCTTCATTTTCAAAAGCAGTATCCCCAGGGAAAACTCGTTCGCGTGATCCGCGGGGAGGTGTTTGATGTGGCGGTCGATCTTCGTAAAAACAGTGCAACCTTCGGAAAGTGGTTCGGGATCGTCCTTTCCGCGGAAAACAAAAAGCAGTTTTATATCTCGGAAGGTTTTGCGCACGGATTCCTGGTCCTGAGTGATGAAGCCGAGTTCTGCTACAAGGTGACTGATTTCTACCGTCCGGGCGATGAGGGCGGAATGGCCTGGAACGATCCGGAGATCGGAATCGACTGGCCCTCGATCAGGGGCACTTACTGCGGAAGTGCGGACAGTGCCGGATATACCCTTGAGGACGGCACGCCTCTCAACCTCAGTGATAAAGATAAGAAGTGGAAGGGGCTGTCGGAGACATTCCACTTTTGATCCGAAGCAAAAGGAAAAGGACTGCCCATGAAGAAAAGAAACATGCCGGTGATTCCGGAAATTCAGAAGAAGCATCTTGCAGCTGCCGGAATAGCAGTTGTTTTTCTGCTGCTTATATTACTGATTGCTCTGCGCCGCGGGAATAGAGCGGATCTGAGAGGCAGGACCGTGGAGGAGGATACGATCAGCTATTCCCTGAGATGGCTGGGAGATGACTACGAAGGTACCTACACGGGCAGGACTGTCAACGGAAAGCCGGAAGGCACAGGTGTATTCACCGACAAAGACGGGGCGATCACCTACAGCGGCGAGTGGAAGGGGGGAAAGCTCAGCGGATATGGCTCGGTTCAGTATGCGGACGGAACACATGAAGAGGGGATGTACCTGGATGGAAAACGTCACCACTGGATCCGCAGATATGACTCGGACAAAGATTACAAAGACGGAGTCTATGATTTCGGCAATCTCTACGGCTGTATGAGCACTTTCCGGGACGGCAGCCTCTATCACGAAACACTCATTGCCAACGGAGACCATGTCTCCCAGATCCGCAAAAACGCAGTCAAGCTCACAAAGGATCTGATCGCGAGTAAGGGATATATTGACAAGTACGTGTATATTACAGGAAAGATTGCCTACACAGAAGAAACAGAAACCAGCTGCAATTACCGTATCGCCAGCGACAGTGTCGGAATGGTCATCTGCAATTACACGAATACGGCAGGCTACCGATCGGCACAGCCCGTGATGCCCAATATGACAGTCGGTCAGACGATCACAGTTTTCGGTTTTTATACAGGACTTGTCCGGGATGAGCTGCCTGCAGACAAGGACTATTATGAGTATTCCTGTATTCAGATCGACCCTGTTTTCGGAGAGCCGGCATCCGGAGACAATGACCGGGGGACATATGCTTCCATAAGCAGAAATCCCTACTCCTACTGCGGAAAGATTCTGGAGGGAGACTATGCTGTGGAAAAGTTTACCAAGAGCGGGGAGCTTTTCTATGTGTTTGTCCATCCGTCCGGAGCAGAGAAAGAAAAATATGTTCTGCGTATCGAGGCAGAACCGGATGAGGTCTTTTTCGGCGGAGAGACGCTGAACATAAAAGGATTCATTGTCGGACAGCAGAAAACAGAAATCTGGGAGAAGGAGTTTACTGATGATAACGATGATGATGCCGAAGAAGAGATAGAGCTTTCCGGATATAAAAAATACCCTGTCATCCGGGTGATCAGCTTTGAGCACAGAAAATGATATAACAGGAACGTATATTGTATGAATAAACCGCTATCTCCGTCAAAGGAAAAAAAAGCACGTCTGTGGAATATCGTCTATTATATGGTCGCGGCGGTGATTATTGCTGCGACCTTATTGAGCGCATTCCGGGGACGGGATAACTATGTGTCCGAGACATATGGTACGACCAATGACACCCAGCAGAATCTGGAGGACGGGATGGAAATCCGTGTGGATTTTAAAATTCCCAGGAACCATTTCAAGGGTATCAGCGTGCGTTTTTTTGCGGAGACAAAAAAGCAGTACGGGAACGAGACGCTGCTATTTTATCTTAGAGACAATACAAGCGGCACAAGGATCTCGGAATATGAACTGGATCTGAATAAGACCCTTCCTCAGGTTGGAAACTTCATCCCTCTCCCCTTTGAAGAGTCGGAGGGAAAAGAAGTTTCCCTGTATATCAGCGGAAATAATATCAGGACGGCGCCGGCCTTCTGCTTAAGTGAAACTGCGAACATGAAATCAGAGCTCTTTGTGGGCAGTAAACACAGAAGGGCCTATTCACTTGTCTTCTCCGCAGTCTACTCCGAACATCAGGCAGTTAATATACAGGCGCTGGTCAAGGGGCTGATGATCCTCTTTCTGTGGGTCCTGACAGGAATATGGCCTGTCCTTTACCGCAAAGGACAGAAGACTGCCGCTGCAGGGGAAAAGACAGTTCATCTGCGGAAACTGCCCGGGATTCCCGGATCCTTGCGCAAGGCATTACTGTTCCTGCTCTTGTCCCTTCTGTATCTGTTTCTCTCAATATTTGTGTATTACAACAATGTGGAAGAGACTATGACCGGCATGCAGTCCGCTGATCTGGTCACTAGTGACGGAAGAGAAGCGGCGATCGTCATGGATTCCTCCGATGATATTCTGATCGAGACATTTACGGCGCGCGAGGACGCCCTTTCTTCTGTATCCTTTGAGGTTTCCGCGGGAAAGAAAAACAGAGGGGCTATGCTGCATGTCCGGCTGTCTGACCTGTCCACGGATATCCTCCTTCATGATGAATATGTAGAACTTGCCTCTCTGCCATCCTCCCGGTCTGTGTGGAAACTGTATCTGAATACTGAATATACTCTGTCTGCGGACAAGGACATACAGATTCAGATCGAACCTGTCGGATTCAAATCTTCAGAGGTGCTCTTTTATACCGGGCAGGCAAAGGACAGAGTGAGCGCCATTGCGGATGGCCTAAGGACGGGCAATCTTCCGGTGCTGGCTGTTTCCTATTCCGACAACGGTTTCCTGCGCCCTCTGTACAGGTCTTTTGCTGTTCTGCTCTATCTGTTTCTTGCCATGACCTACCTTATGATCGTTGTGCTGAAATGGGGAGCAGAGCGGATTTACATTCCGGTCTGTATCTTCCTGGGAATCCTCTATATGCTGGTCATTCCGGTCTATTCTGTTCCGGATGAATATGCACATATCGACACATCCTACAGCCTCTCCAACCGTCTTCTCGGAATTCCGAGGCCGGAGGGAATGGATGGATATGATTACCGGAGAGAGGCTGATGTTGAGACGGAGGAGTATTTTACCTATAACGCCTCCATGGATGATTACCGACGGCTCTACAAGGAGTTCCGGTCAGCTGTCCCGGATCAGCAACTGACGCCCTGCGTTATGCGCGCGACAGATTCCAATGTCAATCTGCTGTATTTTGTGCCCTCAGCCCTGGGTATTGCAGTCGGAAGGGTCCTGGGCTTAGCTACCTTGCCTGTCTACCTTTTGGGAAGGCTGTTTAATCTGATTGCCTTTGTCCTCTTGTCCTGGCTTGCGATCCGCAGGCTTTCCGGCATGAAGGAGGTCTTCTTCCTGTATGTTTCACTGCCGATCGGTTTACAGCAGGCAGCATCTTTTTCCTATGACAGTATGCTGGACGCAGTCGGGCTTCTTTTCTTTGCCTATTGTGTATATTTTGCATATGAGAAGATCTTTCCGGGACCGGCGGATGTCTTCCTGCTGCTGTTTTCAGCATTGCAGCTTGCAACAGTCAAGGGCGGCGTCTATTTCCCCCTGTGTCTTTTCCTGCTGCTGATCCCCCTGGAGAGAAGGTGGAAACTGATAAGTAATATTCCCTTCTACCTGTTGATGGGAGGGTTTATCTTCATGGGATTTTTGCAGGGCAATATAAGCAGTCTTCTGACACGTCTTCTGCCCGGTTCGGGGACCCGTGTCAATGCTTTTACGGGGACAGCGGTGTACACTTTTGGATATCTGCTCCATCACCCCGTGACTATAGTGCGGCTGTATACAAACACTGTTTTCCTGGAGGGAAGCCGGCTGATCTATGAGTTTTTCGGCGGAAAAATGGGATCGGTCAAAAATATCCAGATGCCCTGGATCTATCCCTGCATATTTATGGTGATCTTTGCAATTGCTGTGTACCGGAGCAGATCAGACTATCGTCTTCGCAGGATCAGCAAGGCTTTGTGTGCGCTGGTCACGATTCTTGCTTTACTGCTGATCGGACTGGCCATGCTGCTGGCAAATACTACGAAAGACATGTACTATATCTCCGGTCTGCAGGGCAGATATTATATTCCGGTCATGCTGATCCCCCTGCTGTGTCTGATGAAAGAGGATTCCGTCGGCCGGGGTGTGCGCGGTGCGGGCATAAATACGAAAACAGCGGCAGCAAGAGACAATGACAGTTCCCCTGCTGCGCAGGAAGTGCCGGAGGCAGCGGGTGCGGCGGATGCCTCTTCTCTGTTCATGTGGTATTGTCTGGCACATGTAGTTTTTCTGTTGAATATTGTGATGGTTGTATTTCCCGCTACAATGAAGGTCTGAAAAAGAGCGAGGAAAAGCGGTGAGAAATAGATGAAGAATGCTAAAGAAATGAAGAGCGATAAGGGAAGAACTTCGGCTGTTCCAAAGATTGCGACAATATTGAAGTATGTTTTTTCCGTCCTGCTCATGTTTCTGGGACGTTTCAGTGCGGGAACAAACAAAATGCTCCTGTGCGGCTTCCTGGAGCTTCTCGCTATATGGGCACTTACGGAATCGATCCGTTCCGCCCGTTTCCGTACTATTGTGAACGGGATTCTGCTGCTGCTTCTGAATGCGCAGAGCCTGGTCCTGTGGTTCGGTGGGGATTATATATCCCTTGTCATGCTGACAAACATTGATAATATCAGGGATCTTTCCGGAAAGATTGTAGTTTATATCCTGGGAATTGCTGCGGTGCTGGTCTTTTCCTTTTTTCCTGCCGCAAGGCTGCTTGAAACAGGAAACAGAACCCTTCGAAGAATCTGCCAGAGGTTTTACCGCTTGTACTGTTTGCGGAGCTGCTTTTCACGCTGATTTACGGAAACATTCACTCACCCCTGTTTGCCTACTGGCGGCTGGGGGCAGAGGCGAAAGAGGCTGCAAGGGTCAGAAAAGAACTGGAGAGTATCGAGAATTGTACAGCGGGCTTCTACAGAAAAGGAATTTCCTGCGCTTCTGTCGAGAGACCTGACACACTGGGAGATAATCCCAATATTGTTCTGATCCTGATGGAGGGAACATCGGAGCATATTGTGAAGGATGAACGCGGGATCATGCCCAATGCCGCAGAGCTTGAAAAGAAATCCATTTCCTTCAGCAACTACTACAATCATACCTTCGCGACTTACCGCGGGATCAGCGGACAGCTCTATTCGGGATTTCAGCTGGACAATTATGATTCGAACAGTCTGATCGGTATCCAGGATATACTGTCCGACAAGGGATACTATACTTCCTTTATTAATACGGAGCCCAATCTGGTCCCCTTTGCGACCTATCTTACAGAAATGGGCTTTGACGAGGTGATCGGAGAACCGGGACAGGGGTATTCGGGGCCAAGCGGAAGTATGACGGACAAGGAAGCCTATGACCTTCTGCTCTCTCATATAGAAGAGAAGAGCGCCGGTTCCCAGCCTTTTTTCACCGCAATCTATACGTTCGGAACGCATGCATCCTTTGATTCTCCGGATGAAAAGTTCGGAGACGGAAGCCTGGCTGAGCTCAATAAGTTCTACAACGCGGATCACTGGCTGGGAAACTTCCTGGAAAAGCTGGAAGCCAGCCCCGCCTTTGACAACACCCTTGTTGTCTTTACTGCGGATCATTCGACATATGCCGATTTGTATTACAATGAGGCTTTTCCCGACTACCAGAGACAGAATCCCACGATCGATTCGATTCCTCTGATGTTCTACCACAAGGGAGTCGTCCCGCAGGAAATTGATGCCGCAGGAAGAAACACACTGGACCTGACTTCCACGATTCTTGACTATGTCGATATTGATGCTCCCAACTATTTCCTGGGGGCTTCACTGTTCCACGACCCGGACAATTATAACAACCTTGATACGATATTTACGTCTTCGGTGGATTTATACAGTACCAAGGGCGGAAAGATCCGTAAATTGGAGGAGACAGAAGCAGAGACGGCAATTGTGCGGGAAATGGTACAGAATTATTACGCGGCAAAGCTGCAGATTCCCATGACACCATAGAAAATCTTCGGAGACTGTCGGTTAAAGAATACATGAGAGGAGGATATAGTGAAACAGACTACACAGTATGATTATCTTATAGTAGGCGCAGGGCTTTTCGGGGCAGTATTCGCGCAGGAGGCAAAAAAAGCCGGGAAGAAGGTCCTGGTGATCGACAAGCGGCCCAATATTGCCGGAAATGTATATACCGAGCAGATCGAAGGAATCCACGTGCACAAATACGGTGCGCACATTTTTCACACAAACAATAAGGAGGTGTGGGAATATGTGAATCGTTTTGCGACATTCAACCGTTTCACCAACTCCCCTGTAGCCAATTATCACGGAGAGCTCTACTCCCTGCCCTTCAATATGTATACCTTCAACCGCATGTGGGGCGTTGTCACGCCTCAGGAGGCAGCTGCCAGGATTGAGGAACAGCGCAAAGCTGCGGGAATTACAGAGCCGAAGAATCTGGAGGAGCAGGCGATCAGTCTGATCGGCACAGATATTTATGAAAAACTGGTCAAGGGATATACCGAGAAGCAGTGGGGCCGCCCCTGTACGGAGCTTCCCGCCTTTATTATTAAGAGGCTTCCGGTCCGCCTGACCTTTGACAACAATTATTTCAACGCTCTCTACCAGGGAATTCCTGTCGGCGGCTACACAAAGATGGTGCAGAACATGCTGGACGGCATCGAAGTCCGGCTCAACAGCGACTATCTGGAGGACCGCGCCGGCTGGGACGCTCTTGCGGACAAAGTGATCTATACCGGCCCGATCGATGCCTTCTTTGACTTCTGCTATGGTGCACTCGAGTATAGAAGTGTCCGTTTCGAGACAGAGCTTCTGGATATGCCCAATTTCCAGGGCAACGCGGCGGTCAACTATACCGACCGGGAGACCCCCTGGACCAGGATCATCGAGCACAAATGGTTCGAGTTCGGCAAGGATGAGAAGGGAAATGACCTCCCGAAGACGGTCATCAGCAGAGAGTTCAGTTCGGAGTGGAAGCCCGGGGATGAGCCCTATTATCCGGTCAATGATGCAAGAAACGGGCAGCTCTATGAGAAATACCGTGCCCTTGCGGATGCTGAGCAGAAAGTGGTCTTCGGCGGAAGACTCGGTGAATACAAATACTATGATATGGATCAGGTCATTGCTTCCGCACTGGAGGCGGCGGCACAGAGCCTTCGGAACTGAGCAAGGAGAAGTGCTTGCGAGTGGGCCCGGCCTTTTTCGATGTTGATTTGTCTGTGTATGGCTCATTGCTGACGCGCAGGCTTTGGTTTGAAAGGAACTGAAAATGAAGAAAAAGAAGGCGGCGGGTGCGCAGATGACAAAAGAGAGGGATTACCTTTTTGATAATGTCAAGGCGCTCATGCTGTTTCTGGTCGCATTAGGCCATGTGATCAATGTCTACATGGGCGACGGGGCGGTCGAGTATACTTTGATAAAGTATATTTATCTCTTTCATATGCCGGTATTTGCCTTTGTTACAGGCTATTTTTCCAAAAACGCTGACAGGGCAAGGGAGAAGGCCATGACCGGCTCTCTCTTTCCATACATCCTCTTCCAGGGAGTCTACATTCTGATGGCCCAGGCCATGATTCTCCTGGGCATGGCCAGTTTCAATACGGATGTTTTCAACGGCTCGATCCTGCTTCCGTCCTCCGCCTTTTACTATCTTCTTGCTGTCTTTTTCTGGAAATTGTTTCAGAAAGACCTTTTCCGGTTCCGCTTTCCGCTGATCCTTTCAGCTGTTCTGGGCGTGCTGATCAGTCTTACACAGCAGGAGCAGTTTCACATTGGCTACGGCGCAGTGTTCAGCCTGCTGATCTTTTTTACGGCGGGCGTCAAATGCGATGCGGACATGATCCACAGGATCAGATCCTGCCCGCGCTGGATCGGAGTGCTTATCCTTCTGCTGGGAGTGCCTTTTGCCTATTTTACGCCCTATGCAATGCACAGCATACGTCTGAATTATGCCTCGGAGGGCTTTACCAGCCTGCAGGGAATCCTGTTTCGTATTCTGTTTTATGCGGCGGCTTTTTTGATGGGCGGCGCGATCATACAGCTGATGCCTTCCCGGAAAACCTGGTTTTCCGGAATCGGCAAGGCATCTCTGATCGTTTATGCGGGGTCTACCTTCCTTTCCCCTCATGCCTATTTGCTTATTGCTTCTGTCCTGCGCCTGCGGTCCAATCGGATCCTGAATCTCGCAGGTATGATCATATTCAGCCTTCTGCTGGTCCTGTTTTTCTCGATCCCTGTTTTCGGACAGATTTATGACTGGATCATGGCAGGCATCAAAAAGCTTCTGCTTGTCGCCGGTCCCGATCGAAAGGAGCGGAAATAGATGAATTACGCGGAAATAAAGGAATACGATATAGCTGACGGACCCGGTGTACGGGTGAGCCTCTTTGTCTCCGGCTGCCGCAATGCCTGCCCCGGATGTTTTAACCCCGAGACCTGGGATTTTGATTACGGGCATACCTACACACTGGAGACCGAGGACAGGATCCTTCGTCTTCTGATGCCGGAATATATCGAGGGTCTGACCCTTCTGGGAGGCGAACCTTTCGAACCGGAGAACCAGGCGGTTCTGGTGGGCCTTCTGCGGAAGGTCAAACAGATCTATCCCAAAAAGAGTGTCTGGTGTTATACTGGCTATACCTACGAGAGAGACCTTCTGCGCGGAGGAGAAAAACACACATCCCACACCGACGAGATGCTCTCTCTGATCGATGTTCTGGTGGACGGACGATTCCTCCTTGCGGAAAAGGATATCACTCTTTTGTACCGCGGCAGCAGAAACCAGCGGATTCTGGCCCTGCATCCCGCGGGCAAAGAAGATGGAGAAGAGACCTCCGCTGTAGAGGCGGTGGAGGAAATCGCGGAGATTGCAAAGGGAAATTCCAGCTGGAAATAAGGCGCCTGCGGCCGGACCTGACATTCCGCATCCCTGACAGGACGAAAAAAATGACATTGATTGCAGTACAGAATGATACAGTAGCTTCGCTTCCGGAGGCATTTCTGGACCGGATGCAGAAGCTCTTGAAAGAGGAAGAATACGCGGCGTTTTTGTCATCCTACGGACAAAAGCGCCGTTATTCACTGCGTGTAAATACCTTGAAGGCAGACCGGGAAAAGGTACTGAGACTGTTGAGACAGACCTTTTCGGAAGAATCGGACCCGGAGTATGACGGTTCTCTTTATGACAGCTCTCTTTGGGAGGAAAGTCTGCAGCCTGTTCCCTGGGAAGCCGATGGTTTTTATTATCCGGAGGAATTGAGACCGGGCCGCCTGCCCTGGCACGAGGCAGGCATGTACTATATTCAGGAGGCGAGCGCCATGGCGCCCGCCATGCTCTGCAATGCGCAGCCCGGAGAACGAGTGCTGGATCTTTGCGCGGCACCGGGCGGGAAAAGCACAAAGCTTGCGGCATCTCTTAAGGGGAAAGGAATCCTTGTAGCCAACGAGATCCATCCGGAGCGCGCGAAGATCCTGTCTTCCAACCTGGAGCGGATGGGTGCGCGCAATGCCCTGGTGACCAACGAGACCCCGCAGAAGCTGGCATCCCGTTTTCCCCTCTTTTTTGACCGGATCGTCGTAGACGCTCCCTGTTCCGGCGAGGGGATGTTCCGCAAGGAAGAGGAGGCGTTGACACACTGGAGTCCGGAAAATGTCCGCATGTGCGCAGAAAGACAGTCCGGCATACTGGAGGAGGCGGCGGCCATGCTCCGCGCCGGAGGGACTCTGGTCTACTCAACCTGTACGTTTTCACCTGAGGAAAATGAGGGTGTGATCTTTCGTTTCCTGAAGACCCATCCGGAGTTTTCCCTTGTCAATATTCCCGCTCTGCCCGGCATAGACGTAAAGAAATGGGGATTTGCAGGCGGGAAGCCTGAGTGGATTCCGGAGGAGGATGCCGAAACAGAAGACGACCGGGCCTTAGCGGAACAGATCAGAGGTACGATCCGGCTCTGGCCCCATCTTCTGGGAGGAGAGGGGCATTTTGCCGCTGTACTAAGAAAAAGTGACAGAGGGCAGAAAGATAAAAATGAGGACTCAGATTATCCTCGTCCTCGGGATGTGTCGGGAGACTACCGGCCTCTTCCTTTCGAAATGGAATCTTCCTCCTTGTCTGTAGAAAAGTCTGCATATGAGAAAAGGGGCCGGAAAAAAGACCTTGCTCACAAAAAGAAGCGCAGCGGGAAACGGGGAGGAAAAGCCGATCCTAAAAGAGAGGAAGCCCTCCGATTATGGGACGATTTCTGCCGTGAGACCTTGAATCCGGGGCCTGGAGGTCATATGGAAAAAAACGGCGGAGAAGCTGCAGTAGGGCAGGAGGAAGGCCCCGCCGGATTCAATCCCACTGCCTGCCCGCCGGAGAATCTGCTCCTTTTCGGAGAGACTCTGTATGCCCTGCCTCTTCCGGCGGATTCACTGCCGTTGGCGGGACTGCGTGTCCTGCGCCCCGGCCTTCAGCTGGGGGATATTTCAAGAGGGCGCTTTATGCCTTCTCACGCGTTGGGAATGGCCCTGAAGGAAAGCGAGGCGGAGCGCACAGTACATCTGTCAGGCAGTAGCCAGGAGGCCTACGCCTGGCTTCGCGGGGAGGCAGTCTCTCTTCCCCGGGGGATTGGCAAAGGATGGTGCCTCGTCTGCATTGACGGCTGCGCGGCCGGGTGGGGCAAAGCAGCCGGCAGCATGCTCAAAAACCATTATCCCAAGGGACTGCGCAAGGGCAGCAGCTATCGGCCGGGATGACCGGGAAAGACTTACATTGTTTCCCGTAGTTCTCTTTACAAGAGGTATATTTCTGCAGGTAACATAGAATTTGGTATGTATCTCGTAACAGATTTTCAGACAGAAAAGGAGTAGAACCATGTTGATTACACCCCGGAGAAAAAAGACAATCCTGACCATCCTGTTACTCTTATTTGTTTATGCATCTTCGGTCGGCCAGACAGCAGGCAGCGGGATTACAGCTGAAAACAGCAGTACCTATATCATGCTGGGCTTTTTGCAGTTCCTCATTACAACTGTGATCATGATGATCGTCCCCTTCATTTGGAGATTGATCAACGGGAAAAAGTTCAGCGCGAATAAAGGCAAACGTATTTGCAAATGGAATAGTATCATTCTTTTTCTGGCATCTATTGCATCGACCCTGCTGCTTGGGATCGGTCTCATAGGCGGATTGGGAGCAATCATATACTATTTTATAAATAAATGGACTTTTGTTGATGAAGAGGATATAGAAGGTATTCGGCAGGATACTGTTCAGGGGGCATAAGATTACAGAGGAAAGTATACAATCCGGCAGATGAAAGGAAGCATTCAATGTACACATGTCCAAACTGCGGCTCTGATATGATTTACGATATCGCGTCAAAAAAACTGAAATGCAGTCATTGCGAAACCTTGATCGATATAGAATGGGAAGGTGACCACGAGGAGTATGAGCTGGATGATTATGGGAGCCTTCTCCTTGATACTATTATTAATACAGAGAACAGTGTTGAAAACATTGATAACAATAATAAAGAACTTTCCGCTGAAGAAATCGGAAAAAACATACGATCTGATTTATTAAATACCCGCTCCGACAGCGGGAATCCCCCTTTAAGAACAGCAGAACAGGTGCAGGATGAGTATGAAGCAACAGTATTTTCCTGTCCCCAGTGCGGCGGCATTATCAAGACAGTAGGGACCGCCATAGTTGATTTCTGTCCTTATTGCGGCTCGACTTTAATGCTTTCAGGAAGACTGCAGAGAGAAAAAAAGCCTGACTACATAATCCCCTTTGGCAAGACAAAAGAGGAATGCGCGGAGATTTATAAAGAGAGGATTGAAAAAGCCTGGTGTGTTCCGGCCCGGTATAAAGACATGTCGAAGGTCAACCAGATTAATGGAATATTTTTGCCCTACTGGGTTTATTCTGTTCATCAGAAAGGACTGCTGACATACAAATATGTAGATAAGGAAAACAGCAGGGGAAAAGTGAGCTGCTACTTTGAAAAAAGCTACAACTATGTATTATATGATGCAGCTTCCAGTTTTTCCGATCCTGTTTCGGAGGACATTCTAGACTATGACCGCCATGATTTTTTACTGTTTAATCCCGCGTATCTATCCGGTTATTATGCAGACAACGCAGATGTTGATAAGGAAAAATATATAATTCAGATACAGGAAAAATCCTGTCAGATGACCAATCAGATTATTGAGAATAAAATACTTGAGAAATATAAAGATTTAACGAACGTGTATTTAGCTGATTCCAAACATCTGCAAGAACAATTTAATTCCAGGATTACAGGCGTGAAAGAAGCCATGTTACCAGTATGGCTCCTGACATGGCGTGAAAAAGGCAGTGTCGTGCATGCAGCCATCAACGGGAAAACAGGTAAGATCAGCACCCGGATTCCTGTAGATCTCAAACAGTTTGCTTTATATACAGGATTGATGATAGTGCCTGTGATTTTATTGGTTTATATTCTTTTATCAGCCTTATACGGATTGTTTTCGCTTTATGGTTTTGAAGACTTTATCCCGTTTTTATTCCCTGTCCATTCTCAGATCCCCATGGTGCTCTGGACAGAAATATTCACGCTTTTAGGTACAGGCGTATTGTACTGCAAAACAAAGGAATTCAAGTCAGCTGCTGCGATTGACGGCAATTATATGGGGAAGAACAATTTTGACCATGCGGCAGCTAAAGGAAGAAAAGAGAAGAAAGAAGATGGGTGCTTTTACGATTCAGGGTATGTAAGTTCTGAATTACACTTATTATTTATCTTTGGAATAGCTTTAATAGGGATGCCTGTATTATTGAGACTGCTTGTCACTTTTTGTACGATTTTCTTGAACGATTCGGGCTATGCAGAGAATGTAGGAGATCTGATATGCCTCCTGATTTACCTTTTTCAGACGGCCTTAATGGTTTTTGACATTCATCAATATAATAGAGGGTATGTCCGGTCGAGGAAGCAAATGTTTAATATCTATTTATTACTTGCCGGAATTGCATCGGGATGGGCAGTGGTATACCGGGGCAGTTTCCTGGAAACATCCTCGTCACCAGTTTATTATTATGTCAGCCTGCTCATCTTTGCCGCTATACTTAAAGATGTTATTGACAACATTCTGGCCTATAATCGGTCTTGCGTAAGATTGATTTCAGATTACTATAAGAGGAGTAAATGAAATGGATTGTTTTATGATAATATTATTGTCAATTACGATCAGCTTAGGAATCTGCTTTGCCCGCCTGCGCCGTACCAGAAAGACAGACAGAACAAGCGGGATGAAAAGCCGGTATCTGAGCGAAAAAAACATGAGTGTTTCCATTGATAAAAAATAGGAATGACTGAAGCTGAAGTTTTTTCGACAAGTCATTCCTTGAGAAAGAAGAGCTATGGATTTATTTGATTACATGCGGCAGGAACAGCAGCAGACGGAGTCTCCGCTGGCCGCCAGGATCCGCCCCTCAACCCTTGACGAGGTCGTCGGGCAGGAACATATCATCGGGAAGGGACGTCTCCTGCGCAGGGCGATCCAGGCTGACAAGCTGGGATCTCTGATCTTTTACGGTCCGCCCGGAACGGGCAAGACCACCCTGGCGAGGGTGATCGCCAATACCACCAGCGCGGAATTTGTCCAGCTCAATGCCACTACCTCCGGCAAAAAAGATATGGAGGAGGCGGTCAGGGCTGCCAAAGACCGCCTTGGAATGTACGGCAAAAAGACGATCCTTTTCATCGACGAGATTCACCGCTTCAATAAATCCCAGCAGGATTATCTGCTGCCCTTTGTCGAGGACGGCACGGTGACTCTGATCGGCGCAACGACGGAGAATCCCTATTTTGAAGTGAACGGAGCCCTGATTTCCAGGTCGACAGTTTTTGAACTCAAGCCTCTCTCTCAGGAGGATGTCCGCGCTCTGATCCTGCGCGCCGTCTATGACAATGAAAAGGGTATGGGCATGTATAATGCCGTCATCGACGAGGACGCGGCGGATTTTCTGGCGGATGTCGCCGGCGGAGATGCCAGACGGGCCCTGAGTGCTGTTGAGCTCGGAATCCTGACGACGGAACCCTCCGCGGACAGAAAAGTGCATATCACACTGGAGATCGCTCAGGAGTGTATACAGCGTAGGGCACCCCGCTATGACAAGGGAGGGGACAATCACTATGATACTATTTCCGCTTTCATCAAGAGCATGCGGGGATCGGACCCGGACGCGGCCGTCTATTATCTGGCGCGTATGCTGGAAGCGGGGGAGGACCCGAAATTTATAGCCCGAAGGATTATGATCTGCGCGTCCGAGGACGTTGGCAATGCGGATCCGCAGGCGATCACTGTCGCGGTTTCCTGCTCTCTAGCCTGCGAGCGGATCGGTCTTCCTGAGGCACAGATCATACTGGCCCAGGCGGCCTCCTATGTTGCCGCCGCACCCAAGAGCAATGCGGCTGTAAATGCTATTTTTTCCGCCAAAGAGCTGGCAGCGAAGACCGGTAATCTTCCTGTGCCGCCCTATCTGCAGGATTCCCACTACGGCGGGGCAGGAAAGCTGGGCAGGGGGATCGGATATCAGTACGCGCATTTATATAAAGAGCATTACAGCGGACAGCCTTATCTGCCGGAAGGAATCAGGGGCACCAGGCTTTATGAGCCTTCCGAAAACGGCTATGAACAGAAGATCCGCGAGCGCCTCTACCGGCTGACCGGTGACGAGCGGTATCAGAAGCAGGAGGAACTGCTGGACCGTCAACAATAAATGCTGAATCATCAGCAGGAGATTGATTATGATAGATACTGTTTTTACCGTCTATAAACTGATCATTCTTTACATGCTTGACCGCTCGGAGGGAGAAGTGACTCAGGGAATGCTGTCCTCCTTCCTTCTGGAGAGCGGATATGCAAATTTTGTCTCTCTCGCGGAGAGTTATGACCAGCTCGAAAAACAGGGTCTGGTCCGGATTTTCATGCGGGGAGACAAGAAATTTCTGGATCTGACGGATGCCGGACGGCAGGCCTTCGGCTTTTTCGGAAGGCAGCTGAGTCCCCAGATCCGCATGCAGGCGGACGCATGGCTGATTGAGAACGGACAGAAGATCCGCGAGGAGCGCGAAGTGAGCGCCGTGTATGAGAAAATGACCTCCGGTGTATATGAGGTCCGTATGTCCGTGAAAGAAAAAGATGTCACTGTGCTGGAAGTGAAGATTTCCGTCCCCGATGCGGCGTCCGCGGAAGCCATAGCGGATAAATGGGGGGAAAAAAACGTCGACATCTATCAATATTTAATTGAAAAACTATTTTGACTGTTCTATAATGCACTAAAAGTACATCATCAAAAGACAGGAAGGATTTGCTCCTGCCGAATCTATGATCAAGTCATGTATATGCTCTGCAGCCCTTTCGCATCCCAATCTGCTGCCGCGGCCCCTCTGATTTTTCATCCTGCCCTTCCGGTGATTTAAGGCCGGCAGGCGCGATGCTCAGAAAAGGCCGGTCCGGTCTGCAGCGGGCAGTGAAGTGAAGCACGGCTGCCTGCTTATTACATCATCGGCATATATTTCCAGATTAATTTTTGATAATATTTCTTTTTTACCAGACCTTACCAGCGAGTCTGCCGGCGGGGAGAATTGCGTCTCTATGATGCTGCGGCAGCTCGGATAACTGTGTTTTTTATCATTTCTATACAGATTTGGATATTGTATGGGGACGATCACATCCTTGGATCGGCCTGTTTTGCGTTGTCTTCATAAAAACGGCAGACTGCGGCTGTGACAGCGCAGAAGAATCATGATTATCGTATTTAACTGCACAGCGGCGAAAGGGCAGGACCCTCCCGGAAAAACCGGCGGCGGAGCTGTGAAGATCATATATTTGGAGGAGAAGGAATGACCAGAGAACGATATGAGTCCATATCATTACATGACTTACGGGAAATAGCCAAGAACAGGGGCATGCGCAGGATCTCAACGCTCAAAAAAGCAGACCTGATCGATGCGATGTTAAAGAGAGACGAGGAAGAGGCAATTATCCTCCGCCAAGAGAGAATACAGAGAAGACAGCAGCAGGAAGCTTCCCAGAGTGCGGAAAATGAAGGGAAAAATGTCCGCAGACCGGCCGCAGATACTGCCGCCGCAGCTGCGGGACCGTCCCGGGAGGAGGAGACTGCTGCCGGCAATAGTCCGGAAGCTGCTGCCGGCAGATACGGGGATGAGAGAGCGGCAGAGCAGGATAAGTCCGGCTCCCGTCCGGGACAGAATGAACGGACAGCTCAGGACAGCTCCCCGGCCGGGCAGAACCGTCCGGACGGAGCAGGACAGGAGAGGACCGTATCCGCAGGTGAGGGCGGTCAATCCAGGCAGAGAGGCCAGGGGTCTGCGCGGGGACGCCAGGGTACCGGCACCTACAATACCGGCAATACGACGGGTCGGAGCCAGACAGGCCGCACCCGAAGGGACGACCGTCAGAACCAGCAGAACAGCCGGCAGCCCAGACAGGCCAGGCAGAATACGACTGGTCAGGATAAAAACAGGCCGTCGGATTCCGCAAGAGGAAGGATTCGCTTTGCGGATCAGGGACAGGAAAGAAACGGCAGGGGGGCCGATTATCCGGACAAGGGACGTTTTTCCGAGACGGCAGCTGACCGGAGCAGATCCGGCGGGGCTGCAGGCGTCAGGGATGGCGGCAGAGAACAGTATCGTGATGCGCGCCCGGAGAGCGCACAGGAAGCGCCTCTGAATGGAACGGCTGATGCTGTATACAGGGCCGGCGTATCGGAGACTGCGGACGGTGCAGTCAGGGATCATAGCGCAGTATTCCAGAATATGCAGACCGCCTGGCCGGCGGATGATGCCGGGCAGGAAGTCAGGCAGGAATCCAGACCGGACGATGGTCAGATACAGGGAAATAATGGTACCCCGCAGGATGGCCAGCAGGATGCACAGGCGGCAAGGCTTTCCAGATTTTACCAGCCGGGACGTCCGGACACACCGGTCCTGCACAAGGATGAACTCAATACAGAGCTTGACAGCGGGCAGATGGCCAACGGGATCCTGGAGGTCATGCAGGATGGTTTCGGCTTTATCCGCTGTGCCAACTACATGCCCGGTGAAAATGATATATATGTTGCGCCCAGTCAGATCAGACGGTTCGGCCTTAAGACCGGAGACATTATTGTCGGAAATATCCGCGTGCGTACACAGGGCGAAAAATTCAGCGCCCTTCTCTATGTCAAGAGTGTCAACGGCTTGTCCCCCGAAGAGGCAAACAGGCGTTATAATTTTGAAGACATGACACCGGTATTTCCGGATGAGCGGATCCGTCTCGAGCGCTCCGGCGGAACAGTTGCCATGCGCATTATGGATCTGATGAGCCCGGTCGGAAAAGGCCAGCGCGGAATGATCGTATCGCCTCCCAAGGCCGGCAAAACTACACTGATCAAGGAAGTGGCCCGTTCTGTAAAATATAATAACCCTGAGATCCATCTGATCGTACTCCTGATCGATGAGCGTCCCGAGGAAGTCACGGATATCCGGGAAGCAATCGAGGGCCCGAATGCGGAGGTGATCTATTCCACCTTTGATGAACTGCCCGAGCACCACAAGCGTGTCTCCGAGATGGTGATCGAACGCGCGAGACGTCTTGTTGAACATAAAAAAGATGTAATGATTCTCCTCGATTCCATCACCCGCCTTACAAGGGCCTATAATATAACAGAGCCCTCCAGCGGCCGCACGCTTTCAGGCGGTCTGGATCCTGCGGCTCTCCACATGCCCAAGCGCTTCTTCGGCGCCGCCAGGAACATGAGGGAGGGCGGGAGCCTGACCATTCTTGCGACAGCCCTGATCGACACCGGCAGTAAGATGGACGATATTGTCTTTGAGGAATTCAAGGGCACAGGAAACATGGAACTCGTTCTCGACCGGCGTCTGTCGGAAAGGCGGATCTTCCCCGCAATTGACATCGTCCGCTCCGGAACGCGCAGGGATGACCTGCTGCTGACACCGGATGAGCAGAGTGCCATGAGCATAGTCAGGCGTGCCTTTAACGGGTTAAGTGCCGAACAGGCTGTGACACAGGCACTGGATCTGTTTTCAAGGACCCGCACAAACGGTGAATTTGTCAACATGGTCCGTAAGATTCAGTGGGGAAGCGCCCCTGAGCGTCCGCATACGAGTCTTTGATATTAAGACAGAAATGTTTATTCTTCATCGCGCAATACCTGTAATTTCATAAGAGTTACGGGATATGCACGCAAAAAGGAAACTCACTTGACCGCGCGATACCCGCGGCTTCAGCCGCGGGACAGCCGCGCAGACCTTGCGAGAGGGTCTTGAAAAAAGTGAGTATTTTACAGGAGGAAATGCCATGAAACGGACCTGTGGTGTCCTGCTTCCGATCGCCAGCCTTCCGTCTAAATACGGAATCGGCTGCCTTTCTACGGAAGCCTATCGTTTCGTTGACTTTCTTGCGGAATCCGGCCAGACCTGGTGGCAGATCCTGCCCCTGGGCCAGACCGGATATGGTGACTCTCCTTATCAGTCTTTTTCGACCTTCGCGGGAAATCCCTACTTTATCGATCTTGAGCAGCTCATCGGAGCGGGATATCTCACCAGAGAAGAAACGGATCAGTTCGAATTCGGCACACATCCCTCCTACGTGGACTATGACCGGATCTATCGGTTTCGTTATCCGCTCCTGCGCCGCGCTTATGAAAACAGCCCGTTTTCTCTGCATCCGGATGAAAAATGGGCAAAGGCCTCTTACAATGCAGACCGCTACGCCTTCGAGACCTATATTACAAACAACAAGGAATGGCTGGATGACTATGCCCTTTACAGCTCTCTGAAGAGCCGTTTTGAAAACGCGGCATGGATGGAGTGGGACGAAGACATCCGCCTGCGCAGGCCGGACGCCATGAAGCACTGGCGCAGGATCCTGCACGATGATATCCGCTATTACTGCTTCCTGCAGTATATGTTCTACCGCCAGTGGAAGGCAGTCAAAGATTACGCAGCCAAAAAGGGGATACAGATCCTGGGAGATCTTCCCATCTATGTGGCACTGGACAGCGCCGACACCTGGAGTCATCCCGAACTCTTCAAACTGGATGAGTCAGGAAGGCCGTCTGTTGTCGCGGGATGCCCGCCGGATGCCTTTTCGGCGACAGGCCAGCTCTGGGGCAATCCGATCTATGAATGGGAAAAACACAAGGCCGAGGATTACGCCTGGTGGAAATCACGTATGGAGCATGCCTTCTTTTTCTATGACGCCGTCAGGATCGATCATTTCCGCGGCTTCGAATCTTACTACGAGATTCCGGAATCGGAGGATACTGCCATGAACGGCACATGGGTCAAGGGTCCCGGCATGGAACTGTTCCGGGCTCTGCGGGATGTGATCGGTGAGCGGCAGGTGATCGCCGAAGATCTCGGTTTCCTCACACCTGAGGTGCACGAGCTTCTGACCGAAACCGGCTACCCCGGGATGAAAGTACTGCAGTTTGCCTTCGACGCCAGAAGTGACAGTGATTATCAGCCGCACAATTATACACGCAATTGTGTTGTCTATACGGGAACACATGATAATGATACCTCCCGGGGCTGGATAGAAAACACAGATCCCGAGATCAGAAAATATGCGCTTCGATATCTGGGCCTTAATGGCACAGAAGGCGCCGTGGAGGCCATGATCCGCACAGCTATGATGAGTGTCGCCGATACATGCATCATTCCCCTTCAGGATTATCTGAATCTGGGGAGCGAAGCGAGGATCAATACTCCTTCCACACTTGGAGACAACTGGAAGTGGCGTGTCAGCTCCGATGTCTTTACAAAACAGCTTTCTGAAAAACTATTGGAGTATGCCCGTTTCTATGCCCGATGAAACTGTCTTTGACCATTGACTCAAGGTTTAATTCATTTTAGTAGTTTTAGTATCAGAAGCGAAATATAAGAAGTTTTCATATCAGAAGTGAAAAGCAAAGCCCCTGCGCCTGTCAGCGCGGGGGCTTTTGAGATGGCTGAGAATGACTGCCGGATCATGCATGTCACAGATCGGGCATACACCGGAACAGATGCGCCCCGGATCAGGCAGGAACCGGATTATAGTGTCCCGGATCAGGTATACACCGGATCAAGTGTGCCCTGAAAAGTGCCCTGAAAAGGACAGGCACCGGATCAGACGTCGTAATAGAGAACGTTTTCTCCGAGAGCACGTGCCGTATCTTCGCCCAGATAGTGTGCGACGATGGCGAGGCCGAAAGGAATCGCAGTTCCCATGGCGCGGCTGGTGATGATGTTTCCGCTTATGACTACCTTGTCGTGACTGAGCAGGGCGCCGCTCTCTTGAAGCAGCTGATCGCGGGTCGGGTTGCAGGTGGCGGGAATACCCTTGAGCAGGCCGAGCTCCGCAAAGATCCCGGGGGCAGCGCAGATAGCGGCGATCTGTTTTCCGCTCTCATAAAACGAGACTACCTGTTTCATAAGCTTCTCACAGGCGCGCAGATTAGGGGTCCCGGGAACGCCGCCGGGCAGGATGAGCATATCATATTCGTCAAAGTCCAGTTCTGCAATCGTAGTGTCCGTGCGGAAGGTGACTTCGTGGGAGGAGGTGACTTCGGGGATATCGTTGATCGAAACCTTCGTGCAGGGAATCCCTGCGCGGTAGAGAAGATCGACGACGGTGAGACCCTCGATCTCTTCACATCCGTCAGCAAAAAATATGGCGGTTTTCAGATCGATTTTTGCTTCAAACATATATACTCCTTTCCTTTCATTACAGGTAATCCGCGCGCCGCGCGGCTTCTTCCTCATGTTTGGACGCTCGTCAAGGCCTCATGAGCGTTCGTGCCGGCACGACGCTCCCTCGGCTTTTCCTCGCTGTTTATTCCGCAGATATGTATGAATAAACGACGCATTGCTCCGCGCCGCGGGCGCTTTCGCAATGCTCCAACCATTCGGAATCCGCTCGTTTTGCGCGAAAAGCATGCGCCAAACGGCTTCTTCCTCATGTTTGGACGCTCGTCAAGGCCTCAAGAGCGTTCGTGCATGCACGACGCTCCCTCGGCTTTTCCTCGCTGTTTATTCATACATATTGTACCGCATATGAAGGGGCACGTCTAATAGAATCAGGATCGTCAGAGTTCTGTGTGAGTCCCGGGAGCTGAGGTTTTGCAAAATTTGTGCACAACAGGAAATTTGCATAAATGATGATTGCAGGTCAGACTTGTTACGGTTTCAAGGCGGGACTCCTTGCGCAAGTAAAGTAAAATAGCTCAACTTTCTTTAAAATTACAGTGGTTATTTTTAGTGCAGTTTGATACAATATTGACAAACCGTGATAGTATTTTATTTAATACAGCGGTTATGTCAGCATCCTCGGAGATCGGTGATATTTCCGGGATGATTATGAGTGGAACTGGCAGGGGGCACAGCAATTCAGGAGGAAATGAGTATGGTAACAAATGATGCTACATTAGTTCGTCTGAAACATAGTATTATGGAAAAAGTGGCAGTGCTTGCATGGGAGGACAATATCAATGATGAGTCTCTGAAACAGCTCACTTTAGAGATCAGTCCCGGACCTGTTGCAACGTATCGCTGCTGTGTTTATAAAGAAAGAGAAGTATCCAAGCAGAGAATCCGTCTTTCTCTTGGACTGAATCCTGACCCGGACAGTGATTCCAAGAATATTGTCCAGGTTATCCGCCCGGCATGTGAAGAGTGTCCTCTTGCTGCATATACTGTCACAGATAACTGCCGCCTTTGCATGGGTAAGGCCTGTATCAACTCCTGTCGTTTCGGCGCGATCTCGATCGGCGACCACAGGACCAGAATCGATCCTTCCAAGTGCAAAGAGTGCGGCATGTGCGCAAATGCCTGCCCTTACGGCGCGATCGCTCACCTGGTCCGTCCCTGCAAGCGTGCCTGCCCTGTGGGTGCTCTTCAGTATGACGAGTTCGGCATCTGCAATATCGACGAATCCAAGTGCATCCAGTGCGGCCACTGCATCCATGCATGCCCCTTCGGTGCGATCGGCTCCAAGACCTATCTGACCGAGATCATCCGCCACATCAAGGCCGGTGATGAGGTCATTGCCATGGTCGCTCCCGCTACTGAGGGACAGTTCGGCCCGGATATCACCATGCTTTCCATCAAGAATGCTTTTAAGGAGATGGGCTTTGCCGACATGGTCGAAGTTGGTCTCGGCGGCGATATGACAGCTGCCTACGAGTCCCTTGAGTGGACGGAAGCTGCTCACGAAGGCAAGAAGATGACGACTTCCTGCTGTCCTGCTTTCATCAATATGCAGCGCCAGCACTTCCCCAAGGTATTCCAGGAGAACGTCTCCAGCATCGTATCTCCCATGTGCGCGATTTCCCGTTACCTCAAGAAGACACATCCCGGCTGCATCACCGTCTTCCTCGGACCCTGCATTGCCAAGAAGTCCGAAGCGGCGGATCCCACTATTCCGGATAATGCAGACTATGTCATCACCTACGGCGAGTTCCGTGCGCTCATGCGTTCCAAGGGCGTCGAGGTCAAACCTGCCGACAACTCCTATCAGGAATCCTCTGTATGGGGCAAGCGCTTCGCTACTTCCGGCGGCGTTGCCAAAGCGGTTCTCGAGTGCATGCAGGAGCGCGGAGAGGATACCTCCGGTATCAAGCTTGTCCAGGTTGCAGGCGGCGATGCATGCAAGAAGACCCTGACCCTGCTCAAGGCAGGCAGACTGTCCGAAGACTTCGTCGAGGGCATGATCTGCGAGGGCGGCTGCGTCGGCGGTCCTTCCAGGCACAGAACCGAGATGGAGATCAAGCGCGCGCGTGAAGGCCTCATCAAACAGGCTGACGGCCGCAAGGTTCTGGCAAACCTCAAGGATTATCCCATGGACATCTTCTCCATGTACCGCGACGGCCACATGGATGAGGAGTGCCTGCTGAAATAAGAGCAGGTCGGCCCATTGAAAGGAGGCTTTAAAGACTGCTTTCTTCCCGGGCGGACCCTTTCACTGACTGCAGGTCTGCGAAAGGATAAACTCATACTGATCGTCATTACAGGGCGGGGGAATATTCCTCCGCCCTCTTTCTGTCCGTGAAAACAGAGAGAAATGCTCCGCGCGAAAGTCCCGGAATGTGATCACGGAGACAATTTCTTTCAGTCCCCTGACCGGCTCTGTACAGATAAATAAAATCGAACAGCTAAATGCCATAGCAAAATGTGTGTAAAATGTCCTGATTTCCTCTAATTTTTATTGGAAAAGGGTTCTTACTTGTGCTATAATGCAATGTACTTGTGTAAACGCAGCCGTTTACGTCGTAAACCGGCTTCGTTTGCGTTCGCCGATTTGAACAATGCGCTGCATTGTGACCGCTGCGCAATTGGCCGAACGCCTTTTTATCCGGAAGGGTGTGTTCTTTTGCATGCCGGTCTGTTCCGGATGATGTGCAGCGTTTAGAGATACTGTAAAACTTGTTTGGAGGTTTATGTAACAATGAGTGTAAGTGTTGAAAAACTGGAGAAAAGCATGGTAAGGCTCACAATCGAAGTGAGCGCCGAGGATTTTGATAAAGCGATCAATCAGGTCTATAACAGACAGAAGAGCAGGATGAATGTCCCCGGATTCCGTAAGGGCAAAACCCCCAGGAAGGTTCTTGAGAAGATGTACGGCGCGGCCATCTTTTATGAGGATGCTGCAAATGACTGCATCAACAGCTCCTACCCTGATGCCGCAAAAGAGAGCGGCGAGGAAATCGTCTCCAATCCCGAGATCAATGTGACACAGATCGAGGCAGGAAAGCCTTTTATCTATACTGCGGAAGTCGCTGTTAAGCCCCCTGTGAGCCTTGGCAAGTACAAGGGCGTAGAGGTTGACAAGCAGGTTATCACCGTCACTGATGAAGAAGTTGACGCTGAGATCCGCAAAGAGCAGGAAAAGAACGCTTCCAAGAATGAAATCACAGACCGCCCCGTCAAGGATGGCGATGAGATCGTTCTTGATTTTGAAGGCTTCTGTGACGGTGTTGCTTTCGAGGGCGGTAAGGGTACTGATTATCCCCTGACAATCGGTTCCGCTTCCTTTATTCCCGGCTTCGAGGAGCAGCTGGTCGGCGCCACGATCGGCGAGGAGATGGAAGTCAATGTGACTTTCCCCGAGAATTATCAGTCTGATGATCTGGCAGGCAAGGACGCTATGTTCAAGTGCACTGTCAAGAAGATCACCGAGAAGATCCTTCCTGAGCTTGATGACGAGTTCGCCGATGAAGTCTCCGAGTTCTCCACTCTTGCAGAGTACAAGGATGACGTCCGCAAGACCATCACAGAGCGCAAAGAGCGCACCGCGCAGACCGCAAAGGAAAATCAGGCGGTTGAGAAGGTTATCGCAGATGCTCATGTTGAGATCCCTGCTGCAATGCTCCGCACACAGCAGGAGCAGATGGTGAGCGAGTTCGAGCAGCAGGTCATGTCCCAGGGCATGAACTTCGAGGATTACCTCAAGTATGCGCAGACCAACAGAGAGCAGCTTACTGAGAACATGAAGGAAGATGCCGAGCGCCGCATCAAGTATCGTCTGGTCATGGAGCAGGTCGCCAAGGAAGAGAACATCGTGGCTACCGATGAGGATTTCGAAGAAGAGCTGAAGAAGATGGCTGATGCATACCGCATGGACGTTGAGACCATCAAGAAGTACTTTGTCGACCGCAAAGAGGGCATGATGGATGACATCGCTGTCCAGAAGGCTATTACTTTCGTAGCGGACAACGCTGTCGAAGTAGAAAAAAAGGCTGAGGAAGAGAAGGCTGAATAAAGCTGTCCGGAAAACCAGCCATAATAATGGTGAGTCTGTGTGTGGAGTCTTTTCACGTGCGGACCTGATCAGAGAATGATTGAAGGGTCGAAAGGAACTCCGGCATGCTGGTAAAACCACCCGGAGTTACCCGCCGGTCCTTCTTATTCGCTTTATGAAAGGGAACAGTATGGCTAATTTTATCCCTTATGTAGTTGAACAGACAGGAATGGGAGAGCGCTCTTATGACATTTTTTCGCGCCTCCTTAAAGAAAGAATCGTTTTTCTCGGTGACCAGGTCACAGATGCCTCCGCGGAACTGATCGTGGCCCAGATGCTTTTCCTCGAGGGAGAGGACCCCGAGAAGGACATTCAGTTTTATATCAACAGCCCCGGCGGATCTGTAACGGCGGGCATGGCGATTTATGACACAATGCATTTTGTAAAGTGTGATGTGTCCACGATCTGTGTCGGTATGGCGGCCAGCATGGGCGCTTTCCTGCTGGCGGGCGGAACGAAGGGAAAGAGATATTCTCTTCCTCACAGTGAGATTCTGATTCATCAGCCTCTGGGCGGCACTGAGGGACAGGCGTCCGATATCGCGATCCAGGCGGCCCACATGGCCTTCACCAAGGATCGTCTCAGCAGACTGCTCTCCGAGAATACCGGCCAGCCTTATGATAAAATCGTGCAGGATACGGACCGCGATAACTGGATGACTCCCGAGCAGGCACTGGAGTATGGCCTGATCGATCATATTTACACGACCCGCAAGGAGATTACCCAGTAAAGACGGGACTGTTGTATAACACAGTACAAAGAGGAATGTATGGCAGATAATAAGAGAATGTATCCCGGTATGCGCAGATGCTCTTTCTGTAACCGCACGGAGAATATGGTAAACCGCCTGATCTCCGGACCGGAGGGAATCTATATCTGTGACGAGTGTGTCACGATCTGTATGGATATTCTCGAGGAATCGGAACGCGATGAGAACATGTCCCTTTCGACCCTCGACACAGACGGCATCAAGCTTCTGAAACCTGCTCAGATCAAGCGGTTTCTGGACGAATATGTAATCGGGCAGGAAGAGGCGAAAAAGGTTCTTTCTGTCGCTGTATACAATCATTACAAGCGTGTTGTCCGCGCCAAGGATATGGAAGAGGATGATGAGGTCGAACTGCAGAAGAGCAATATTCTGATGCTTGGTCCGACCGGTTCGGGAAAGACCTATCTTGCGCAGACTCTTGCAAAGATCATTAATGTCCCCTTTGCGATCGCGGATGCCACGACACTCACAGAAGCCGGCTATGTCGGCGAAGACGTTGAGAACATCCTTCTTAAACTGATCCAGGCCGCGGATTATAATATCGAACGCGCCCAGGTCGGCATTATCTATGTAGATGAGATCGATAAGATTTCCAAAAAGGGTGAAAATGTGTCGATCACCCGGGATGTCTCCGGTGAGGGCGTGCAGCAGGCGCTTCTCAAGATCATCGAGGGAACCGTTGCTTCTGTTCCTCCCCAGGGCGGACGAAAGCATCCCCAGCAGGAGCTGATCCAGATCGATACCAACAATATCCTTTTCATCTGCGGCGGCGCCTTCTCCGGTCTGGATAAGATCATCAACAACCGCCTGGACAAGAGATCCATGGGTTTCCATGCGGAGATCGCGGACAAAGAAGAGAAGAAGCTCGGCAATGTGATCAAGAATGTTCTTCCCGAGGATCTGACCAAGTTCGGTCTGATCCCCGAGTTCATCGGCCGTGTTCCGGTCGTGGTCACTCTGGACGAGCTGGATAAAGAGGCGTTGGTGCGCATTCTCAAAGAGCCCAAAAACGCCATCCTCAAGCAGTATCAGAAGCTGTTTTCTTATGACCGCGTCGAGCTCGATTATGAGGATGACGCTGTAGATGCGATTGCTGACAAGGCCCTTCAGCGCGGTACCGGCGCGCGCGGCCTGCGTTCCATCATGGAAAAGACCATGATGGATGTCATGTTCGATATTCCCTCGGATGAGACGATTGTATCCTGCGTGATTACCAGAGATTCGGTAGAGGGCTCTGCCCCTCCGAAAATCGTTCACGGGGAAAAGCCTCCGCTTCCTGAGAAAAAGACCTCCGGAAACAGCGGGAAAACGGCAAAACCGCGCCGCAAGAGTAAAGCAGCACGTGCATAAAGCACGGCAGCTGCTGTAAAACCTTGTTTTTGGTTTGCAGTGATCCGGACTTTGAAATACTACCGGTCTATGATATGATGTAAAGGCCAAAAGGTATCCGAAGGCTCTGAGTCTCGTCAAGTTGCACAAACAGCCGAAGGGCCTTGCACAGCTCCGAAGGAGATGTTGCGTGCCAGGTACTTAGCCGCTGATTTTTAGCGGCCTTAGTACCGCTGCCAGCGAGGGTAGAGCGAGAGCGTGCTCAAGGCGTTTGTGCTACTTGACGAGACGGTGTAACCTTAACCACTTTTTGACCTTGACATCATGATATTCTATTAGTGGAAAATAATGATAATTAAAACAGTAAATCTTGCACTCGTCTGCGGGGTTACCAGCAAAATTCCGGCAGGTACTCTGCCGGAATTTGCATTTGCGGGCAGAAGCAATGTCGGAAAATCGACCCTGATCAACGGGCTTATGAACCGCAAGGCGCTCGCGCGTGTCAGTGCCCAGCCCGGAAAGACACAGACGATCAATTATTATGAAATCAATGGGGAATTCTTCCTTGTGGATCTTCCCGGCTATGGCTATGCCAGGGCTAATGTCAAGGTGAAAGAGCAGTGGGGAAAGATGATCGAGCGGTATCTTCATACCAGCAAGGAGCTCCGCACAGTTTTTCTGCTCCTGGATATCCGCCATGAGCCCACCGGGCAGGATGTGATGATGTATGACTGGATCCTTCAGGCAGGTTTTTCCCCGGTCATCATTGCGACCAAGGCAGATAAAATCAAGCGCTCCCAGATTCAGAAGCAGCTGGCACTCCTTCGCAGGACACTGCGTGAGGAGAGCCATGTACATGCTGATGCCGGGCAGCCTCTGCGCATCATACCCTGGTCCGGACAGACAAAGAGCGGCCGTGATGAGATCTATGCCGTTCTGGACGGATTTCTGGAACAGGGGGCGGATGCGATGCCTGAAGCATTGGATACAGCTGACAAAGAAGATCAGTCATGATTCGTTTCAAAAGTCAGATCCCTTGGTAATTTATGTGAGGTCATAAGAAGCTATGAAAAGCTACACCAGTACCAGAAAATTCTATGCGGGCGGCTCTCTTATTCTGGGAATCCTCCTACTTTTGTGGCCTGCCGGCGCCCTGAGGATCGCGGGATATGCGGTCGGATTCGTCATTATGGCAAGCGGCATTATTTCCTTTTTGTCCGCTCTGCGCAGAAGAAAACGGGGATATTCCTCAGGCGGAAGTCTGATCATCGGTGTCATTGTCACCCTGGTCGGCGGATGGATCTTTGTGAATCCTGAGAATTTCGCTTCTATTGTACCGACAGCGATCGGATATCTGATCATGTTCAACGGGATTCTGAACCTGGTCGAGACCTTCACTTTGTCCCGCGCACATTACGGAAAATGGTGGATCTCCCTGCTGGCAGCTGTGATGACTATTGTCCTGGGACTGGTCCTGGTCAATCATGCCTTCGGCATTGCTGCAGCCATGGCCCGGATCGGGGGACTTGCCCTTCTGTTTAACGGCATTTCCGACTTATGGATCAACCGCCGTATTGACCGCTATGCGGGCGGCAGACGCAGAGCTTCCGGCGGCACAGGGTCAGCCAGGCGTGCACAGTCCTCTGCCGGAGGCAGCGGGCGCCATGATACTCCCGGCCCGGATGTCATCGATGCGGAGGATTACCGGGAACTGTAAAAAGACGCTTTGCAGAGACTTTTTGTCCGTTTCTGCTGAAGATGCATTGAGCCTTTCAGCATAGCGGTTCGCATCCGATCCAGCTCCGTGACGGCTCGAAAACAGTGTTATTTTTTCTACAGGCACAGAAATATCTTCTGTGTCTGTTTTTTTTGCACAAGCCTTTAAAAACAGGCTTGACAAGCGGATTATATGTGTTATAGTTATAATAGAACAAAAGAAACAGGTTAAAGCCTGCCCGCACAGCATTCGAGGAAAAGGAAAATTTGAAAAAAACTGATGAGAGGAGGTAATCCTATGAACATACAGAAATTTACACAGAAATCTATTGAAGCGATCAACCAGTGTGAAAAGCTGGCATATGAATACGGCAATCAGCAGATTGAGCAGGAACATCTGCTGTACAGCCTGCTCACGCTGGAGGACAGCCTGATCCTTAAGCTCATCGAAAAGATGGGGATTGATCCGGGCTCTTTCACAAACCGCGTGCATGATGCCCTGAACGGGCTGACAAAGGTCCATGGCGGGGATTCCCGCGTCTATGTCGGCGGGGATATGAACAAGGCTCTGCTGGGGGCAGAGAGCGAAGCGAAGGCGCTGGGAGACGATTATGTCAGTGTCGAGCATCTCTTCCTTTCCCTGATCAAGAATGCTGACCGCATCCTGAAAGGACTCTTCAAGGACTACGGGATCAACCGTGAGACTTTTCTCAAGGCATTGTCCACAGTGCGCGGCAATCAGCGCGTGACGAGCGACAACCCTGAGGCGACTTATGATACCCTGGAGAAATACGGCGAGGAGCTGGTCTCCAAGGCCAGGGCGCAGAAGATGGACCCCGTCATCGGGAGAGATGCCGAGATCAGAAATGTGGTTCGTATTCTTTCCAGAAAGACGAAGAATAATCCGGTCCTGATCGGCGAGCCGGGTGTCGGCAAGACTGCCGTCGTCGAGGGTCTGGCCCAGAGAATCGCCCGCGGCGATGTCCCGGACGGACTGAAGAACAAGAAGATCTTCTCTCTGAACATGGGGTCTTTGGTGGCGGGCGCCAAGTACAGAGGCGAATTCGAGGAACGTCTGAAGGCGGTCCTTGAGGATATCAAGGGAAGCGAAGGCGAGATCCTTCTTTTCATCGATGAGCTGCATACCATCGTCGGCGCGGGCAAATCCGAGGGCGCCATGGATGCCGGCAACATGCTCAAACCCATGCTGGCCCGCGGTGAGCTCCACTGTATCGGTGCGACCACCCTCAAGGAGTACAGACAGTACATTGAGAAGGATGCCGCTCTGGAGCGCCGTTTCCAGCCTGTCATGGTGGATGAGCCCACGGTCGAGGACACGATTTCCATTCTCCGCGGCCTGAAGGAACGCTATGAGGTCTATCACGGTGTCAAGATTCTTGACAACGCTCTTGTGAGCGCGGCAGTACTCTCCAACAGATATATTTCGGACCGTTTTCTGCCCGATAAAGCAATCGACCTGGTCGATGAAGCATGCGCCCTGATCAAGACAGAGATGAATTCTCTTCCTACGGAGCTGGACGAGCAGCAGCGCAAGATCCTGCAGCTGGAGATCGAGGAGACTGCCCTGAAAAAAGAAGAGGATAAGCTCAGCCGCGAGCGTCTTGAAGATCTTCAGAAAGAACTGGCGGAGCTCAAAGATTCCTTCGCGGTGAAAAAAGCCCAGTGGGAGAACGAGAAGAACCGGTCCGATAACCTCTCGAAGCTTCGTGAGGAGATCGACGCGGTCAGCAGCGAGATCCAGATTGCCCAGCAGAACGGTGACCTCAACCGCGCTGCGGAGCTCCAGTACGGACGTCTTCCCCAGCTCAAAAAAGAGCTGGCACAGAGCGAAGAGGCTGCTCACAGCACTGACAACTCTCTTGTCCACGACCGCGTGACAGACGATGAGATCAGCCGTATTGTGTCCAGGTGGACAGGCATCCCTGTCAGCAAGCTGACTGAGAGTGAGCGCTCCAAGACCCTGAATCTGGGCGACGAGCTGCACCGCCGTGTCATCGGACAGGATGAAGCCGTCACCCGCGTCACGGAAGCCATCATCCGCAGCAAGGCGGGCATCAAGGATCCCGACAAGCCCATCGGCTCTTTCCTCTTCCTCGGCCCCACCGGTGTCGGCAAGACTGAACTCGCAAAGGCCCTTGCCGCGGCCCTTTTCGATGATGAAAAGAACATGGTCCGTATCGACATGAGCGAATATATGGAGAAATTCTCTGTTTCGCGTCTGATCGGAGCGCCTCCCGGATATGTCGGATACGAAGAAGGCGGCCAGCTGACCGAGGCTGTACGCAGAAAACCCTACTCGGTTGTCCTCTTTGACGAAATCGAAAAAGCCCATCCGGATGTTTTTAATGTCCTTCTGCAGGTCCTTGACGACGGAAGGATCACGGACTCCCAGGGCAGGACGGTGGATTTCAAAAACACCATTCTCATCATGACCTCCAACCTCGGTGCCCAGGAGATCCTCTCGGATATCGAAAACCGTGAGAGAGCCGGCAAGCACGGTGACAAGGTCAGATTTAATTTCGAGGAGGAAGCAGAACAGAAGGATGTTTTTTACGGGACTCCGGCTGAAGAGCCCGAACACTGGGAGATTTCTTCCTATACCAGGGAGAAGGTGCACCAGCTTCTGCGTGAGACCTTCCGCCCCGAGTTCCTCAACCGTCTGGATGAGACGATCATGTTCAATCCTCTCTCCAGAAATGATATCAAGGGAATCATAGACCTCATCGTCGATGACCTCAACCGCCGCCTTGCGGAGCGCCGGATCGACATCCGCCTCACTGACGAGGCCAAGTCCTTTGTCGCGGATGCTGCCTATGACCCTGCATACGGCGCACGTCCTCTCAAGCGTTACATTCAGAAGAATGTTGAGACAGCAGGTGCCCGTCTGATCCTGGCTGACCAAGTCTCAGAAGGCGACACTATTGAGATCGATACCGACGGAACCGGACTTACAGCCAGTGCTGTCCACAACGGAGAGATTGAGGACTGATCCGGGTCGTGCTGCCTGCAGCACAGTGATCCGGGACTGCAGAGCCCGTTCTTTCCGCAGGGGAGAGATTGAAGGCTGATCCGTCTCGGACATAACCTCAGGCATAACCTCAGACATAACCGCCGCGGAGCAGGCGTCAAAGACCTGCTCCGCAGGCGGCTTTTCTGCGCTCTGTTTAGTTTACAGGAGCAGAAGACGGAGAAAAACAAGAGGAAAAGCTGCAAAAAAACCGTCAGAAAAATAATAAAAAAAATAAAAACTTCCCTGTTGACAAACTCCGGTCTCAATCGTATACTATAGAAGCTGACTGAGCACGGGAGATTAAAGAACTTCCGTCAATAGTTCGGCGATTCAATATTTATGGCGAGGTAGCTCAGCTGGCTAGAGCACGCGGTTCATACCCGCGGTGTCGAGGGTTCAAGTCCCCCCCTCGCTACGAAGACAAATCCGGAAAGCCTTTCAACGGCTGTCCGGATTTTTTTTGTGTAAAACCTGTGTTTTTGCTTCCGACCTGCGCCGGAAAGGTTATAATTGTTACTATTCACAGTCCCTTCGGAACTGTGACAGTAACTTGCGTTTTCCTATTCCAAATGCTCTTCGAGCATGTGCAAACGCCGTTTTACTCGGGTTTTTGCATGAAAAAACCCATGCAAAAACACCTCGAACGAGGAGACCGTGAATAGATCACTTAGAATGCACATGGTTACAGCCCCACCTGAAACTCGACGTGTTTTTGTACGCCGAAGCGTACAAAAACCGGAGTTTTACGGCGTTCGACGCACGCGAAGCGTATTGGAATCGTCGAACGCGCACATGTGCGGAATGATGACCGGCCAAAATGGCGGATGGAAAGAAAGATCGGATTAGTATACAATAGAGAAGCAGAACACATACTGTGACACTGTTCTGTGATCTGGAACGGAGAACAAAAAATGGGTAAAATAATAGTTCTTATTCCTGCTTATAAGCCGGAGGATAAGATGCTTCGCCTTCTGCAGGCTCTGGGAGAATACCGGAGTATGTCTGCTGAAGCCGGTACCGGTCAGCGGAGGGAGGCAGTAAAGAATACTGACAGGGATGACTTTGCGGGAATCGACGGGATCGTCGTCGTGGATGACGGCGGCCGGGAAGAGTATCGCGAACTTTTTGAGAAGGCACAGGCCATGGGATGCCGTGTGGTCCACCACGAAGTAAACCGCGGCAAAGGTGCCGCGATCCGTACAGGCATTCAGACCGCCATGGATCAGTATGGCGCGGATATTCATATTGTGACAGCAGATGCAGACGGGCAGCATCTTCCCGGGGATATTGTGAAAGTCGCCAGGGTGCTTCTGGAAAAAAACAGCGGGGGTGCCGATGCCGGGCCGGTACTGGTCCTCGGCACGCGCGACTTTTCGGGAGATGATGTGCCCGCGAGAAGCATGCTCGGCAACCGGATCACAGCAGCCTTTTTCAAGATCGCTACAGGAACGTCCTGCTCTGACACCCAGACCGGACTTCGGGGGATTCCCGCGGCGCTGCTGCCCCTTGCGCTGGATACCGGGGGAGACCGGTACGAGTATGAGATGGATTTTCTGACAGAGGCGGTCAAAAAGGCGGATCTTGCGCAGGTCCCGATCGAGACAGTGTATGAGGAGGGAAACAAGACTTCTCATTTCCGTCCGGTGAGGGATTCACTGCTGATCTACAGAAAGCCGATTCGATATGCCCTGACATCTGTCGGCAGTGCTGCGGTGGACTGGGCGCTTTTTCTTCTGCTCTTAAGAATGTTCGGCCTGTCTGCTTTTTCGGCCGGCCCGGCAGGGACGGCGGGAAAAACTGCCGGCGGGACTGCCTTTGCCAAAGCGGCGGGAACTGCAGCTGCGGCTTCAAGAATAGGGTCGGGCCTGTTTAATTTTGAACTCAACCGGCGCTGGAGCTTTCAGAGCAAGGGAAATCCCGGCAGGGAAGCGGCCCGCTATCTGATCCTTTTCGGAGCCAATATACTGTGCAATGCCGGTATGGTCACAGCTTTTTCCTATACAGGAATGCCTGCAGCAGTCGGAAAAGTTATTGCAGATGTAACACTTTTTATTGCGAATTATCATGTTCAGAAACGCTGGGTATTCAAATAATCGCGATAGAAATTTGAAGGTGCCGCTCCGGAGAGCGGCATGGTAGGTAGGAATGAAAAAAAACAAACGCAGACAAAACGGAACCGGGAGGATCCGTATCCTGTACGCAGTTTTCCTGGTTTTGTATTCTCTGTTCGTTCTTCTGGATACATTTGTGATTCCCAGAAATATAGTCCGGTCGTCGCGGGGAGGAGGACCTGCAGTCACCGGGAAATATGAGCCGGTTGTGACTGAAGACAGCTATGACGACGGGAATATAATGATTCAGATCCGGACGAAGCGTGTCGCGGATACTACGGTCTATATTGCGGATGTGAAGCTTGCTGATCCGACGATCCTGAAAGCAGGTCTGGCAGGAGACGCCTTCGGACGGAACCTGGCGGAAGTGACTTCTTCCATTGCGGAGCGAAACGGAGCTGTCTTTGCGATCAACGGCGACTATTACGGTTTCCGCGAAAAAGGATATGTCCTCCGAAACGGTTATCTCTACCGCAGTGCTTCCAATACGCGTTATCCCTACGGTGAGGATCTGGTGATCTGGGAGGACGGGGCATTTGAGATCGTCAATGAGGCGGATGTGACAGCTGAGGAACTGGCAGATCGCGGCGCACAGCAGATTTTTTCCTTCGGACCGGCCCTGGTCATTGACGGGGAGGTGGGAGTGATCGAGGGAGAAGAGGTGGAACGGGCACAGATCACGAATCCGCGCACAGCCATCGGAATTCTGGAGCCCCTGCATTACCTGATGGTGGTTTCGGACGGAAGGACCACGGAGAGCAGGGGACTGTCTCTGTTCAGACTTGCAGAGCTGATGCGGGATGAAGGATGTGAGACCGCCTACAATCTCGACGGAGGCGGCTCTTCGACCATCTGGTTTAATGGAAAAGTACTCAACAAGCCGACCACCTACGGCGATGTGATCGCAGAGCGGACTATGAGTGATATTGTCTACATCGGTTATTGAAGATAATACAGGGAACGGAAAAGATGCAGGAAAGAAAGAGAACCGTCAGGAAAATCCTGGTGAGATATGCGGCAGTCACGGCCTTCTGCGGGATTTTTTCCATCATATATAATCATTTTTCACATGGGATCCATTCTGTCTGGATGAACGGTCTGGCCGCCTGGCCCTTCATTCTCGGACTTGTTCCGGCAGTAGTGCTGAACCGTATTCTGTTTCCTGCGGGAGAGGCGCAGACAGGCGATCCGGAGAGGAATTCTTGGGGAAGAGCTTCTGAAGACGGGCATGGAGAGGACGGAGAGCAGCCTGTCCGGCCGCAGGTCGAGATCCTGAAAGATGTCTACCGGTTCGGGATCGCCGCAGTGACAGCCGCGTCTTGTCTGAAGGGGGTGCTTGAGATAGCGGGAACCGGTTCTGTTTATCCGGATCTGCTGCTTTATGCCGGCTTTGCCATGCTGATTGTCGGTGCCGGCGGAGTGCTTTTTCCGGCTGCAGGCAGCAGAAAGAAATGATACAGGGAAGGTCAAAGAAATTCAAAGAAAACCGGCGACACACATAAAAAAGATCAGCTGCAAAACAATGTGCAGCTGATCTTTTTTATGATATGGCATGTGCAGAGGACTTTTCCGCCTTAGGGCGGATACGGCACCGCCGGGGGCAGAGGACGCATATGAACTGCACGGCAGTTCATATGCGTCCTCTGCCGTATTCTCATTTTTTATCGGACGGGGCCGCCTGAGACACCGCCGCCGGAAGTGTTCTTTTTGTTGCCCTCGTTCTGCTTTTCCTCCTCTTCCTTCTTCTTCTTTTCCTCTTCTTTCTTCTTCTTTTCGTCCGCCTTCTGCTTCTTCTTTAAGCCGGTGGGGCAGGAACTGGTGGGTGCAGTCCCTTTTACAAAGTATTCAGTATATGCGTGGTCACAGTAACCATCGACGGCCAGAAGTCCCGAGTCGGCACAGACGACGGCTGTGGTGAGTCCGTCGGGTTTTTTGAAATCGGAGGATTTCTTGTTTGCGTCGATGTTGGACATGATCTGCTTCCAGATGATCATGGCAAGGGATTCTTCGTCCTTGCTGAGCTTGGTGTTGTTGTCATAGCCTGCCCAGACAGTGGCTGTGTAGTTGGGTGTGTAGCCGGAGAACCATACATCGTTGCTGTCCTCTGTCGTACCGGTCTTGCCTGCAACGGCAGTGGTATCGAAATAGGCAGCAGCGCCGGTTCCCTTGGTCAGGACGTCTTTCATGGCGTCGGTGAGAAGGAAACAGGTAGTCTTTTTGAGAACACGTTCCTTTGGAGGATCCGTGTTGTCGAGGACGACCCGGCCTGTCTGATCTTCAACCTTTGTGTACAGGCGGGGGACAATGTATTTTCCGCCGTTTGCGATCGTCGAGAAAGCTGCGTTCAGCTCAATGTTGCGCACACCGTAGGTGATGCCGCCGAGGGCAAGGGTCTGGTTGGCGTCGGAGAAAATCTCGCCGTTGATCTCTTCGCCGTCGACAAGGGTGTTGATGCCGAGCTTCTCGGCGTATTCATAGCCCAGTTCGGGTGTGATGTCCGTCAGGGTCTTGACAGTAATGACATTGAGGGAATCCCTGATCGCGGCGCGCATGGTCTGTGTCCCGCGGAATCCCTCGTACCAGTTGTGAACCTCTACACCGTTGGCATATTTGAACTTTTCATCCACCTGGGTGGAAGCCAGTGTAAAGCGGTTTCCGTTCTTGTCCTTTGCTCTGTCGCTGTCAAGGGCGGCGGAAAAGGTGGAGACGATCTTGAAGGTGGAACCGGGCTGTCTGGTGGTGTCTGTCGCGCGGTTCAGGGTGCGGCTTGCTTCCTTTTCACCGCGGCCGCCCAGCATGGCGACAACATAGCCTGTGTCCTGATCCGCAACCGTCACGGAAATCTCCGGCTGCGGAGCGAGCTCATAGTTTTCATCGTAGGTATCCTCGGGGCCCATCATGGCATTCCGGAAGGCCTCGATGTCCTCTCTGGCGCGGGATCTGGATGTGTACAGGATACTGTAGTTTTCATCCCTTTCCCTGAAATATGCCTCAAGGCTGTTGCTGTCGTAGTTGGTCTCTGTTCCGTCGGGAGAGATGACCGTCAGGGCGTAGTTGAGATAGTAGGTGGTCCCGCTGGGGAAATTGCCTGAATCTTCGCTGCACTGTCTGTCAACGATTTTCTGGATTTCCGGATCCTGTGTCGAACTGATGCGCAGACCTCCGCTGTAGAGCATGGCATAGGCCTGGTCTTCGGTCCATTTCACGCCGTCATCGACCAGGTTGAGTTTTTCGTCCTGCATGTCGCGCAGGACCTGACGGATCAGTGCGTCCACAAAATAAGAGTTTACACGGTTGTCAACCTTTTCCTTATCGACGTTGACGGCGGCGATCGTCGAGTAGACGTCCTCCGCGAGAGCCTCATCGTACTGAGCCTGAGTGATATAGCCCTGTGTGAGCATGTGCTCGAGGACGACTTCCTGACGGGATCTGTTGTCTTCAGGATATTCAACCGGATCGTAAGCGGTCGGGTTCTGTGTGATCGCCGCGAGTACCGCGCACTCTGCCAGAGACAGATCCTTGACAGACTTGTTGAAGTAACGCTGGGAGGCAGCTTCCACGCCGAGTGTGTTGTGTCCGAGGTTGATGGTGTTGAGATAGTTCAGAAGAATCTCGGATTTCGGCATGCTCTTTTCGAGCTCATAGGCAAGATACTGTTCCTGGATTTTTCTCTTGACCCGGTCCTGGGTCGTCTCATTTGTCCAGTCGGTGAAGACATTGTTTTTGATCAGCTGCTGTGTGATCGTACTGGCGCCCTCCGAGAATTCGAGGCCTCCCCTCACACCCACGTAGACTGCGCGGAAAATGCCGGGAATATCTATTCCCCTGTGCTGATAAAAACGTTCATCCTCGATCGCGACAAAGGCGTGGGCGAGATTTTCCGGTATGTCCTCCAGACCGACGGGAATACGGTTGGAGTCTGTCGATACCAGCTTTGCGATCTCGTTGCCGGCAGCGTCGTAGACAAAGGTGGAAAAACCCTTGGGGCTGACATCGATCGTGCCTATATCAGGAGAGATCTCAAGAACTCCCTTGTAGGTTCCATAGATTGCGCTCGTCCCGATGAGGGCGCCGCCCGCGATCACTACGACCAGAAGTGTTGTCACCAGAATGCGCAGACGGGAAAAACGTTTGACCGCTTTCGCATCCAGCGCTCTGCGTCTGCCGGAGACTGTCCTTTTATCAAATACCATATATGATCCCTTCTTCCCTGAATATTTCGGGCGGAAATCCCTGCATTTAAATAAATAATGCATGTGGGGAATTTCCGGCAAATAAATGATACCGAATATATGATCCGGTATCTTTTGATGTTCCGAATTGACTGCTGTTTCTACATTATAACAAAAACACTGATGCTAATAAACACGAAAAACGGAAAACATGCGTTACAGATTTCCCCCGTATTTCCCCCAAATCGGTTTTTTGATGGTATACTATACAGAGCGCGGCATCCTTATATATAAGATTACAACAGCCGGAAGAGCTGCGGAGAAGGTTGTTTTTTTCAAAATACAGAAGGAGGAAGACGGGAGATGGCAGCCGAATATCTGACGATCACAGAGACCGGAAAAGGCGAATATGAAGAAAAAAAATCCCGTTTTCTCGGAGAGGCGATCCATGTCGAATCGGAAGAGGAGGCATCTGCCCATGTAGCCCGCATCCGCAAGCAGTATTACGACGCACGCCATCATTGCTATGCCTGGGTGATCGGAGAGGGATCCGAGCGGAAAAAATCCGCTGATGACGGGGAACCTTCCGGCACGGCCGGACAGCCGATCCTCAAGGTGATCGAGGGGAGCGGATGTACAAATGTACTGGTCATCGTCACCCGCTATTTCGGCGGGACCCTTCTGGGCACAGGCGGACTTGTGCGCGCCTATACACAGGCGGCCCGCGCGGCGATCGGGAATGCGCAGACTGTCAGGATGTGTCTGTGCAGGAAGATTGCAGTGACCCTGGAATACGGAGCGCTTGACAGAGTAGTCTATGAGCTTCGCCGCCAGGGGATTGAAATGGGAGAGACAGAATACGGCGCGAAGGTCACTCTTCATCTGACTGCGGAGGAAGAGTACGCGGATGCTCTGGAGAAGAAGATCACAGCACTTACCAGCGGCGGGGCCGCGATAGAGACGGAAGCAGAGGGATTTTTTCCGATCAAAACAATCGGTGAATAGATAAGAGGCGGCAAGGGTACCGAGAATTCCCGCCCTGTTTTACGCCTTCTGATCTGCCGGATTTATAGATTTAAGGCCGGACCGCCTTCCATGCGGTCTGAAAAGGCTGTCATTTAGAAAAGGCTGTCATTTAGAAAAAGAAGCATGGGGAGGAGGAATCATGGAAGATAAGAACAAAGAATATGAGGAACTGCTCCGGGAACTGCTTGAATCGAGACAATATACGAAGCTGCGTCAGACATGCGCAGATATGCAGACGGCTGATATTGCGGCTGTCATGGATGATATGGAAGATGAGGAATCCCTCAAGATTTTCCGTATTCTGCCCAAAAGCATGGCGGCAGATGTCTTCGCCGACCTGGAATTTGACGACCAGCAGTACATCATCCAGTCCCTTTCCGATAAAGAAGCATCCAGCGTCATCGATAACCTGATGGCAGACGATGCGGCGGACTTCCTGGAAGAGATGCCCGCCAATGTTGTCAAGAAGATCCTCAGCAATGCCCGTCCCGATACCCGTGCGGACATCAACCACCTGCTCCGTTATCCGGAGGATTCGGCAGGAAGTATCATGACGGTCGAGTATGTCGACCTGAAGGAGAGCATGACCGTCCGGGACGCGATCGAGCGCATCCGCAAGATCGGTCTCGACACAGAGACTGTAAATGTCTGTTATGTATTGAATCAGCAGCGCGTCCTCGTGGGAACTGTCGCCCTCCGCTACCTTGTCATAGCGGACCCCGATACGATCATCGGTGAGATGATGAATGAAAATATCATCAGCATCAATACCACGACCGACCAGGAGGAAGCCGCCATGGCTTTCCAGAAATATGACTTCACAGCCATGCCGGTCGTGGACAACGAGGATCGTATGGTAGGTATCATCACCATCGACGATATCGTCGATATCATCCAGGAAGAGGCCACAGAGGATATCGAAAAGATGGCAGCTATCCTGCCTACAGACCGCCCCTATTTCAAGAGCAGTATTCTGGAGACCTACAAGGCCAGGATGCCCTGGCTTCTGTTCCTCATGATCTCCGCCACTTTTACCGGTGCCATCATCACCCGGGCGGAGGGTGCCCTTGCAAAATATGTTATCCTGACTGCCTATATTCCGATGCTGATGGACACCGGAGGCAATGCCGGTTCCCAGGCCAGTGTCTCGGTCATCCGCGGTATCTCACTGGGAGAGATTGAATTCAAGGAGACACTGAAGGCGGTATGGAAGGAGATCCGCGTGGCTGCCATGTGCGGTGTGACACTTTCATTCTGCAATTTTATAAAACTGCTGGTCATCGACCGGATCCCGATTCCGGTAGCAGCCATTGTCTGCATGACACTGATCATTGTTGTTCTGATCGCCAAGGTGATCGGATGTGTTCTGCCCCTGACAGCCGAGCATATCGGTTTCGACCCGGCAGTCATGGCAAGTCCCTTCATCACGACCATCGTGGATGCCATCTCGCTGACTGTCTATTTTTCGATCGCAAAAGTTGTACTGCATATTTAGGGCGTCTGCCTGATTTCCTGCCGGCACATCGGGGACTGCCTGCCGGTCTGAGGGCGGAGAAAACGGATATTATCAGAGATCGGAGGATGCAGATGATATGATCGACATATACGGAACGCTTGGACCGTCCTGCTCTTCACAGGATGTGCTCGCGCGGATGTTTGAAAGCGGTATGACAGGGATCCGGCTCAATCTGTCCCACATCAGCCTGCGCGAGAGCGCACGGCAGCTGGAGATTTTCCATGCTGCTGCGTCACAGGCAGGGGTAAAGCCTCTTCTTCTGGTGGACATGCAGGGACCGGAGCTCCGCATTGGCCGGCTCAGGGAACCCCGGATGCTGGGTGAAAACGAAACTGTGGCTTTTTTTGACGAACAGATGGCTGAGGACGGGACTCTCTCCCCGGAAAAGACGGATGGTGCTGCCATTCCTGTTCCCGAGGCGGTCTGCCGGGCTTTTCAAAAAGGGAACGAAGTCCTTCTCGATGACGGACGGCTTCTTCTGAAGATCGGAGAAGTGCGCCCTGGCTTTGCAAAGGCGCAGGTCATCCGAGGAGGAATGCTCTCGGGAAGGAAAAGCATCAAAGTGATCGGGGTGGACATTCATCCGCCGACCATGACAAGGGCAGACCTGATGAACATACGAGACGCTGCGCAGTTCGGTGTGACAGGGATTATGCAGCCCTTTGTGAGGAACCGCGGGGATCTCATCACCGTGCAGCGGGCACTTGCGGAAAACGGAGCCTCCGGCCTTCAGCTCGTCGCCAAGATCGAGAACCGGGAGGGCATGGAACAGCTGGACAGTCTTCTGCCCGTATGTGATGCCATATGTATCGCCCGCGGAGATCTGGGCAATGATATGCAGCTCTGGCAGCTTCCCGCCGCACAGAAAAAAATTGCCGCCGCCTGCAGAGAGGCGGGACGATATTTCATGGTCGCGACCCAGATGCTGTCAAGCATGGAGAACCGCGCAGTACCTACCCGGGCGGAGGTCAACGATATATTCAACACAGTTGCGGACGGAGCATCGGGCGTTATGGTCACAGGAGAGACGGCCGTGGGAAAATATCCCGTTGAAGTGATCCGCTTTCTTGCCGCCGCGGCAGCAGAAGGAGAAAAGTACCGCGCCGGAAGACTGTGATCAGAAACAGCGCGGGAATCTCTTTTGACAAAACCTGAAAAAGATTAAAAAATGTGAAAAACATGAGACGCGTGAAATGAGAAGACAGCGCAAACGGATGGTCCCGGACATGTTTTCGGGACGATAGAAGATCGATCAGCCATCAGATTGGGGGAAATGTATGAGATGTCCTTATTGTGGAAGTGAAGATACCAGAGTATCCGACTCAAGACCGGTCGAGGAAAACAATTCCATTCGCAGAAGAAGAGTCTGCGACTCCTGCAAGCGCAGGTTTACGACCTATGAAAAAATCGAGACCATCCCCATGGTCGTCGTCAAAAAAGACAACAACCGCGAGCCCTATGACCGCCAGAAGATCGAGGGCGGGATCCTGCGCGCCTGCCACAAGCGTCCCGTCAGCGTCAATCAGATCAAGCGCGTCGTGGATGAGATTGAAAAGGAAATCTTTGACCGCGAAGAGAAGGAGATCTCCAGTTCCGAGATCGGTGAACTGGTGATCAAACGCGTCCACGGACTCGACCCTGTCGCCTACGTCCGCTTTGCGTCTGTCTACCGCGAATTTAAAGACGTCGGTACCTTTATGGACGAACTGGGAAAACTCCTGGAGCAGGAAAACAACCGCAGCAAAAAAAACTGAAGGGGGACAGCCCCGGCATTAGAGTCTCGCTTGCGAGACTCTTTTTTTCTTATGGCACGGCCCGTGTAAGGAATATTCCGCTTTACGGCGGACACTGGCCGGCCCGGAGCAGAAAATCAGAAAAGCCCGATGGATGACGTTCTATCGGGCTTTTCTGCAGGCATGTATGGGTGATAATGAGGAAACATATTAAGAGCCGGAATGAGTGCAGGTTCACTGACTCTGATCCGAGTAATTATCCTGAATAAATTTGATAAAGCGGGAGACGGCCGGAATCTGATATTTGCCTGCCAGATATCCCATATATACAGTATGGTAAAACTCGAGATTCGGTGCGAGCGGTTTTACACAGATATTGTCCCAGCGGGAGTAATCAATATCCGCGACCAGAGCTATACCGAAGCCTTCGCGGACAAGGGAGGCAATGCCGTTCTCGTCGGGGGATTCGCAGATGACATGCGGATGCAGATTATGGCGGCGGAAGAAGTTCCGGGTCTGTTTGCCGAGACCGGAAGTGTGGTCATAGGTGAGAAGGGGATATTTTTCGAAAGCTTCTGCGCTGACACAGGGACAGTCTGCGAGCGCATGTCCCGCCGGTGTGATCACGACCATTTTCTGGCGCATCAGAGGTACAAAACGGATAGACATTTCCGAGGGTTCCCGGGTGCCGAAAATGATGTCGTATTTCCCGCTTTTAAGTCCTTCAATATTCTCGACTGAGAGTCCCTGGGCAAAGTTCAGGGTGAGGTTTTTGTTTTCATCCATCTGCATGAAAGTCCGGGATGCCTCGGGAATAAAATGCGTGGAGAGGGGAAATACATAGGAGATACAGATTTCCCCGCCGCTCATCGCAAGCTGATGCATCTTTCTCTCTGCGACTGAAATGTCTTCCAGAATTTTCTCTGTCTGCTCATAAAAAATCTGCCCTGCCTTTGTAAGAGCGACATTTCTGCCCATACGCTCAAACAGTATGACACCAAGCTCATTTTCGAGCGCAGCAATTGCTCTGGAGAGCGAAGGCTGGGAAATACTCAGATTATCTGCGGCGCGGTTGAAGTGCTGTGTCTTGGCCGCCTGATAAAAATATTGAAGCTGATTCAATGTCATAAACAGATTTCTCCTTAGTAAGCAACAATCTTCAAGAAATGTGACAGTGGCAACGTCTCCGGGATTTTTCTGAGGCAGCAGTCCATTCCTGGCCTGTTTGAAATGCCGGCTTTGTTTAAACGGAGATTTCTTTATGTTTTCCCAAATAATATTATACCTGAATATTTGTCTGAATATTTATTCTTAAATTGAACTGATTTAATAGATTTAGTGCATCGATATGATTAATTATAAGTATTGGAACTATCAAATATAAGAAACTATAATTAAATTTAAGAAAGTATGATTGTTTTTGATTTAACAATATTAACAATCACTTTACACATGGGGAGAGACAGCGGAGGAGGTATTTCCGTATCTCTCAGAACAAAAGTTTCATTTTACTGATACATGTTTTATACATGTTTTGTGAGAAATAGGCACATAGCTGTAAGTAGTATTTATTGAAGGAGGACATTTATTATGGCAGAGAGACTTACAGGTCACACAGAGCTTGTCGGACTGATTGCGTATCCGATCAGACATTCCAGTTCACCTGCTATGCACAATGAGGCATTTGCCTATCTGGGCCTGGATTATGCATATCTTGCATTTGAAGTTGACAACAGCACGCTGGAAGACGCCGTCAAGGGCATCCGGGCTCTGAAGCTGGTCGGCTCCAATGTTTCCATGCCCAACAAGACAGTAGTCGGAAAGTATCTCGACAAGCTGTCTCCCGCAGCAGAGCTCGTGGGAGCGGTCAACACCATCGTCAACAAGAACGGCGTTCTGGAAGGCCACTGCACCGATGGTATCGGATATATGCAGTCTCTGAAGGATTATGATATCGATGTGATCGGAAAGAAGATCACCGTTGTCGGTGCAGGCGGCGCGGGAACTGCCATCGAGATCCAGGCTGCTCTGGACGGCGTAGCCGAGATGTCCATTTTCAATATCAAGGATAAATTCTGGGAAAATGCCCAGAATACCGTAAAGAAGATTAATGAGAAGACAAACTGCAAGGCACAGCTGTTTGACCTGGCAGACCACGAAGCTCTCAAGAGAGAGATCGACAGCAGTGTTCTTCTTGCAAATACTACCGGCTGCGGCATGAAGCCCCTTGAAGGTATGACATGGCTTCCCGACAAGTCTTATCTGCGCCCCGACCTCATTGTGACAGACACTGTCTACGCTCCCGCAGAGACAGAGTTCCTGCGCATCGCCAAGGAAGTGGGCTGCAAGCACATGAACGGCTTCGGCATGATGCTCTTCCAGGGCGCTGCCGCCTTCAAACTCTGGACCGGTGTCGATATGCCCATCGACCACATGAAGGAAGTCCTGGGTATCAAGTACGGTGATTGATTGAAGCTGTAAAAAGGCGGGTTTATCCCGTTTAAATAATCCCTATATCAGGAGGAGAATATTATGGCAAATGTGATTGAAGTCCGCGGCGTGAAAATTGGTGAAGGCACACCCAAGATCATCGTTCCGATCGTCGGTGTGACAAAGGAGGAGATTCTGGCGGCAGCCGCTTCTTTCAAAGATGTCCGTCTGGATCTGGTCGAGTGGCGTGTCGACTGGTTTGAAGGCGTTTTTGACTTCGCAAAGGTCGAGGATGTCCTCAAGGATCTCCGCCCCGCTCTGGGCAATGCCCCGATTCTGTTCACCTTCCGCACTTCAAAAGAGGGCGGCGAGAAGGCAATCGAGCCCGAAGTTTATGCAAAACTCAACATCCAGGCAGCACAGACAGGTCTTGTGGACCTGATCGATGTCGAAGCCTTTACCGGTGATGAGATCGTCAAAGAGATCATCGCGGGTGCACATGCGGCAGGCGTAAAGGTTGTTGCTTCCAACCATGACTTCTTCAAGACCCCGGACAAGGATGATATCGTCGGCAGACTGCGCAAGATGCAGGAGCTCGGCGCGGACATCCCCAAGATCGCTGTTATGCCTAAGAATAAAAAGGACGTCCTGGTCCTCCTCTCCGCAACAGAGGAGATGGCGACCGATTACGCGGATCGTCCCATCATCACTATGTCTATGGCCGGTACAGGTCTCATCAGCCGTCTCTGCGGTGAAGTTTTCGGCAGTTCCTGCACCTTCGGCGCTGTCGGAAAGGCATCCGCACCCGGCCAGATGAATGCAGCTGATCTGGACACTGTTCTTAACCTGATCCACAACAGCCTGTAAGCAGACAGTTCTATTATCAGTGGTTTAAAAAATACTTTTGCGGTGAAATCCTGTCATTAAAGGGGACGGGATTTCACCGGCAATGAAATATCGAAGGGGAAATCATTCGCAGGCATGTAGAAAACCGGCACTTGTCTTACAGGCTGCAAAAAGGTTTTTTACATGCAGGCCTCTTTTTGTGTCCGAAATCCGGAGGTACCTTAAAAAGTGAAAAAATTTCTGTTATATTTGGACGAATATCTGGAAGAAGTGGTCATGACCATCCTGCTGATCCTGATGGCGGTGATCATGGGAATTCAGGTTCTCTCCCGTTATGCATTCGGAATGTCTTTGTCATGGTCGGAGGAGGTGACCCGTTACCTCTTCATCTGGTCAGCCTTTATCAGCGTCAGCCTCTGCACAAAGAAATTCCTGGCGATCAAGATCGATCAGTTTATCAAAATCTTTTCCAAGAGGGGAAGAGCGATCCTCGGCCTGGTCAATCTAACCATTCAATTTGCTTTCTTTGTTTATCTGGTTCCTTACGCATATCGCTATCTGATGACCACGATCAAGAGCGGTCAGGTCAGCCCTGCATGCGGAATCCCTATGTATTATATCCAGTCCGCCCCGCTGATCTGTTTCGCACTGTGTGTGATCCGTATTGCGGAGCGTTGGCTTCTTGAACTGCACAATCTGAGATACAACGACGATCTTGTGAAATGGCCTTCGCGCATTCACAAAGAGTCCGAGGGCAGTGACGGAAAGTAATTGAGAAAGGGGAACCGGTATGTCACCTATTGTTGTATTTATTCTGTTTGCGCTCTTTCTTCTGATCGCAATTCCCGTCTCGGTCACACTGGGCCTTGTCGCAGTGCTTCCGGGCGCATTCGATCCTTCCTTTACAGCGAGTGCAAGTTATGTCATCCGTTCCATGGTGGGCGGTATTGACAGTTTCCCGCATCTGGCGGTTCCGATGTTCGTCCTTGCGGGCATCCTCATGGCACGCGGACAGATCTCCAAGCGTCTGTTCGATGTCTTTTCCTATTTCCTTGGAAAACGTACCGCAGGTATTCCCTGCGCGGTTATCATCACCTGCCTGTTCTACGGCGCGATCTCGGGTTCCGCACCCGCGACGGTCGCTGCAGTCGGCTCCATGACGATCCCGCTTCTGATCGATATGGGATATGATAAGGTCTTCTCGACAGCCATCGTCGCCGTCGCAGGCGGCCTGGGTGTTATCATCCCTCCCAGCATTCCTTTTATCATGTTCGCCATGGCATCCGGTGCCTCTGTCAGTGATCTGTTCCTGGCAGGTATCGTTCCCGGCGTCCTGATCGGCGTTCTGCTCATGGCCTACGCCTTTGTCTACTGCAAGAGACACGGCGAAGACCGCGAGAAGATTGACAGCCAGATCAATGTGCTCCATGAAAAAGGCTTTTTCAAGGTCTTCCGCGAGAGCTTCTTCGCGATCCTGAGCCCTGTCATCGTCCTTGGATGCATTTATTCCGGTGTCGCCTCCCCTACCGAGGCGGCGGTCATCTCCGTTTTCTATTCGCTGATCATCAGTATGTTCATCTACAAGACCCTCAAGGTCCGTGACCTGTGGGCGATCCTGGTGGAAGCGATGAGAACCTATGCCCCGATCATGTTCATCCTTGCGGCGTCCACTGCATTCTCCCGTGTCCTGACACTGATGCAGGTGCCCCAGATGGTCAGCGCCTTCATTCTGGAGAGCTTCACCAACAAGATCATCCTTCTGATCGTCATCAATATCTTCCTGCTCCTTGTCGGTATGGTCATGGATACGACACCTGCGATTCTTATCCTCTCGCCGATCCTGCTTCCGATCGTCACTGCGGTAGGTATGAATCCGATTCATTTCGGTGTTCTCATGGTCGTTAACCTGGCGATCGGTTTCGTCACGCCTCCTATCGGCGTCAACCTCTTTGTTGCCAGCTCTCTGACAGAAGTGCCTGTCATGGACATTGCCAGGAAGGCTATGCCCATGATCATCATGTTCCTGGTTGCACTGCTGCTGATCACCTATATTCCGGGAATCAGCCTGTGCCTGCTGTGAGAAAGGAGGATAGCATGAAAAAATACAGTCTTAAGCACAGTTTTATGGCGGTTTGCCTGCTTACAGCCCTCCTTGCCCTCACACTGACCGGCTGCGGCTCTGCATCCGACGGCACACAGACCTATGCATGGCCTCTGGGGACATCCAGTCCCGAGGACACTGTCACACAGATCTACGCCGAGCGTTTTGCGGAAGAGGTCTCCCGCCTCTCTGACGGCAAGATGAGAATCCAGGTTTATCCCAACAGTATCGTAGGCGGAGACCGCGAGCTGCTCGAGTCCTGCAAGGACGGCGATATTCCTTTCGTGGTGCAGAACACAGCGCCCCAGGTCACCTTCCTTCCCGACATCGCAGTTTTCGATATGCCCTGCCTGTTTGACAGCATTCAGGACGTTCGTGACCACATCGATAATCCAGAGTTCATGGAGCAGATCAACCAGGTCTACAAGGACGGCGGCTATGAGCTTCTGGGCTACGCGGATCAGGGCTTCCGTGTCATGACCTCCAACAAGGATGTCTTCACTGCCAATGACCTCAAGGGCCAGAAGATCCGTACCATGGAGAATCCCTACCATCTTCTCTTCTGGAAGTCCCTGGGAGCAAACCCCACACCCATGACCTTCTCCGAGGTTTATATCGGTCTGCAGCAGGGTACTATCGACGCGCAGGAGAACCCCTACGAAGTCATCGTATCCAACAGACTCTATGAGCAGCAGGACTACGTCATCGAGACCAATCACCTTCCTCACCTGATCTCCCTGATCGTCAGCAGCGAGTTCATGGACAGCCTGCCGGAAGATCAGCAGGCCATCATCCGTCAGGCCGCCGAGACCGCAAAGGTGGAAGCACGCCAGGCTTCTGACGACCGTATCGCATCCAGGATCGAAACGATCGAAGAAAGCGGCAGCAAGATCAATCGTCTGACAGAAGAGAACATGCTGGTCATCCGCCAGAAGTGTATCCCTGTCTATGACAAGATCGAAGAGAATGTCTCCCCGTCTCTGGTCGATGCCTACTGCGGAGAAAAGCTCGAAGAGATCCGCGCCATGGTTCCTTAAGGGTGGATGTCTGAATCATAAATATCAGATACGGGCAGGCCGCTCCCGGGCAGGGGGCGGCCTGTTTTTGTCTCATAGGAAATTACGATTTACCGTGAGACAGACAGTCTCCGCCGGCAAACGGCTGATAAGCAGACATGCCCTGACAAGAAATATGTTGAAAATATCTGCCCTGTGTTATAGAATACTTTTGTATTGACGCGATTTTTTCAGGAGGTACTTTATATGATTTCTGCAAGTGATTTCAGGAATGGCATTACGATTGAAAAAGACGGCAGCGTTCTCGAGATCGTTGAGTTCCAGCATGTTAAACCTGGTAAGGGTGCGGCGTTCGTCAGAACCAAGCTGAAAGATATTATTAACGGCGGTGTTACAGAGACTACTTTCCGTCCTACGGAGAAATTCCCGCAGGCAAGGATCGACCGCAAGGAGTATCAGTATCTGTATCAGGATGGTGAGCTCTATGCGTTCATGGACACAGAGACATTCGACCAGATTTCGCTTGGTAAGGATATTGTCGGCGACAACATGAAGTTCGTCAAAGAGAACGACATGGTCAAGGTCAAT
>ONKG01000134.1 GCA_900318375.1 uncultured Lachnospiraceae bacterium
GTTAGCCTGTGCCTGCGCTGCATATTTCTTCAAGATATAGGTCACGCCGGCTCTTGTCAGTGGTTGATTCCCCCGATTTGTAAATAATGGATTTCTTCTCCTGGCAGGGTGAGACAGACCATTACCCTCTATATATTGCCTGAGTAATTCTCCGGTAGGTTTCATGACTGGAACGATACGACTTTTGCCACCTTTGCCGGTTAAAACAATAGTCACGGTATCATTCAGATTGATATCACAGACTTTTAAATCGACCAGTTCCTGTACTCGGGCACCAGTATCGTAGAGAAGCGAGAGTAAAACAGCATCACGTCTTCCATGAGGGGTATTTCTGTCCGGCTGTTCCAGCAATCCTTTGACCGCATCAAGAGGAAGATACATTAACGGTGGTTTATCAGCTTTTTTCATCGGAATGCTCAGCACTTTCTGGCATTGCTCTATATATTGCGGAGCTTCTACCATCAGAAAGCCGAAAAAAGAATGGATTGCAGCCAACCGCTGGTTTCGTGTGGTGATCTTACAGTGACGTTCTTCTTCCAGCCATTTAAGAAACCGTAAGATAAGTTCCCTGTCTATCTGTGTGATCAACAGCTTCTCCAGGACAAGATTCTCAACATCCCGGCAATACGTAAGAAGAAGAGAAAAACTGTCCCGATAGGAAAGCTGTGTATTCTTTTTAGAACCAAGATGCCCTGGCAGATAAACGGTCAGAAACTGAGTCAGGTATCGTGCAAAATCAGTTTCCTTCATGCGACACCTCCGGGATGACATACGAGCAGTTTTTTTCTACCTGCCTCATCAATTCCGGGTAGACTTCCGCTGTCAGCCGCAGATACTGTGCCGTAGAACGGATTCCGTTATGTCCCATGTAGGTTGAAAGAATCGGCATCATAGCGGTAAGGTCGGCACCTTCCGTGATCCACTTCTGCAAAACATGAACCGCAAAAGTGTGCCTGAAATGTAGAGCTCTACATTTCAGACATTATGTAGAGTGTTTGATAATGGTGAGTCTTTCACAAAAAACCAGCATTCAAGCATCATAACATGAAAAAGACTCACCATTTTGTTTTATAATGATCTCAGGAATTCCATTAAATCATCGTCCTTTGTCCAATCTTCATACTCTTGCTCAGGAGCTATGTCTTTACAGGCTGATTCGATTGCTTTTCTCTTCTGTTCAGTGTCAATCTTTGCATATATTTCAGTAGTCGAACAATCTACATGGCCAAGAAAGTCGCGGATATATATCAAGTTGATACCTGCATGAACCATGTGTACGGCCTTACTATGACGAAATACGTGCGGAGTGATTGGGAAATCGACATTCATGCCCTCCTTTTCAGCCGATTCCACGTATTTGTTGATGATATGAGAGACGCCCCATCTGGATAGCCTCCCTTTCCGTTGGTTCACAAACAGATAGTGTTCTCCCTTGCTAATCCCAGGCATGAATTTATAGTGTTCAATATAGGATTCCAGAAGCAGCTTCGTACTGCCCATGATCGGAACTTGCCTGTCTTTATCTCCTTTTCCGTGAAGGGTAATTATTGCCGGTTTTTCCAAACGGACATCTTTCATTTTAATATCACAGAGTTCCTGCACTCGCGCACCTGTATCATACAGCGTGGACATCAATACTTTATCCCTGTATGATTCCCATTTATCGCCTTTCGGTTGTGCAAGCAGCAGCGTCATCTGCCTTTCTGTGAGATATGGGACAACCGTTTTTCGGGATTTCTTATAGGAAATCCCAAGAATAGACTGTAATCCTGCCATTTCTGATGGGCATTCTTTTTGAACATACCTGCTGAAGGAACGAAACGCTATAAGTCTCTGGTTCCTGGTTGTCGGCCTGCATCCCCGCTCTTGTTCTAGCCAGTCAAGGAATTCGATAACAAGCTCTCTGTCCAGATTTTCGAGTTTCAACTGTGAACTCTTGATTCCCTTCTTTTCCTCACAGAAAACAAGCATGAGCTTGAATGAATCAGAATACGAGTGTATTGTATTACTGCTAAGATTTTTTTGTCCCGGAAGGTATTTTTTAAAAAAGGTGGTAACGTAATAAGGAAAAGTCCCATCATTCTTCATTACGGAACCCTCCTTCCGGGATGATCTCCCAACAGGCATCTTCTATTTTTTTTACAAGATGCGGATATATTTCAGCTGTGAGCCTAAGATAATACTGTGTTGCCCTGAAATCTGTATGCCCAAGAAAAGCGGAGAGATACGGCAGAAGTATTGTCAGGTCTTTTCCCTGTTCTGACCATCTGCGCAGATTTTCCACCGCCGCAGTATGCCTCCAGTCATGAATCCTAGGGCCGCTTGCAGTATGGGGAATGTCTGCCATCAACAGATAGTCCCTGAAACGACGGTATACCGTGCTCATGTCCAACGGCTGCCCCTCTTTTCCTCCTGGGAACAGAAAACAGTTTTCATCTTCCTTATGAACAAGATCAATATATTGGCACATCCTGCTCTGAAGGGATTCGCAGAGCGGCACAGTGCGGCTGGTTCCGTTTTTAGACTGACGGATGGTAATAGTACCTGTTTCACGTTGATAATCAGCTTTCCGCAGATGCAATACTTCTGACAGCCTGCAGCCCGTACCTATCAGAAGACGGAACAATACCGGATCAGTAACATCCCTGTATAATCCATGCCCCGCAGGATATGTGTCTACAGCCTGCAGAAAACGTATCCGTTCGTCACGGGTATAAATATGGGGGATATACGAAGTTCTCTTCCATTCATGTTTCTGGACGGGAATATATGCTTTATATCCACGATCATTTAAAAAACGAGCGAAATCGATTATCAAAGTTTCCTTCATACACCAAGAAGACATTGACTCATCCTGTCTATACAGGAATGGCATAATAGAGTCCTTTGTAAATGAAACAGCCTCATACCCGCTGTAATAGTAATAATGATCAAAATGCTGGAGACATCTTTCCTGTCCGGCGTATTTGAACCCGGCCACATGCTTCATGTCAAGGTACTTCTTGATCATTGGCGCCAACGCACTTTTCCATTCGTAACCCTTCATACAGAAGCCTCCCCATACTCTTCATCCGGATCTAAAGCGCACTGCTTAAGGCCCTGTATGTCGGTGCTAAGATAAAGCTCTGTAGATTTCGGATCTTGATGCCCCAATGTCTGGGTAATGACCGGAAGAGCCGTACCTGAAACAAGCATATTTGTTGCGAGAGTCTTTCTCAGCGAATGCATTCCGTAATGCTCACCGCTTTTGACTATAATACCTGCTTTCAGGATGTATTTTGTTAACACAGTGTCCATGGTTGCGGTGCTCCCCAGCGGTCCGTGTGGTGAACTGTGTCTGACAAAAATCCTGTCCGAGCTTGTCTTTGGACGGCCATTCTTCAGGTAATCAATAATAGCCCATCCTGCCGTGTCGGATAACGGAAGATCAACAGGCTCCCCAGTCTTCCCCTGGATGATATGCATGGTTTTCTTTCCCCAGTCAATATCCTTGTGTCGGAGACATCTTACGTCGCATGAGCGCAGACCTGTGTGAATAGTTAGTACGAGTATCGCATAATCCCGTTTCCCTGTCGGGTCTTCACGATCAACCGCCTTTAACATTCTCTGAAGCTCTTCTTTTGTCCAAAGGTGCTGTTTGCCGGTGCTTCGCGGAACGCTTAACTTTGGAATGCAGCATCTGAGATCAGTAGTACTGAATTCATGCTCATATAGATAGCCAAGATAATCCTTGATAACGCATACGATTGCCGCACGGTATTTTATCGAATTATCTTTGAATTGCAGCAAGTAAGAATCTACATGTTCCGGTCCAATCAGATCTGAATGTTCCAATCCTTTACCGGAAAGATATAGGATAAAATCTTTTACTACCTTTTTTCTATCGTTAATGGTGGTTCTGCTAAGATTTCTTTCCATAAGACTTGAAAGATACCCATTATATTCGTCCGACCAACCTTCAGGGCAAACAAAAAGAGGAGTAGTCCTATGAGAAGTGTGACAGGAAAAACCGTCATCTTCATGATTTAGGAGCAGAAATAAAGGCCTGATACGCCTCGATATGCTCGGATCACCAGTTGTTTCATGAAGACCCGCCAGCCTTTTTCCGGTTTTGGTCTCGATATAATCAAGACATACATTTTCGTCAATTACATCGACATGAGTACTGTCGATATACTTTTGAAACAAGGAAAAACCGCATTTATAACCCTTTACAGTCTGTTCCGATAATCCCTCCTTTTCGAGCTCTGATAATAGATGGTCCACAATTTCCTGGATGCATTCACGTTTGTATGTTTTCATTAACATCCTCCTTTCTACCAAATGGTATAAAGAGGATACTCTATCAAAGGATTAAATGGTGAGTCTTTTTCATGTTATGATGCTTGAATGCTGGTTTTTTGTGAAAGACTCACCATTATCAAACACTCTACATAATGCCTGAAATGTAGAGCTCTACATTTCCGACATAGTTTCGCAAGTCATTTGTTTGAGAACGGTGTCGACATCAAATATATCCAATCTCTTCTTGGACACGTAGATCCTCGTTCTACAGATGTATACCTGAAGGGAACAGCCAGTGCGGCATGAAGCCCAGAGCACTGGCGATATACTGCACATACCGGCACAGCAATTCATTCATGTCGTCAGCAACGTATACCAGCCTGTCCTTATCCCCCTTGGCATGGATGATGGTAAGTATGCCCTTCCCAAGGTCGATGTCCCCGACGCGCAGGCAGCAGGCTTCGGAGTTCCTCATCCCGCAGGTGTACAGCAGGCGGAAGATCACGCGGTACTCATTCCACATCCGCCACGCTGTCCCGCGTGTGGTCCCGGGTTCCGTCCCGTCCAGCGAGGAAAAGAAGGCATCCAGTTCCAAAGGACTAAGAAAATGGGGGATATTGATCTCCTTCTTTACGCTTTCGACCGGGATATATGCGTTTATCCCAATGGAATTCATATAAAGTGCCAGCTGCCTTACGAATGAGATCCTCTGGCTGTGGTAGCTTGCCCCTTCCCTGCCCTGCACACAGAGCCATTCCTGAAGGAAACATGTATTCAAGGCGGT
>ONKG01000031.1 GCA_900318375.1 uncultured Lachnospiraceae bacterium
ATATGCAAGGAGATGCCAGTTTATGCCGGATTTCAATGAAATCGAAAATCGCGGAAACCCGCATAAAATAAGGCAAAACGCGGCATAAGCTGGCAAAAATAAGCATGATAAAAATTTTATTCATTTGCCACGGCAACATCTGCCGCTCACCGATGGCTGAATTTGTAATGAAGGACCTTGTCCGCAAAGCGGGGCTTTCAGACCGCTTTTATATTGAGTCCGCGGCGACGAGCTCGGAAGAAGTCTGGGGCGGCCGCGGCAACCCGGTCTATCCGCCGGCGCGGGCAAAGCTCCGGGAGCACGGGATCGACCCGGGCGGAAAGCGGGCGCGCAGGACGACGCGGGAAGACTATGCCCGGTTCGATTATCTGATTGGTATGGATTATGCGAATGCCTATAACATGAAGCGGATCTATGGCGGTGACCCGGACGGGAAAATATCGCTCCTTCTGGACCACTGCGGCAGGGCTGGTCAGGAGGTGGCGGATCCATGGTACACGGATAATTTTGATGAGACCTGGGATGATGTGCTGCAGGGCTGTAAGGCACTTCTCAAAGAATTGAGCTAAAGAGGGCTGTACTGCCGCTTATTTATTACCAGGGGGTCATGGCCGCAAATATGATCGGGAAACTCAAAGATGTATTCAGACCTGAATCGAGCTACAGGGCATTCTTCCTCTCAATTGTAACATTTGCTCTGGGGTATGGCCTGTACAAGGGAATAATCGATAATTACCTGGCTGAGGTTGCCGGAATGTCCGAGTTCGACAAGGGCGTTTCCGAGTTCTTCAGAGAGATACCGGGGCTGCTTCGCAAAATGCGGTAAAACCGTGCAAAACAAGCGGAATCCGATTGGATGGGAGGTGAATAGCAAATGAAAGTCACCTATTTCGGGACAACTACGCTTTTATTCGATGATGGCAAGGACCAGATTCTCTTTGACGCCCATATTACCAGACCATCCATTGGAAAATATGTTTTAGGGACAAAAGCAGCTGTAAATACCGCTCTGTGTGATCAGCTGATCAGGCTGCATCATATAAACAGGCTGCAGGCAATCTTCATTTCGCATACGCACCACGACCATGTTATGGATGCCCCCTATATAGCTGAACAATGCGGCGCAAGAATTTATGGAAGTGAATCGGCCAGGAATGTGGCGCTGGGAGGAAATGTGCCGGAAGAGAACATTACAGTATTCCGGCACGGAAGCTGTTTTGAGATCGGCGCCTATAAAATCACTGTCATAAAATCACTGCATTCCAAACCCACCAGGTTCAATAATGACCTTGGAGAGGCGATTGCAGAGCCTCTGAAAATGCCGGCAGGACTCAGGGACTACAAGGAGGGTGGTTCGTACGATTTTCTGATAGAACACGGGGAGAAAAAGATCCTGATCCGTCCCAGCTTTAATTTTATAAAGGGTCAGCTGGACGGCGTGCGTGCCGATGTCCTTTTCCTGGGAGTGGCAGGTCTGGCAAATGCTGAAAAAGAGACGGAAAAAGCCTTCTTCTCAGAAACCGTCAAAAAGACGGGGGCAAGGCTGGTCATTCCCGTTCACTGGGACAATTTCTTTTGCCCCCTGACACGGCCGGCAGAAGGGATGCCCTTCTTTTTGGAAAAAACTGAAAGGGTCTTTTTCAGGGCGGCCAAATATTGCGAAAAGCATAATATCAACTTTCTTATTCAATATCCGCGTACCAGCATAGAGATCTGACCTGTCTGGGCATAATCTGTCTGAACTATAGTCTGTCTGAACTATAGGGTGTCTGAGATATATGGTGTCTGAACTATAGGTTGTCTGAGCTATAGATCCCATAATATTATTTTGCAGATATGGGCTTCCTGTAGTTTGTGGTAAAATAGGGTGGACTGTAAAAGCGCGAAGTATCAATGGGGTAAGCAAAGTAATCGTCAATTCGCCGGAGAATTTCGGCGGAGACCTGGATTCGCGATCAAACCAATCTGTTTTGCAGGGACACACAGGAATCAAAAGACAGGGGGCGCGCAATGGATACTGGAATCAGAACGGACAGGATCGAAGCGGTGCGGGAAATCGTCAGCGGACTGCTGGAGCAGGTGCCCGATGATTCCCTGCGGGCAAGCGGATATGTGCATATGTTCGGTGTTGCCGAGGCATGTGTCCTTCTGGCAATGAGACGGGGAGAAGATATTGAACTAGCAGCGGCGGCGGGCTATCTTCATGATATAGCTACCTATACTACAGGAAACGCCATGGATCACGCTCACCGGGGCTCTGAAATGGCGCGGCAGATTCTGAAGGAGGCGGGAATCTTTTCCGAAAAGGAAATTGAGAAAATCTGCCAGGCTATCTTTTTTCACAGTGACAAAAAGATGGAAAACGGACCGCTGGAGGAGATTCTCAAGGACGCAGATGTGCTGCAGCACTGTCTTTTTGACCCGGGCTATGTGGCGAAAAAGGAGAAGGATCGCTTCAAAAAGCTGAAAAAAGAACTGGGAATCAAAAAGTGATGAATAACACCCTGGATCAAGAAACGGATTATGGACCTAAGCCTGGATTGGACCTTGGAATTGAAACAGATCGGAACCCCCCCGATCATGGACCTAAGCCTGGATTGGATCTTGGAATTGAAACAGATCGGAACACACCCCTGATCATGGACCGGTTTATGGAATGGTTCTTGGATTGGACCATGGAAATGCAATAAATCGGGAAAGAGGAAGGAGAACCCATGATACTGCAGAGCAAAAGAGTCTGGGTGCTGAATGAGTGGATGGATGCTCAGGTTGAGATTTCGGACGGAAAAATTGCCGCCGTTCATCCATATGGGACTTATGCGGCGGACAGGGATTACGGAGACCGCCGCATTGTGCCGGGCTTTATTGATGTACATACGCACGGCGCTTACGGTTTTGATACGAATGATGCGGATCCGGAAGGCCTGCGGAGATGGGCGAAGAGTATTGTCAGCGAGGGCATCACGGGATTTCTTCCCACGACGATCACGCAGTCTGAGGAGGTCCTGACAAAAGCGCTGAAAAATGTTGCAAACGTAGTCCGGGAGGGATATGAGGGAGCCCGGATCCTGGGCATTCATTTCGAAGGGCCTTATCTGGACCAGAAATTCAAGGGCGCACAGCCGGAGCAGTACTGTGTCAGTCCCGACCTGGAGCAGTTTAAGAGATACCTCGAGGCATCGGAGGGACTGATCAGGATTGTAACCATGGCCTGTGAGCACGACGAGGGATATCGCCTGACACGTTTTTTATGTGAGAAGGGGATTGTTCCGTCACTCGGGCATTCTTCCGCGACCTTTGACCAGGCGGTCATGGCTTTTGCCAACGGCGCGCGCAGTGTGACACATGTCTATAACGGCATGGCGCCTTATCATCACCGTGAGCCGGGCATTGTCGGGGCATCCTTCCGCTTCCGCAATGTGTTCGGAGAGATCATCTGTGACGGAAACCACTCCACCTGGGCGGCGCTGAATACTTTTTTTACAAATAAAGGACCGGATTACGGCGTCATGATCACAGACTCTCTGCAGGTCAAAGGACTGCCTGCCGGTACCCGCACACTTTTCGGCGGAAATCTGATCGAGCTCTATGAGGACGGGAGCGCGCATCTGGTGGGAGCCGGAAATCTTGCCGGTTCCACGCTGAAGGTCAATCAGGGTCTTCGCAATCTTGTTGAAATGGCAGGCGTTCCCTGGCAGACTGCCATCAATTCCTGCACGATCAACCCGGCACGTCTCATTGGCGTAGAGGCTTCCAAGGGTTCCATCACAGCCGGGAAGGATGCGGATATTGTTATTCTCGGGGATGACTACAATGTGGAGGCCGTATATGTCTGCGGTCAGCTGCAGGAGTAACAAATTTTATCGATATAAGATTTGTCACTCCGGATGTTTTTGCCGTAAGGCGGCTGCAAACATCCTGTGATCCCATCGGAGAATATCGCCGATTTCAAATCCCTTATACGTAAGGCTTTGAAATGCGAATTTCTCCTCAGGGGCCGCTCCGGCGAGCGGCATGTCGGAGAGAGTGATTGAAAAAATCGCAATAGGCTGAGGTTCCGATTATGAAAACACACCGCAGGAAGCAGTCAATCCCGCGGTGTGTTTTTGATGATTGTTATTAGCGTCTAGAGACGATTGTTTTAGAGGCGATTGATTTAAAAAGACTGTATAAAGAAGACTTTTTTTAAGAACACTGTTCAAACTATTTTGTTTAATCTTGTTTTGAGAAGACATATTTTCGGAGAATATATTTTGCAGACAGTGTCTGCATTTTTCGCTTTGCAGATGACATTTCAGGAGGTCTGTTGAATGATGACTATTGCGGAGGCAATCGACTATATCAATGCGCATACATGGAGTCAGTGGAAGCTGGGGCTGTCAAGGACGGAGGAGCTTCTGCGGCTGCTGGGAAACCCGCAGAAGAGTCTGCGCTTTGTTCATGTGGCAGGCAGCAACGGCAAGGGAAGTACCTGTGCCATGGTGGAGCGGATTCTTCGGGAGGCCGGGTACAGGACAGGCTTTTATCCCTCCCCCTATATCGAGGATTTCCGCGAGAGGATCCAGGTCTGCGGCAAATATATTACGGAGGAAGCTCTGTGCAGGATCACTGCGCGGGTGCGCGATGCCGCGGATTCCATGGAGGACCATCCCTCGCAGTTTGAGATCATCACTGCAATCGGACTTGTTTATTTCAAAGAAAAAAAATGCGATCTTGTCGTGCTGGAGGTCGGCCTGGGCGGTATTTTTGACTCGACAAACGTTATTGATGCCCCTGAGGTCGCTGTGATCACTAATATAGGCCTTGAGCATACAGAATATCTGGGAAATACCCTTGCGGAAATCGCCCGCAACAAGTGCGGGATCATCAAATCCGGCGCGGATGTTGTCTGTTATGAAAATGTTCCGGAAGTGATGGATGTGGTGCGGCATGTCTGTGCGGAAAAAGGGTGTCCCCTTCATATTGCGCACTACGGCAGGATCCGCCCGGTTGAGAAGAGTCTGGAGGGACAGACCTTCTATTATCTGGCTGAGGAAGGGGGGGAGACCTCCCCACTCTTCTGTGAAGAAGAGCCATTGTGTCTGGCGCTCCTGGGCGAGTATCAGCTGCACAATGCCGCGACGGCGCTGACGGTTGTGGAGGCCCTTCTCGGCCGCGGATGGGATATTCCGCAGAAAGCAGTGTGCGAGGGTCTTGCCGGGGTGCAGTGGCCTGCGCGCTTTGAAGTGCTGTCCCGCCGTCCGCTGTTTATCCTGGATGGCGGACACAATCCGCAGTGTGCCGAAGCGCTGGCGGAATCCCTTGGAGAATATCTGCCGGACAGCAGGATCTGTCGGGCGGACGGAAAAGACACTGTGGAAAAAAAGGCTGTTTTCCTGATGGGCATGCTGGCGGACAAGGATTATCATGCTGTTATTGACATCATCTCGCCTTTTGCAGCAGGTTTTGTATGTCTGACACCGGACAGCCCAAGGGCACTGCCCGCGGAGAAGCTTGCTGCGGAGCTTGAAGAGAGGGGCTTTTCTGCCAGACCCTGCGGGACTGCCGCTGAGGGAATTGAGACAGCGCTGTGCCTGGCAGAGGAATATCTTGAGGAGAATTTCCCGGCAGAGGAATCCCGTGTGGAAGAATCCCGGGCGGAGAAATCTCTTGCGGAGAATTCCCCGGCAGAGGAATCTTTTTCGAAGGAATCTCATGCGGGGCAGGATGCAGGACGAGCGCTTCCGGTAGTGGCGTTTGGTTCCCTGTATATGGCGGGGCATGTGCGCAGTGTTTTTTCGTCTGTCCTGCAGAAGCACCTTGTCCTTAGTAAAAAGAAACAGAGAAAAGCTGCCCTGCAGAGACGCCGTGCTCTGACAGCGGCGGAGCGCGCCGGAAAAAGCTCGGAAATCTGCCGGATCCTTGCCTCGATGCCGCAGCTGCAGGAAGCAGAGACGATTCTCTCCTATGCAGCTACGTGGGATGAGGCAGATCCATGGGAGATAAACTGCCTGCTCCAAGCGAGGGGAAAGACGGTCTGCTATCCTCTCACTGAGGAAAACGGCAGAATGACAGCCGTCATACCGGGAGCAAAGGGAGCTGCCCTGAAAGAGCAGCCTGCGCAGGAAAGAGAGTCTGATCAAGGTGGGCAGCCTGCGTTGGAAAGGAAATCTGATCGGGGTGAGCAGCCTGCGTTGGAAAGGGAATCTGATCAGAAAGAGCAGCCTGCGCAGGAAAGAGAATCCGCCGGGCATTTTTCTGACTCCGCAATATGGAAGACCGGTGTCTATGGAATCCGGGAGCCTGTAAAAGAGCTGGCTCTGGAGGTGGATCCCTCCCGGATCGATGCCGTGATCGTTCCATGCGTAGTGTTTGATCGGCGGGGCGGCAGGTGCGGTCACGGCGCAGGCTATTATGACCGCTTCCTGACAAAAGTGAAGCCGTCGGCGGCAAAGATTTTAATTGCTTTTGATGCGCAGGAATCAGGTGAGGTTCCGATGGAGAAAACAGATATCCGCATGGATTTTGCTGTCACGGAGAGCGGACTCATTGCTTTTGGCGCAGGCGCGTGTCCTTTGACGCCTTGTTTCTGAAATCTCTACATGTTACAATGTTAAATGTTTTGCAAATCACATAATTACAGCACAGAACCGGAATGTCTGTGGATTGTTACAGATAATAACGACGGGTCATCCGTTGCGGGCACAGGAGTGGGAGAACATGGAAAGTATCGTTAAAATGGGTGTTTCGGGGAAGGGCACCTACGGAAAAAAAGAGCAGAGGGACGGATCGGAGGCATATGGTGTGAATGACACCTATGCGGGTACGTATGCAGGTTATCCTGATCAGAAACCGGCTGCAGCAGGGGAAGTCAGGAATGCTGCGGAGAATGCCCTTTCTTCCGCTAAAAAAGGAACGGAAAACCAGAAACCCGAAAAGCAGACGAGCGAGGAAGAGAAACGTGCGGAGCGCAGGCGTCTTTCCGAAGAGGACCGCGTTCTGCAGGGAAGACGCAAAAAACATTACCGGATGATCATGAAATATGTGATCATCACAGTCGTGATCAGTTACATTCTGATCAGACTTGCCGGAAATCTGAACAGTGTTCTTTCCGCTCTGGGAAAGGGGATCAATCTTCTGGTCACCCTCTTACAGCCGCTTTTCTGGGGCTTTGTTCTCGCCTATATTCTTGCGCCCCTGGTGAATTCCTGTGAGAAATCTCTGCGCAGAGTAAAGCTGTTTGGGAAAAAACGCGGCAGCAGGCGGGGGCTGGCAGTTGCCGTCACCTGTGCCGGAACAGTTCTGGCAATCCTCATACTGCTTTCGGTAGTAGTCTCTGCTATCACCAGAAATATCAAGATCGCAAGCCTCGACGATCTGGTTGTTATTGTGCAGTCCTTTACAAATTCTCTCAGCAGCCTGCAGGAAACTATTATCAGCCGGCTGAACAGTATGAATATTTCAACAAAAGAAGTTGAATCGGCAATGAGTCAGCTGGGTAATACGATCACGAAACTTGCCAAAGAAATGAGCTCCGGACTTACAGGCGCAGTCGGCCATATCGGCGGTTTTTTGACCAGTCTTCTGTTTGCGATCATCTTCTGTGTTTATTTTCTTCTGGACTACAAGGGAATTATACGCTATTGGAACCGCGTGCTGCTGGCAGTCGGCGGCAGGAAGGTCAAGCGAGAGTTTCATGTTCTGGTTCAGGACGCGGATGCGGTCTTTTCCGGCTATATCCGCGGTCAGCTGATCGATGCTTTTATCATGGCGATTCTTGTCAGCGTTTCACTATCTCTGATCGGTGTCAAATATGCCGTCATCATCGGTATCCTGAGCGGCATTGGCAACCTGATTCCCTATGTTGGACCCGTAGTTGCCTATGGTTCGACAATTCTTGTCTGTATTGTTTCAGGTGATCTGCGCCGCCTGCTGGTCGCGATCATTGTCCTCTTTGTGATCCAGACGCTGGACGGAAACGTCATCAATCCCCGGCTTCTGAGCTCCAGTATCGATGTTCATCCGATGCTTGTAATCGCCTCCCTCATCGTCGGCGGTGCGGTGGGCGGTATTGTCGGTATGCTGTTCGCAGTACCTGTCGCGGCATTTATCAAGATCCAGTTTGACAAAGTTGTCGACAACCTGATCAAGGCGCGCGAACCCGAAAAGAGTACTGCATCGGGAAGAAAAAGAACGAGGACAAAGACAGGCAGCAAAAAGAAAAGACCGTCCAAAGCCGCCGCAGCGCCGGCTGTACCCGCAGCGGGTAGCGCTGCCGAAGAGGTGTCTGCGGAAACAGAAGCCTAGGAGCCTGTGAAGTGCCGGCAGATCAGACATGAAAGCACAGGAGCATGTTGACAGCAGCGCGATTTTACTTTACCTGCTGTTTTGAAAACAGCGGATATACAAACGAGGCCGGAAATGAAAAAAATACTGTTTTATGGTGATTCCAATACGTATGGTTATGATCCGGCAGGATTCATGGGCGGGAGGTATCCGCGCCAGGAGCGCTGGACGACGATCCTGCAGAAAAATCTTCAGGAGACCTGGCAGATCGTGGCTGACGGTATGCCCGGACGGGCTCTGCCGACAAGCGTATATGAGTGGGACTATATAAGATCGATGATTCGGCAGGAGGAGCCGCTGGATGTTTTTGCTGTTATGCTGGGGACCAATGACATACTGGGCACCCTGCGTCCTGATGCGGCAAAGACAGCGGCAAGGATGAGTGATTTTATCTCTTTTGTCGAGGACAACGCGGAGGAAGGGACACAGTTCCTTCTGATCGCGCCGCCCGGGATCCTGCTCACGGACCAGTCTTTTGCGGAGCCCTATGTGTGCGGCGGCAAGAACTTCGCACAGCTCTATTACGAAGAAGGGGAAAAACTCACGGAATACTACGAAGAACTGGCTGAGTGCAGGCAGACTCTTTTTGCGGATGCTTCAAAGTGGGAGCTCGACTTTGCTTTTGACGGCGTCCATCTTTCCGAGCGCGGCCATGCCCTGTTTGCCGCAAAAATGACTGAGGTGCTCAAAGAACTTGATTGACCGGCAGGTCACCGGTGACATTATGAGCCGCTGAGAAAGCGGCCGGGTGCAGGAAGTGACAGCTGCCTTTTTACAGCATAGAGAAAAAAACGGGAACAGTAGAATACATGGAAAAACCTACAATCAATGACGCTCCGGAGAACTTTTCACAGGAGCAGCCTGCTGCGGAAAGTGACAGGCAGAGCGAACAGAACAACCTGCGGGAGGCCAGGAAGAGTGCATTTGTCGAAGAACTGATCAGCTGGATCAAGTCTTTCGTCATCATGTTTCTTGTCGCCCTTTTTCTGACGCAGTTTGTTATTATCAATGCGGTCATTCCTTCGGGATCGATGGAAGATACGATTATGACACACGACAGACTGGTGGGCGCACGGTTCAGCTACTGGTTCAGCGAGCCCGCGAGAGGCGATATTGTCATTTTCCATTATCCTGTAGATGAGAAGAAGATCTATATCAAACGTATTATCGGCCTGCCCGGTGAGACTGTGCGGCTAGATAACGGGCACATTTATATCAATGATTCCCCGGAGCCCCTGCAGGAGGGGTATCTCAAGGAACAATGGGACGTTCTGAATACCGATTTTGAGTTCCATGTTCCCGAGGACAGTTACCTTATGCTGGGCGACAACCGCAACTGGTCCGAGGATGCCCGCTATTGGGCTGATAATGCCATCCACGACGGACTGGCAGATACGGAAGAGGAGGCGGAGCAGTACACTTATGTCCGCAGGAATAAGATTCTGGGCAAAGCGCTTTTTACTTATTTCCGAAAATTCCGCATCCTCGAACATGGGGGATGGTACGAATAGGCACTGAGAATAAGGCTTAACGATATGCCGGCAGGCCGTATATTTCGGATCCGGCAGATAAATATCTGCTTTTTGGAGGGGGGTATTTTCATGAAATATGATGTCATCATCGTAGGCGCAGGGCCCGGAGGAATATTTTCTGCATATGAACTGATGAAAAGAAGACCCGGATGGAAGATCGGTGTCTTTGAGAGCGGCACGGAACTTGAGAAACGGCACTGTCCCATTGACGGAGACAAGATCAAATCCTGTATTGGCTGCAAGAGCTGTTCCATCATGTCCGGCTTCGGCGGTGCAGGAGCCTTCAGTGACGGCAAATATAATATCACAAATGATTTCGGTGGAACGCTTTACACACATATCGGCAGGAAAAAGGCACTGGAGCTGATGCATTACGTGGATCAGATCAACCTGGACCACGGCGGAGAAGGAACTAAACTTTATTCCACGGCAGGTACGGCTTTTAAAAAGATCTGTATTCAGAATAAACTCCGGCTCCTGGATGCCTCGGTCCGTCATCTGGGCACGGACAAAAACTATATTGTGCTCAAAAACCTGTACGCGGAAATGAAAGACCATATCGATTTTCATTTCAATACGCCGGTGGACAGCATCGAGCTTCTGAGCAGGGAGGAGACAGACGGAGATTCTGCCGCATTTTCGGAATCTTCTTTGGACACTCCCCGCTACCGCGTTCATTTCGCGGACGGAAGTGCGGACGCGCATTATTGCATAGTCTCTGCTGGCCGCAGCGGCAGCAAGTGGATGGAGAAGGTCTGCCGTGATCTGCAGATCCCGACAAAGTCCAACCGCGTGGATATCGGTGTGCGGGTGGAATTGCCGGCGGTGGTCTTCTCTCACCTGACTGACGAACTCTATGAGAGCAAGATTGTCTATCGCACCGAGAAATTTGAAGACAGTGTCCGTACCTTCTGTATGAACCCCAACGGAATCGTTGTCACCGAGAATACAAACGGAATTGTCACCGTTAACGGACACAGCTTCGAGGATCCGTCCAGGAAGACAGAGAATACGAATTTTGCCCTGCTGGTCTCAAAGCATTTTTCCGAGCCCTTCAAGGACAGTAACGGCTACGGTGAGAGCATAGCCCGTCTTTCCAACATGCTGGGAGGCGGTGTGATCGTGCAGCGTTTTGGAGACCTTGCCCGCGGACGCAGGAGCAATCCCGCCCGCATTGCCGAGTGTACAGTGCAGCCGACCCTGCAGGCGACCCCCGGCGATCTCAGCCTTGTCCTTCCCAAACGTATTCTGGACGGCATTATTGAGATGATCAATGCGCTCGACAAGATCGCCCCCGGCACTGCCAATAACGACACCCTGCTCTATGGTGTGGAAGTTAAGTTCTACAACATGGAAGTCAGTCTCGACGAAAACCTTGAGACCAATCACCCCGGCCTCTATGTCATCGGAGATGGCAGCGGAGTGACCCATTCGCTTTCGCACGCCTCCGCCAGCGGTGTCTACGTGGCGGAAGTCATTTCCTCAGAGCAGTGATTAAATCAGGCATCGATTAATCAGGTGTCGATCAAATCAGGCAGCGATTAATCAGGCAGCGATTAAATCAGGCATCGATTAATCAGGTGTCGATTAAATCAGGCAGCGATTAATCAGGTGTCGATTAGATCAAGTATCGATAAGATAAAGCAGGAATCAAATAAACCGCCGCGCAGCGTGTGTGCTGTGCGGCGGTTCTGCGCAGTATTAAAAATTGTGCGGCGTTTAGAATTGTATTACTGGTCTCTGCCGAGGATTTCGACAATGATGTCGGCGCAGGTGGCGATGCTGATCCGTCCTGTGTCGAGGCAGATGTTGTAGTTGTTGGCATTGCCCATCTCGCAGCCGGTGTACTGTTTGTAATAGGTCCTGCGGAGCAGATCCCGCTTTTCGATGTATTTCTGAATATTGGCGGAGCCGTTTTCACCAAGCTCTTCAGCGCGGCCAATACGATCCTTGACGGCTGCGTAGAGGTAGATGCAGAATACATCCGCACCGGCTTCACGCAGGATGTGGTCCGCACAGCGGCCGACAATGATGCAGGGATCTTTGGCAAGTTCAAGCACTACTTTCTTCTGGGCTTTGAAAATTGCGTCGTGAGAACTGCTGTAGGAAACTGCGCTGTTGAGGATGGAATTGAGCATCCTGCTGGAGGGTTTGAGCTCCTCACCTTCCGTTTTGACCTCTTCTTCAGCATATCCGCTTTCGTCAGCGGCCTTTTTTACGAAGTCTTTATCATAATAGGGGATTCCCAGTCTTTCCGACAGTTCAGCAGCCAGGGTCCTTCCGAGGGCGCCGTATTCTCTGCTGATGGTAATCACAGGGTATTTTTTTACTGCATTCATTTCTGTTTCCTTTTCGGGCATGATCATTCTCCTCTGTTTTCCGGCTTCAGTCTGGCGCAGATAGTATCTGTAACTTAGTTATCTGTAACTTAGTAATGAAGCGACTGTAAACAGGTGCTGTTTTTGGATGATTCAATAATCATGAATCCGGGGGGAGTGACAGCACCTCTTTTGAATTTTAATACAAATACTATATTCTTACAAGAAGGAATCAGAGATGAGACGGGAGAAGGGATCTGCAGAGGAAGTCGGCGGGAAACCGGAGAAAGAATAACGGATTACAGTATGGACATTTGGGGGGAAGGAGCACTGTAAATGACGTATTGATGAGGCAGTTATTAGTATTTCTGTATTTGCCTATATAGTCTGTATGTGCTAAAATATTCCTCATGTATGATTGTATACATAGATTCAAAGATACTGATACAGTTGCGGATTCCGGGGGGAAAGGTGGATCAGAGCAATTGTATTATGTAATTGGATGGCAATGAAGGAGGAAGTAATTATGCGGAAACAAATGCGCAGAGCAGTTGTCAGCGTAATTCTCGCCGTATGCATGCTGGCTTTGTCCGGCTGCGGAGGGCAGAGGATGATGATGGGAACCGGCGGAACAGCCGGTACTTATTACGCGTTCGGCGGCGTGCTCGCCCAGTATATGAAAAATTATACGGGTTATAGTGTTACAGCAGTATCTACGGCTGCCTCAAAGGCGAACATTCAGAGCATCGGCGACGGTGACTATCAGATGGGATTCACGCAGTCTGACGTCATGACCTATGCCTGGGAAGGCAGTAAATCCTTTGAGACAGACGGACCCTGCAGGGATTTCCGCGTGCTCGGCGCTCTGTACGCAGAGACTGTGCAGCTGATCACCATGAAAGAAGATATCAAGTCGGTTGCCGACCTCAAGGGCAGGAGCGTCTCGATCGGTGCTCCGGGTTCGGGCGTATATTTCAATGCCGTGGACGTTCTGGAAGGAGCCGGTCTGACGGTTGATGATATTAAACCCCAGTATCAGAGCTTTGATGACAGTAAAGAGGCCCTGAAGGACGGCCAGATCGACGCGGCCTTCATCGTCGCAGGTGCTCCTACATCGGCGATCACCGAGCTGGCAACGACCAACGGCGTTTTTCTGGTTCCGATCGAAGGCGAGCTCAGGGACAAGATCATGTCGATCTGCCCTTACTATGCTCCGCTTCAGATCCCCGCGGATACATATCCCGGACAGCCTGATCCGATCGAGACGATCACGATCAAGGCCACAATGGTTGTGGACGCGGATCTGGATGAGGATGTTGTCTATGCGCTGACTGCCGCGATTTTTGATCACGCGGATGAGATCACGAAAGAGAATGCCAAGGGAGCCGAGCTCTCCGTGGAGAACGCAACTTCCGGTATCGCAGTGCCCTTCCATGCCGGCGCGGCAAAATATTTTGCAGAGCATGGCGTGACAGTGGAAACTGCTGACTGATGAAGAGGGGGTACTGTCTATGAGTAAAAATGTAGATAAAGATCGGGAGTTCGAACTGCAGCAGGAAGACCTCGAGGAGGTCATGCGGAAATATGACAGAGAATCCAACGTCCGTGTCTGGACCGGAACACCTGCCCTGATCGTCAAAATCGTCCTGATCGGCTTTTCACTTTTTTGTATCTGGGTAACTTTGTTTGCGACATTCCTGGAGGAGATCCGTCTGACCTCCTTCATGGGACTCATCATTCTGCTGGGATTTCTTACTTATCCCGCAAAAAAGGGCGAGCAGAAAGCCAACTATATCCCCTGGTATGACATTGTCGGCATGGTCGCCGGCACGGCGGCATTTCTCTACTACACATTCAGCGCCGAGCAGATCATTCAGCAGGGCACACGCTTTACGGTTCCGCAGATTCTGATTGCCATCGTCGGTGTTGTCGCGCTTCTGGAGGTCACCCGCCGAAGCGTCGGCTGGCCGATCCTGATCGTGGCATTGTTCTTCATTGTATACGCGATCGTCTACGGACTGACAAACCCTTCCATTCCCGGAAGACTGCGTTACCTGGTGAGAAACCTTTTCTACGCGAAGACAGGTATTCTGTCGACGCCGATCAATGTGTGCTCAAAATACATAGTCGTGTTCATTATATTCGGCGCCTTCCTTGAGAGGACGGGTATCTCCGAGTTCTTCATCAATATGGCTAACTGTGCGGCAGGACGTTACGCCGGCGGTCCCGCCAAGGTCGCGGTCATTTCCTCCGCGCTCTGCGGCATGGTCAGCGGTTCCTCTGTCGGCAACACCGTCACGACAGGTTCCGTTACGATCCCTATGATGAAAGAAACCGGCTACAAGGCGGAATTTGCAGGTGCCGTCGAGGCGGCGGCCTCCACGGGCGGCCAGATCATGCCCCCCATCATGGGCGCTGCGGCCTTCCTGATGGCGGATATCATCGGCGTTCCCTATTCCGATGTCCTGGTCCGGGCGATTCTTCCGGCGGTCCTCTATTTCACCGGTATTTTCATTGCAGTCCATCTGGAAGCGAAAAAATACGGCCTCACAGGTATTCCTGCCGAGAGGCTTCCCAAGCTTTCCAGACTGATCCGCAAGATCTACCTGCTGACCCCCCTGGTCCTTCTGGTCATCTGGGTTTCCAATAACATGATGACCATGCAGAGGGCTGCGGCTTATTCTATCGTTGCGGCAATCGTTGTCGGTATTGTGGACGGTATCTTTGACGGCAGCTACCGCCGTGCGATTCTGGATCTGAAGCATGATGGCTCCAAGAGCCCTGTGAAGGACGCCATCGTCGGCAACAATGATGATTCGAGCAACTGCTTCACAGTCAAGAAGTTCCTGGATTCTCTCGAAGCCGGCGGCAAGGGCACTATCACTGTCGGCGCGGCCTGCGGTGTCGCCGGTATCATCTCCGGTACGATCACCATGACCGGTCTGGCAAATGAAATGATCAATGCCATCGTTGCAGTTGCGGGCGACAAGCTTTTCATCGCTCTGTTCCTGACCATGCTCTGCTGCATCGTTCTCGGCATGGGTGTCCCGACCACAGCGACTTACTGCATCATGGCGGCGACCTGCGCGCCGATCCTGACCCGTATGGGTGTTCCGATCCTTGCGGCACACTTCTTTGTATTTTACTTTGGTATCGTGGCGGACATCACACCGCCTGTCGCTCTCGCCGCTTACGCAGGCAGTGCGATCGCGAAATCCAATCCCATGCGCACAGCATTCAATGCGACCAAGCTCGCTATTGCGGCATTCATCATTCCTTACGTCTTCTGCTTTGCGCCTGAGATGCTGCTGATCGAGACAACCGCTCCCAGTGTTGCTCTGATCGCGGTGACTTCCCTGATCGGTATCTTCGGCGTTGCGGCGGCCCTGGAGGGATTCCTCTTTACAAATATGGGGCTGATCGACAGGATCCTGCTCATTGCAGGCGGTCTTATGATGATCGTTCCCGATACCAAGACCGATATTATCGGTCTGGTCCTGATCGCGGCAGGCATCGTTCTGCAGTATATGAAGCGCGGTAAAAAGACGGCATAAGTTCCTCTTTCCAGGCCGCATGTTACTGTACAGACCCATTCGAAAGACGAGGAGGTCTGAAGGCACAGCACCGAAGGAGATGTTGTCGTCACGGCATTCGCCGTATACAATAGAAAATGTAAAGGCTCCCCTGCCGCATGCAAGGTGCAGCAGGGGAGCCTTTTCTTTTTTAGCAAATCTGTGTAATTGTGCAATGAATGATGGCCGGCCGGGGAAGATGGCGGGGATGCTTCCCTGCACTGTTGAACCGGCTTTCGAGGTAAATAAATGTTGAAAGAACTGATCGGGGAAGAAACAGAACATTTCGGGCGGATCATGCTCTTACTGTATGCTGCAATGATGGGGATGGCAGTAATCATGGGGGCGGGGATACGGGTCCTGCATCAGGGTGTGTACACCGGCCTGGCGGGCGCAATCGGTGTCATGGTCTTTTCGACCCAGATTCTCGCAGCGCTGATTATGCCGGCCGTACTATGTGTACTGCATCTGACCGGGAGACTGTCTGCAGATGGAGGGCGCGGGACAATTCCCTTCCCGGTGAGGGCGCATCAGCTCCTACTCTCCAACCTGGTATCCACGCTTTTCTGGTCTTTCATGAGCCTTGTATCCCTTGTGTGCGCGCTGACAATTGTCGGAATGACCGCTGTGCCTCTGCAGAGCTCCCTGCAGTTTTTCAGGAGAATGAGCATCTATATCAGAATGGCTATGCTTGGAAAAAGGAAAGGCTTCCTTCTTGTCTGGATTGTGATTTTAATACTGGTATATATCACATTCCTGATGCATATTTACGCCGCGCTCGCGATCGGACATCTGCGGACATCTCACAGCATATTCCTCAGCTTTCTGGCCTTTTCGGGGATCGGCATCCTCCGGCTGGCTGTCAGCAGCAGACTTGCTGCCGCGGGATATGATACAGGTCTGAGAAGTTTTCCGTCGGTCTGGATGAAAAGCGGCGGGATACAGTCCATGCAGGATCCGGGAGTGATCATTATTTATCATGTTCTTCTGATCATCATGCTCGGCCTGGCGGCATTATTTTCCCTGGGCAGGAGATTAAAAAAATACCCTGTCTGCCTGCTTCCAGGGACCTCTGCTGTAAAAAAGCATGGAGAGGAATGTAGCAATACTCCAGCCGACCGGCCATGCGCACCAGATTCCGGTGGCACCGAGCTGTGTTCCGGACAGTATGATCGCCAGCACTACGCGGAGGATCAGGTCGGTAAAGGTACCGATCATAAAGGGCCCCATGAGACCTGCGCCTCTGAGGACTCCGTCCGAGACAAGCTTGGCGGAGATCACGAAGTAGAAGGGAGAGAGGATCCTGAGCAGCATCAGCCCCGTGTGCATGGCATCCTGTGAAGGGGTGCTCATGAAGAACATGAGGAGTATTTTTCCGCACAGCAGATACAGCGCCGCAATGGGAAGAGAGAGGAGCCATACCATTTTGAGGCCGGCGCGGAAGCCCTGGGGGATGCGGGACATTTTGCCGGCTCCCATGTTCTGGGCGGTGTAGTTGGATATACCGTTGGCCAGGGTCGTGAAGGCGGTGATCACCAGGTTGTTGAGCTTGATGGCGGCGGAATAGCCTGCCATGACGCCGGGACCGAAACCGTTGATGACTCCCTGAAGAATGATATTTCCGACAGAGACGAAGCTCTGCTGCAGGATGCTGGGGATGGCAATCTTCGCGATTTTCATACAGATCGATCTGGAAAAGAATCTGATGTGTCCTTTTGTCCTGATGGCTTTAAGCCTCCGCATCACTACAAAGAGGGCCAGTGCTGCGCTGATTCCCTGGCAGATGAAGGTCGCCCACGCCACGCCTGCCACTCCCATGCGGAAGCCTGCTACAAACCAGATATCCATGGCGATATTTGCACACGATGAGGCGGCGAGAAAATAAAAAGGCGTCCTTGAATCACCCATGGCAGAGAAAATACCGGTGGAAATATTATAGTAAAAAACGAAGGGCAGCCCCCGGACATAGATGTCCAGATACACCTTCGAGTCGGCAAACACTTGCTGCGGCGTCCGGATCAGTTCCAGCAGTCCCCTGCATCCCAGTATGCCGATCAGCATCAGCATCAGGCAAAGCGTGCCGCTGAAAATCAATGCGGTGAAGACGGCTGTCTTCATTTGCTCAAAGCGTTTCGCTCCGAAAAAAGTGGAGACGATGACAGAACAGCCTATATTGCAGCCAAAGGCAAAAGCGATAAAGATGAGGGTGATCTCATAGCTGTTGCCGACAGCTGCAAGTGCGTTTTCTCCTATGAACTTGCCGGCAACAAGGCTGTCCGCGATGGTGTAAAGCTGCTGGAAGATAATGCTTCCGAAGAGCGGAAGACAGAACTGCCACAGCACGGTTTCCGGTTTTCCGGTTGTCAAATCTCTATTCAAGTCTATACCTCCGGGCGCACAGCGGACGGTGCCGTATGTGCAATCTTTTTTCAGAGAGATTATACTAGGCTTCCTTCAGTATTGTAAACCTCGAAAAAACTCAAAAAAGCGCCGAAAACTTTGCAATGAAGCGGTGCGTGTTTCAGGCTCATGCCTGGGCGGACTGTAATGAAGCTGTACATTTTTCTTTTTTTGCCGGACATTTAAGGCTTCCATGAAAGTGTATTGTATGAAAAACAGTATGTGGTGTATAAATATTAATTAAGAAGAACTGAGAAGGCCTTTTCAGATACAGCTGCCTTTGGCTGTCTCAGGCAGTTCTGCGGATCAGGAACCGGCGGATGGCAGGACTGTGACAATAAAATTCGATTCTTTTTCGGGAGGAGAACATGCGGTTGGGGAAGAATCTGGTGTGCGCGATTATGGGAGCTGCCCTGGCGGGCGCGATTCTGGCAGGCTGCGGCGGAGGCGGAAGTCAGGGGGCACCGGAGCCTTCTGCAGAAGGGACCGGTGAAAATGAGTATACCCTGCAGGCTCCTACGGGTGACGGAACGGTTATGGATATACGGATCATATCCAAGAGTCTGGGCAATCCCTTTTATGAGGAAGCCTTTAGAGGAGCTTATGATGCGGCAAATGACATGGATGTTCTGCTGACAACTTACGGTCCGGAGGTCGAGACAGATATCGAAAGGCAGGTTGAACTGGTCCGGGAGGCAGTCGATGCTGACTGTGACGCGATCATTCTGGCGGCCTGTGATACGGCATCTCTTGCGGGGCCCCTTACGGCAGCAAGGGAAGCGGGCATTCCTGTCATCGGCTTTGACTCCGGTGTACCCGGGGATGAAACCGGCGCAGTACTCGCGACGGCGGCCACAGATAATGTCAAAGCGGGCGCGAAAGCGGCAGATAAAATGATCGCGGATCCAGGTTTTCAGAAGGCAGTTCTGGGGGCTGATGCCGGGAAACCGGCGGTGCTCGCCATTCTGGCCCAGGATGCGACTTCAGGCTCCATCTGCGAGCGAGTCGACGGCTTTGTCGAGGAGGCGGTCAAGGAGCTGGAGGCACTCGACGGACTTGCGGGCGCAGTCGATGTATCGGGCTATGAGAGGTGGACACAGCCCTCTGAAAGTCCTGCGGTAGTCAGGATCGTCGTCACGGTGCCGCCTTCTTCCGGGGAAGAGGATATCCAGGCTGCAGCGCAGACCATCTTTGAGACGAAAGATCTCGCAGGAATATTTGCGGCAAATCAGTCTGCAGTGAACGGTATTCTCGCAGCTTCCGATGGCGGAAAAGAGCTCGACAGAACAAATGGCAGATATAAAAATATTATTGTGGCAGGTTTTGACGGCGGAGAAGCCCAGCGTGAGGCGGTTGCCAAAGGTTTTCTTCTGGGATCCGTGGCGCAGGATCCCTATCAGATGGGATATCAGTCTGTTGCCCTGGCCCTTAAAGCCGCCCAGGATCAGCCGGTCGTGGATATCGACACCGGGTCCTGGTGGTATGATGCCGAAAACATTGACAGCGAGGATATTTCCGTGCTTATTTACGATTGACGAAACGGCCTGTCGGTCTGAATTGCCGCGCGCAGCATTGCAGGAACATGCCTTTTCGAAGGATATGTATATGCAGCGGCAGAGCTGCTATTCGCAATGGGAACCGGCCGAAGGGAATATTCTAATCTCTCTTGTATATTACTCTCTTTTTGTCTTAAAATGAGAGGGATAAGTCAACAGGTAAAAAGCGGAAAATCTTGTCGATACAAGATACAGGTAAAAAGTGACAAATCTTGTCGATACAAGATTTTTCACTCCGGATGTTTTGCCGCGGGTCGGCTGCAAACATCCTACGACCGCATTACGATGCCGCTCCCGGGAGCGGCATGTCTGGAAGAGGTAATAATTGTTATGGGAAGTATTGTCGGCAGTTTGCTTGTATCATGGTTTCTGATGTCGGTGGGACTGTGGAAACTGTCTGAAAAAATGCATTGGAAAAAGAGGTGGATGGCCTGGGTCCCGGGACTTCGTTACTATGGGCTGGCCGATTCACTGGAAATGCAGGGGGACGGCATAGGCTGTGCCGTGCTGGAGATCCTCTATTATATGTCCAGGATCTTTCCGTCCAATTCGGATGACGTGCGGCAGATGATCGTGGTCACCCTGATCTCGCTGGTGGTGCTTGTCGCTCTTTATGTATACAGGATCCGGATTTTTATGAGGGTTATCCTTCTCTTTGACCTGAAAAGGAGATGGATCATTCTCTGGCTTTTGTCGGAGTGGATCACCTTGTTCATTCTGGGAATCGGAAAATATCAGCCCAAAGAAGACATCAGCTTTCTGGGCGGCTGGGAGGCCGGCATGACGCCGGCACAGATTTCCGGTGTCAGTGATGCAATGAACTCTATGACAGCGTCCAGGACCGGTCTCAGTGTCGCTCTGAGGGAGCGTACTGTCAGCAGTCTGGGCAAAAAGCAGTATCTTCTTAAGGATATTGCAATGAATATCCCCAACGGGTCCATGGTCCTGCTCCTGGGCGGTTCCGGAGCGGGAAAGACCACATTCATGAATGCAGTCATAGGCTATGAAAAGGCGAATGCGGACGTTTTTCTTAACGGTGTCAATGTTTACAAGCATTATAATCTGATGAAATACCGGATCGGATTTGTGCCTCAGAAGAATCTGATCCGGACTCACGATACAGTTTTCCGTACCATTAACGATGCGGCAAAGCTTCGCACACCTTATCAGGTCAAGGCGGAGGACAGGAACAAGAGAGTCAGAGAGGTCATGGACATGCTGGGGCTTACACCTGTCGCCTCGGGGCTTGTGACCAAGATGTCCGGCGGGCAGCTGAGACGTATTTCCATTGCGAAGGAACTGGTATCCGATCCTTCTCTTTTCGTTCTGGATGAGCCTGATTCCGGTCTGGACGGTGTGATCGCGCGGGAACTCTTTACCCGGCTGCGTGAGATTGCGGACCGGGGAAAGATCGTCATAGTCATCACGCACACGCCGGATCGTGTCATCGATCTGTTTGACAAGGTGATCGTGCTGGCCAAGGATTCCGGCAGGGTCGGGCGTCTGGCTTTCTACGGCAGCCCTGATGAAGCAAAGACGTTTTTCGGCAGGGACAGCATGGAGGATATCGTAAAATGTGTCAACCGCCAGGAGGAAGGCGGCGAGGGACTTGCGGATACATATATTGAGAAATATGCATTAAAAGTCGGGAAAACAGAAACGGAAGAGGATAAAGAAGGCAATGAAGAGGAGGTGAGTCCGGATGAGTAAAAAACTCAGATACAGGGGAAGGATGGGACAGATCGGACTGTACCTCGGCAAGTTTATGAGGGTGTTTATTTTCCAGAATGACTGGAAGGTATTGCCGATGGGGGCTGTGATCGCGGCGGTTGTTATTTTTGTCGTGGGACAGAATCTCTTTGTCACACAGGAAGGAACCTCCACAGGAGCTTTTGCTCTGGTGTGTGTCTGTATCTGGATCGGCTTTTTCAATTCTATTCAGATCGTGTGCAGGGAGAGGGAAATCATCAAGCATGAGCATCGGTCCGGACTCCACATGTCCTCCTATATTTTCGCGCATATGATATTCCAGCTCATCATCTGCGCCGCGCAGACAGGGATTATCCTGCTGATCTGCGTTGTTTCCGGTGTACATATTCCCGAGCAGGGGATTATTTTCAACGCAGGTATTATTGATATTGGAGTTACTCTCCTGATCATTACCTATACGGCGGATTTGATGGCTCTCATGGTGTCCTGTCTGGTCCATAATACAACAACGGCCATGACGATGATGCCCTTCCTGCTGATCTTCCAGCTGGTATTTTCCGGCGTCTACTTTGAACTTGCAGGGTCGGTTATGGCGGTTACATTCTTTACTATTTCCAAGTGGGGGATGATCAGTCTGTGCTCAATCGGGCAGTTTAACTCACAGCCCATGGTGACTTTATGGAATACTATCTTCAAGTTCCGAAACATCGAGTATATGGGGCGGAAACCGCTTCTGGAACTGATCCAGATGACGGAAAGAGACGGACGTGTTCAGGATTTTCTGCTCTGGTCCGGTTCCTATAATCAGAATGATATGTACTCGAGTGACGCGCTGAATGTCGGGATGACCTGGGGCATTATGATTCTTCTGGCAATCGTGTTTGCCATTGTGTCGATCATCTCCCTGGAGTCGATCGATAAAGACAAGCGCTGATCCTGTCGGAACAGGTACATTCATGAATATGAATACAGAAAGCAATCGTCCCGGGTCACTGGTCATGCTCGCGTCATCGATGCTGATTTTCGGAACGATTGGAATTTTCAGAAGATTTATCCCCCTGTCCTCCGGACTGCTGGCTTTTGCAAGGGGGGCCATAGGAGCTCTTTTTCTGATCCTGGTCGTCCTGATCCGCGGACGCCTGAGGAGACTGCGTGAAGACAGAAAAGGAGAGCTCAATGCGGGAATCCTGTTTCTGCTGATTTTGTCCGGAGGCCTGATCGGCGTCAACTGGATCCTGCTTTTTGAAGCTTATAATTACACGACAGTGGCGACGGCGACCCTCTGCTATTACATGCAGCCCACGATCGTGATCCTGCTTTCCCCCTTGTTTTTCAGGGAACGCCTCACTGCAAAAAAGCTGGTCTGCGCCTTTCTGGCGGTCCTGGGGATGTTTCTGGTATCCGGAGCTGCCGGTGAGGGGATTCCGCAGGGAGATGCCCTCAAGGGTATTCTGTACGGTCTTGGGGCGGCGGTCCTGTATGCGTCTGTTGTTATCATGAACAAATGCATCAGGAATATCGACCCCTATCTGAAGACGATCCTGCAGCTCGGATCAGCCAGCATATGCCTGATCCCGTATCTGATCGCGACGGGTCAATATGCGAATGTGAAGCTTGACGGGTTTTCTCTTGTCATGCTGCTGATCGTGGGTCTCGTCCACACCGGAATTGCCTACACTCTCTATTTCGGCAGTACAGACGGCCTGAAAGCCCAGACGATCGCCCTCTTCAGCTACATCGACCCGGTATCGGCCCTGTTCTTTTCCATGTTATTCCTGCGGGAGCCCATGGGACTTGCAGGTATTGCCGGGGCAGTTCTGATTCTCGGGGCGGCCTTTATGGCGGAGCGCTGAACTGACGAAAGGTAGTGTTCGGGAAAGATCAGCTCCCGGCTGTGCCGTCCGCAGGCCGGATTTTTTGCAGATATAGATAGAAATAGACGGCAAAGGCGATATCTGTGACGACCCAGGTGACGGGAAAGCCCAGAAGTACCATATTGACTGTGTGATGGAGGGGAGCGATCAGCAGGCCCCAGGCAGAGCGCAGGACACAGACGCCGAAAAAGGTGATAATAGTCGGAATGACCGAGTCGCCCATGCCCCGGAGAGCGCCGAAGAGTATTTCAATCGGAATATATACCAAGTAAAAAGGCATGAGAAAGCGCATCATGGCGGTTCCGATCACGACAACATCCGGGTCAGTGGTAAACAGCTGCTGCAGAGGCTGCGCAAATGTGTAGAGGGCAGCGATCACAATGCCGAGTATGAAGAACATCATGATGGAGCAGTCCCGTATACTCTGCATCACGCGGTCCAGGCGGCCTGCTCCGATATTCTGTCCGACAAAGGTTGTGATGGCGATTCCGAAGGAACCGACGATCATCCAGAACAGGGAATCGATCTTCCCGTAGGCGGCATAGGCGGCCACCGTATCTGTACCGAAGCCGTTGATCACAGCCATGAGGACGACGTTGGCGAAGGTATACATGACCTCTGAGAATCCCAGAGGAAGGCCCAGATAGAGAATACGGCGCCCCGGATTCTGAGGGGCTCCTCTGCGGCCGGGAAACTGCTTGTTTGAATCGTATACCGGGACTTTTCCGAAGACTCTTTTTTTGAGAAACATCAGTGCAAGGAATGCGCTGATGAACTGGCACAAAGTGGTCGCGGCCGCGGCTCCGACAGCCCCCATCCCCATTGCCGCGACAAAGAGCAGGTCGAGCGCGATGTTGGAGAGGGTGGTGAAGATGAGAACAGCCAGGGGGCTTCGTGCATCGCCTGTCGCCCGCAGCGCTGCGGCACTCATGTTGTAAACAGCGTTGGGAATCAGACCCGGGGCGACGATCCGCAGATACCACAGCGAGGGATCAATGACGTCCGCCGGAGTCTGCATCAGGGACAGGATCGGAAGCGCAAACGTAAAACAGATAATGCATCCGATAAGGCCAAGAACCGCTGAGATCTTCAGCGAAGTGCGCACAGCTTTCCGCAGGGAGAGCTCTTTTTTTGCGCCGAAATACTGTGCCGCCAGTACGGATGCGCCTCCGGAAAAACCGATATAGAACATGAGGAATATTCCCAGGATGGAACCTGCGGATCCGCCGACTGCGGAGAGAGCCTCTTTTCCGGCGATCCGTCCCACGATGAGGGCATCCGCCGTATTGTAGAGCTGCTGGAAAAAGGAGCTCAGAAGCAGGGGAAAAAAGAAGAAGAGGATCTGCTTCCAGATGACACCTTCCGTGATGGGATTGACTGCATTACCCGCATGCTGTACAGAACTGTCTGCCTGCTGACCGGATCCGCCAGCAGGCAGGGATTCCTTGGCGGTTTTTGTTTCTTCAGATATGGAATTTTCGGGTGCGGACGTTTTTTGTGTAGTTTTATCAGCCATGATCTATTCGTCTGTTGTGAAAAAGGAAGCGGCAGGACTGGTAAAAGGTCCTGCCCTGGATTCTTTTGTGAGAGATTGTCCGAACTCATCGCAGGGTGCGGACAGTGACGCCTTTCAGGTGTCAGATAATCATATATTCCGCCGTAAATCTTGTCAATTGCAGATTCCGAGCGGCAGGGCTCAGGAGACGGTGCCGGGAGACGGAGGCAGGAGTCAGTTTGAGTCACTGGGGACGGTTCTGAAAAACTCATTGCGTGCAATGAGTTTTTCAGAACCGTCCCTCGTGACTCAAACCTTTCCCGGAGACTCGTCATCCCCGGTGTCCAAGGCTTGTTTTCAGAAGAAGAGAGTGATATGCTCTTTTTCGGGCACTCTGCCGCAGTTCTCTGCGGCGGTCCGGTACAATAGCGAACTTGGTTTGGCATGGATGGTATATATCCAGAGAATGTTCAGGAGGAAAAAATGTCTTTTGAGAAGGCTGTTCAATATCTGCGGGAAAAAGGAATGGAAGACAGGGTGATCGTGCCGGAGGCATCCAGCGCGACAGTGGAGCTGGCCGCACAGGCCATCGGCGTGACGCCGGGAGAGATTGCCAAGACCCTCTCACTGCTGACGAAGGAAGGGCCTGTACTTGTCATCGCAGAGGGGACAGCCCGTGTAGACAATAGAAAATACAAGGATACTTTCCATCAGAAGGCGAAGATGATCCCCGGGGATCAGGTGGAGGAGCTTGTCGGGCACGCTCCCGGCGGTGTCTGTCCCTTCGGCATCAATGCGGGCCTTCCCGTCTACATGGATGAGAGCCTGCGCAAATACGAAATCGTCTACCCCGCTGCCGGCGACGACCACAGCGCCGTAAAGCTGACCGTGAAGGAACTTGAGGAGCTCTCGGGCGCTATCGGCTGGGTGGATGTCTGCAAATAATATACAGTTTCAAAACAGCATAAATTAATCCCGTTCCGGCAGAGGACTCCGATCTGGAGATTTGCTGAAACGGGATTATTTTTTTCAGTATTATCTGTTCACCTGTTCATTTCAATTGCCTTCAAATGCCGGCATGTTAATCGTATATGCAGAGCTTATGCGCCCGCAAAGCGGAAGAGGATTCCGACGACCGCCGAAAATGCGATGAAGGCAATGGGGTGGATCTTGGGGAACAGCTTCTGCCCGGCGAAAATGATGATTCCCAGAAGGATCGCCTTGAACAAAAACAGATCGGCAATTTTATGACTTGCCATAAAGGCATCGATATTGACCAGGGCTACCTTGGCAACATTGAGACCGGCTGCCGTGATCATGGCGATGGAAGCCGGGCGAAGGCCGTAGAGAGCGTTCTGGACATGCTTGCTGCTCCGGAACTTCTGCAGGAAGCCGCAAATGATCAGGATGATGATCAGAGAGGGTGTCGCCAGCGCGACGGTGGCTGTGACACCGCCGAGATAGCCTGCTGTCTTGAAACCGGCAAAGGTCGACATGTTGATGCCGATCGCGCCGGGGGTTGATTCGGAGATCGCGATCATGTCCGCGATGTCCGCGTGCGAGAACCAGTGGGTCTTGTCCGACATCTCATAGAGGAAGGGGAGCGTAGCGAGTCCGCCGCCGATGGAAAAGAGGCCGGTCTTGAAAAATTCAAAAAAGAGCTGTAGATAAATCATTATTTTTTCCCCGCCTCCTTCTTATTCGCATTATTATCACGAAAACCGCCGATGATCACACCGAGGATACCGGATGTGATGACCAGGATGGCCGCAGGAACAGCGACAGGAAGGACGCCGGACAGGGCGGTCATGAGAAAGACTCCGATGTAGAGGCAGAGGCTGACCTTGTCCACGACAGATTTTTTCCAAAGACGCAGGACCGCCTGGACGATAAGGACACAGACACAGACGCGGATGCCTGCGAAAGCGTTCTGGACGACAGGCATATCGGCAAAGCCCTGCAGGAATGTGGCGATGATCAGGATAATGATGATAGGGATGGTTACAAAGCCCAGTGTGGCAGCGATGGCACCTGCGACCCCTTTTCTGCGGCTTCCTATGAAGGTCGCAACATTGAGGGCGATCAGACCGGGAGTGCATTGCCCGATTGCAAAATAATCGGTCAGGTCCTGGGTGGTGGTCCAGCCGCGGTCCTGGACCAGATCGCGCTCAAGCAGCGGCAGCATGGCGTATCCGCCGCCGAAGTTGACGGCACCGATTCGAAGGAAGGCAAGGTAAAGCTCTAGGATTTCTTTCATACTTCAGTTCATGCCGGGCGGAGCCCGGCCCTCCTTGCAGTCGGCCGTGCAGTTCCGGCACAAACGATGATGAATGCCTTTATATAACCGACTGT
>ONKG01000148.1 GCA_900318375.1 uncultured Lachnospiraceae bacterium
TCGATCATACCGTTCATGATCTGTTTCTGTGCAAACAGGAACAGCACGATCATGGGGATGATCGCCAGCAGGGCAGCTGTCAGAATCAGATTCCACTGCTTGACATAGGAACCGACGAAAGCCTGCACCGCGACAGGCAGCGTCTTGACGGCACCGTTCTGTCCCAGCATCATGGAAGGGAGCAGATAGTCATTCCAGATCCACATACCGTTCAGAATGGTAACGGTCGTGATAACCGGTGTCAGCAAAGGGAATATGACTTTGAAAAAGACCTGTTCAGGGCGGCAGCCGTCAATGGAGGCGGCCTCCTCCAGATCATAAGGAATTCCCTTGATGAAGCCGGTCAGGATGAACACAGTCATAGCGCCGCCGAATCCCAGATAGGCAAACACGATGCCGGGAACGGACTGCAGCATGGGAATACCCACAAACTTGCCCACATCGCGGAATGTGGAGATCAGGGGCAGCATGACCACCTGGAAGGGAATGATCATGGATGCAATGAAAGTGAAATAGATCAGGGTCGCCCACTTGGTCTTGTTGCGGCAGATGACCCATGCCGTCATGGCGCCGAACAGGGCCAGCAGGACCAGAGACAGCACCGTGATCAGCACCGAAAATCCAAATGCGTGCCAGAACAGGAAGTTGGGGTTGTTGACAACATCGTTCATGTTCTTCATCAGCTGACCGATGCTCATACCGTTCAGGCCGATGGGATTTGACGTGATGTCTGCCGTCTGTTTGCAGGAGTTGATGACAACCAGAGCAAAAGGAAACAGGACATAAATCGCGATGATGACCGCGATCACGAATTTAAGGATGACCCGGGAAGTAGGTTCTTTTCTGTTCATTAAAGCTCTACCTCCTTCTTGTTGGAAATACGTACCTGCAGGATCGATACACATGCCAGGATGACAAAGAACAGGAAGGCCTTGGCCTGGCCGAAGGCATATTCATTCTCCACCACTGCCGTATTGTAAATGTTCAGGGCGAGCATCTGCGTACCGTTTGTCAGGTACTGGCCCAGGAAGTCCGCCACAGAACCGGTACCGTTTGTCAGGGACAGGTTGACGTCGAACTGCTTGAAGGCAGACGTCAGAGTCAGGAATGTGCAAATGGTGATCGTAGGCGCGATCATGGGGATCTTGATCTGGAACAGTGTCTGGATCGCGTTGGCGCCGTCAATATTGGATGCCTCCAGGACTTCTCCGGGCACCGTGTTGAGACCCGTGATATAGATCAGCATGATGTAACCGGCATACTGCCACACATAGACGATGATAATGGCCATAAAAGCCGTTCCCGTGCTGGAAAGCATGGAGTATTTCATGCTGGAGAAAATCTTTGTGGCGACATTACTGAAGACGAACTGCCAGATATAACCCAGAACGATACCGCCGATCAGGTTGGGAAGGAAATAGGACGCCCTGAAGAAGCCCATGCCCTTGAGCTTGGATGTGCACAGAAGTGCCAGCAGGAACGCGACCAGGTTTACCAGGATCATATTGAAAACAACAAACAGCGCGGTGATCAGGATAGACCAGATGAAGCTTGGCTGGCGGAACATCCTCGCATAGTTTGCCACTCCTACGAATTCTGTATAACGGATACCGTTCCAGTTCGTAAAGGAGTAGAAAAGACCCAGAAACAAAGGAATGATGACTGTAACAACAAAAGCGAATAAAAGCGGGAACAGGAAAACGACATAAACCAGTGTCCTGTGATATTTGAGAGTCGGGAAAATATACAATCCCATAATGATACCAATCAGGCCAATGACAAGGAGCGCTCCTCTGTAGCCCACTTTACTGCCTGAAAAATCGAGGACAAGCGCCCAGATCAGCAGAATCGCGCCACCGACCAGACAAATCAGAGCGGGCAGTTTTTTGCTGCCGGAATCTTCTTTCATGGATACTCCTCCTAGTGTACGGTTATTCACTTACTCAATGCGGCAGATCAGAACTGACTTTGCTGAATAGTTACAGGAATTCAACAAAGAGGGCAGGATTCTTAAAAATTCTGCCCTCTTCGAAAATACCAACACAGTAATTATTAAGGGTAGAACTGTTTCTTAAAGCAGGACAGTCTGCCTTACTGCCGCAAATGCCGGGATTATACCGTTTCTTCGTAAATAATTGCTCAATTATTATAATAGCTGGAAATAACCTGGCCCATGGTCTTCACAAAAGCGTCCTCATCCAGCGCGCCCTTGGCATAATCCGCAAATACCTGGCAGGTCTTGTTCTGAAGGCCGTCCTTCTTGAGCATGGTGTGCCATCCGGAAGTCTTGCCGGCATCCATGTAGCTCTTAATACTCTCGGCAAAAGGATCCGCCGCGACAAAGCCGCAGTCTTTGAAGGGACTGATCAGTCCTGCCTCGTTGACCAGGATCTCCTGAGCGCTGTCATCGGAAACCCACTGCAGGAACGCCTTGGCTGCATCAACATCGCCATCGCTGTAAACCGTCCAGAAGCTGGGAGGGCCCGCAATGATGGTATCAATGCCATCCTCGAATGCGTAAGGCGCAAAGCCCATTGCCCAGCCGGTGTAATCGGGGCTGCCCGTGACACCGCCGTTGATCCAGTTGCCCTGCGTGACAAAGGCATACTTGCCTGCGGCAAAACCGGCCACCTGGTTATCATAGGTTCCGTCGATCAGAAGGGCGGGATCGGAATACTTGTTCATCATACCGACAAATGCGGCAAAATCCTTCATCCTTGCCTCGTCGATCTTGCCGCCGTCATTGAGCAGATCGATGTAGGTGGTGTCATCCTGTGCAAGGCCTGCATCCAGATACTGCGCAAAAACGTGCGTGCCGGAGGACCAGCCCAGATTCGCAGGCTCCGCGCACCAGCCGAACACGGCGGTCAGACCGAGCTCGTCTTTTTTGCTGTCGAGAGTCTCAACTGCCTTCTGCCATGCTGCGGGGCTTGTCAGAGAAGCAGGATCCACACCTGCCTTTTCCAGAATCTCCGCATTGTAAGCCAGCGCGGTTGCCTCAACCGTATAAGGGAATCCGATCGTACCCATTTTTTCGTCGACCAGCTCGTAATCGGTATCTTCCGTCCACGCCTCACCCGTCAGATCAGCGAGAAGGCCGTCCCAGTTCGCCGCCTGGTTTGCCTCAATGACGAAAATATCGGGCATGTTGTCTGCCTGATACATTTTCTTGAGTTCGTCGGAAGCGTTGGTGTCACCGCCGATGGTCTCTACGCTGACAACGTTTCCTGTCTCTTCTTCATACTTTGCAGCCAGTTTTTTGAGCTGCGTATCAATTTCGGGCTTGCCGTTCAAAAGACGGATGCCCTCTCCGCCGGCAGCGCCCGATCCTTCCCCGGTGCTTGCCGCAGAACCGGAAGAAGAACCGCCGCATGCCATGAGGCAGACTGCCATTGCAGCAGCCAACACAACTGCTAATAGTCTCTTTCTCATAATATCCTCCTTTTTTATGCAAAATGCATATTAAATAACACTGTTTAGATTGTATCCTATGCAAAGTCACTAAAAAAGGGACAAGACCGCTCTAAATAATGGGGATAACGGCGGCTTTTTAATGATATTTGGTCAAAACATATGGCGCTTCTGTAGCTTGGGTGGGTAAGTAAGCGCTGAATCTTGCCCACCAGTAAAGTTGTGGTTACGGTACGCCGCCCTTGCGTGAACCTCAGATGG
>ONKG01000007.1 GCA_900318375.1 uncultured Lachnospiraceae bacterium
ATCGGTGGATGGCGCCTCTGTCTCACGTACCATCTTCTCAATATATTCCGGGTTTTCCAGCATCGGGCAGGGGCGGAACATGTTGTCATTGAAAGGCATGTTATCGTGATAAGCCATAAAAAGCGGACTCTGCAGGCACTCAAGGAGCGTCTTCTCCCTGATATTGGCGTTTGAGTAGTGAATAAATACGCAGGGATCCACATCCCCGTTGGCATTGATATGCAGATAGCGTTTTCCGCCCGCAATGCAGCCTTCGACAAACTCCGCGTCATTCTGGAAATCCATAGCGAAGAGAGGCTTATGGGCACGGTAATCCCTGATTCTCCGGCATACCAGTTCCCTTTGCTCCGGCGTGGGCAGCAGTTCCGGCACGGCATCATTGCCCACGGGCATGTAATGGAAGTACCAGATAAAGTACGCTCCCATTTCGATCAGTTTGTCATAGAATTCTTCCGAAGTGATGGAATCGTAATTGAAGCTGGTATAGCAGGCGGAAATTCCGTAAGGCAGCTTGTGGTCATGAAGGATTTCCATCGCGCGGATCACCTTCTGATAGACACCCTTGCCCCGGCGACTGTCTGTAGCCTCCTCAAAGCCTTCCAAGGAAATAGCAGGGATAAAGTTCCCGACACGGAGCATCTCCTTAGCAAAGGCTTCGTCGATCAGGGTTCCGTTGGTAAATGTCAGAAATACACAGTCATCATGCTTTTCGCAGAGCCTGATGAGGTCTGCTTTTCGCACCATCGGCTCGCCGCCTGTATAGATGTACATGTAAACACCCAGTTCCTTTCCCTGGCGGATGATGTCGTCGATCTCTTCAAAGCTTAAATTCAGCTTATTACCGTACTCCGCTGCCCAGCAGCCGGCACAGTGAAGGTTGCACGCGCTTGTGGGATCCAGCAGGATCGTCCATGGAATGTTGCAATTGTATTTGGCCCGGAGTTTTTCCTGGATCGGCCATCCGATCAGGCTGGCATTGATAAAGAAATTTGTCACCAGCCTGGTCATGACGCTTTCATCGATATCTTGAAACATATGAAGGATATAGCTGTGATAGGGGTGCCCGGGGTTTTCGATCGCCTCGCGGATCGCCTTCCGCTGTCCCGGAAATACATCCCCCGCAAACTTATCGGCCCAGTCCATCAGCTTGCGCATGTTGGGCTCCGGGTCCTTGTAAACATACTTGAAGGTCTGTTCGATTCCAAGTTTCTTTAAACTGTTTCCAAGATTCATGATCTTTCCTCCTCTTCTTCTTTATATCCCCCACGGGGAGTTTTCGCTTCGAACGGCATCCTCCGGGTGCTGCTTTGTCGGCATGTGGATCGTGAGCGCCGCCGTTATGATATTGAGAATGCCCTCTGTTAAAAGTGCGGCACCTGTCACCGAAAACATTCCGGAGCCGAACAAAAAAGGACGCGGTATCAGGAGAAAGCCCAAAGTCCCGCTGACGATTCCTGTCACAAAAATCAGCCACCAGCCACTGATTCCGAATGCTTTTGCATCCAGTGACATTTCGATCCTGGTCAGCGCATCCATCACTATCGTCAGTCCCAGGATGATACATAGCTTCTCTGCGGAGATCGTTTTTATCAGGACGACGAAAATACCGACGGCCACGGCAAAGATGCCTGTCGCCATGCCGTGCTGAAACGCAAGACGATAAAGATCTCTGGAAAAGTACCCCCAGATCTTGCTGCATCCATACAGAGTAAGCAGAAGCCCGATACCCGATGCCACTCTCTGCACGGACGGTTCGTGTTGGAAAAGAAGAAGCCCTCCGTAGATACAGATACAGACCGAAAAAAAGATATACATATATTTCGCTGTCCGGACACGGCTGAGATTGTTCACGTTGTCCTCCTTTCTTCCTGCTGTATTCAGCATAGCTGATTGCGCGGAAGATAAATACAGACAAAAAAACACCCGATGTCTGAATTCAGACATCGGGATACCGACAGTTCGGATTCAAAAAGTTTTTATGCGGATGGAATCAGAAAGCTTTGTATTCCTTCTCGCAGCGGTCAAGGATCTCTTCCATATGACCACGTTTCCACGCACACACCCTGCGGAAACGTACATAGACCTCCTGGCTTAGGCCGCTGCGAAGGGTATCCATGACCCAACCGAAAAACGTGCTGCAGAGGTGATCATGCAGAAGCTCTCTGTCTTCGTCACTAATGCGCCGGCCTTCTGTGACTGTATTGAGATACTGCTCCACGACATAATCGCACACACGCCACTGGGAAATTTCAAAACGTTCCCTGTCCGTGGAGCGGTATAAATGGAGTACGGTCGGACGGTGCTCCATCGCAAACCGGATAATGGCATCCAGGCACTCTTCAATCGTCTGCGGGGTCAGCTTTTCCTGCATGATACTGACAAAATCCTCTGCCACAACAGCCTCTGCCAGCGCCGGCAGATCAGGAAAATAATAGTAAAAGGTATTTCGGTTGATGCCGCATTTCAGTACTACATCTTTGACCGTAATCTTGCTGAAGGGCCGTTCATCCAACAGCGAAATAAATGCCGTTTTAATCTCATCCCGGGTATATGTGGCCATGTATTGTTCTCTCCAAAAAGCATCAGGCATGGTATCGCGGAATTATCGCGTAAGAAGGGGATTACGTACGATAATCTACCACAAATCCATGCCTTACGGCAACCGGGAACTTTGTTGATCCGAACCGTCTACCCTTAGAACAACGGAACTTTAAAAAGCGCTGCGGAAACCAGGAATGAAAGTAGCAGGCATGCCGCTCCGCTCAGCACATCTCTTAATGTATGCCTGCCAAGTGTTACTGAAGACCATGCGCTGAGCATAAAGAGTGCCAGAAAAAAGAGGGCTGCAGGGATGCTTCCCCATGCAAGTATAATGAGGAAGGGAGCCATCGCGCTCGCTCCATGGCCGCTTGCGCGTATATGCAGCCCTTTATTCAAAACGGTGAGCAAAAATACTCCAAGGAAGTACGATGAAAACAGTACCTTTAAATATAATGAGCCAAAGCGGTATGCGTAAACCAAGCCGAACACGTAGCCAATCAGCGTGAATTTAAACGCCATTTTCCGCTGTGACTCCCGTCCTTTGTTTCCGGAAACCAGCTTATCATACGGATATGCCAGAAGAGGAAAAATGCACAGGCACACAATGGAAACATTAAAGTCATTGGGATTGCCAAAAATGCCTGTTGTCTCATATCGCAGCATAGTCAGAAATACTGCACCGATAATGGGTGGTATAGTCAATATCCGAAACACTTTCGCAAATCCATATTTCCAGTCTTTTTGTTCCATATAATCACCTCACCCATAGCATAAAGGATTGTTTCTGGCATTTATACAGACATAAGGACCTCGTTGACTGTATTTCACGAGTAGCATAATAGTATATGTGATGACAGCATACAAAAATGCACCAAATAAATAAACAAGTGACTGCCAAAACATATAGCAGTCACCTGTTTTCTACACCACCGTTTCCGCGACTTCACCCACAAAGTTATAAAAAATCCGCACCTCCTGTACCTTTTCTCCGTTTACCTTCTTCACATCGCCGATCATAATCTTATCGATCAAGTGGTTTAAGATCCCTTCATTCAGCTCCGTGATGGCCTCATACTGGCGGATTTCCGTGATGAACTGCCGGATATCACTCTCCTGATCAATGGAATCCCGCAGCAAAGCCTGGATCTCGGCAATGCGCCCGTTGTTTTCCTTCTGTTCGTTCTCCATCGCCACGGTCAGCTTCAAAAACCGCTGCTCCGTCAGGATCCCCTTGGACTTATCCGTATAGAGGGAGAGAAAGGTGTCGTCGATTTCCTGATTTCTTGCCATCAGGCGGTTCAGTTCCCTCTGAAGAGAAGACGCGTCCGTCTGATATCTGTTCTCCAGCCTTTTCGCGAGCCGCCCGTAAAAGGCATCCTCATCCCGGATCGCCTGTGCCGCCAGCTCCTGGATGTCCGTAAGAACAAGGTTGTAAAGGGCCCTGGCCTCAATCTTATGGCTGGGGCAGACCTTGCAGCCGAGGCGATTGTACGTCTGACAAATATAGTACGTTTTGTCGATCGGCTCCCGCTTTTCCTTGGTGGTGCGGTTCACATCCTTCCTCCCGACCTTCTCATACCGCGCCTGCATGGACTTGCCGCAGTCCGCACAGTACAAGAGGCCATGGAAAAGGTTATAGAAGGGGCTGGGTTGCCCCTTCATGATCGGCGGCCTGTGGTCAATGATCTGCTGGACCCGGTCCCAGTCTTCCTTTGGAATGATTGCTTCGTGGCAGTCCTCAAGAACCTCCCTTTCCTTAGGGGGAATGATGTTGTAGGTGTTGGAGCGGATGCCTTTCTGATGCGTCTTGCATACGACATGCGCCCCTTTGTAGATCGGATTGCGGAGAATACTTGAGATCCGGGAACACCCCCAATAGTAATAGCCCTCATCTGTCAAAGTTGTAGGCTTGATCCTTGTGAGCGGGACTCGTTCCTCCATCAGGATCTTGCTGATCTTCATGCAGCCGTTTCCTTCCAGCGCCAGATCATAAATATGGCGAATCACCGGCGCGGTTTCCGGATCAATAATGAGATGGCCCTGGTTGTCAGGATCCTGCTTAAGGCCCATCGGCGGCTGCCCGCCGACAAACTTTCCCTGGCGGGAGAGCACCATCTTCCCGGCGGCCACCTTCCGGGAAATGTCACGGCTGTACATGTCGTTCAGGATGTTTTTGAACGGCGTGACATCCATGACCTGGTCGTTCTGCCGGTTCGTGCTGTCATAGCCGTCATTGACCGCGATATAACGGATGTTATGTTTGGGAAAATAGATTTCGATATAGCTGCCGGCCTCGATGTAGTTACGCCCGAGGCGGCTGAGATCCTTGGTCAGGACCGTTCCCACCGTACCCGCTTCGATGTCGGAGAGCATACGTTGAAAACCCGGGCGGTTAAAGTTCCTCCCGGTATAGCCGTCGTCAACATAGTATTCGTAGGGTATAAGGCCGTTTTTCTCAGCGTAGTCGGATAACAGGAGCTTCTGGTTGCTGATGCTCATACTCTCGTTATCCCGGCCGTCTTCAAGGGAAAGCCTGCAATAGATGGCAGTGACCTGCCGGATAGGTTTTTTCTTCCTGTTCATCATGATACCTCCATAACGAACAGGGACACGATAGTGCGCTTTCTCCGGTCAGAAAGCGGCGCATTTGCGCCGGTTTCGAACTTTCGTTTCTTTCTTACGGTCCCGGCATTAGGCATCCTGAACAACCCGGTCACCCGGCTTTCAAAAGGGCCTGTCCTTCCTCCGGATATGCCTCCCGCCCGTCACGCCATCTGCCATACTGTTCCTCTGTGCGCCGTTCGATCAGCCGGGAGAACGCGTCCTCCATCGTCTGATGACCGACGAACTCGCGGCTTAAGCCTTCTGCCGTTCTTCCTGCATATTGATAATCTTTGCCATAAATACCTCCCATTTCGTCTTTGCCTGTTGTCCCAGCCGTCTGAACCGACGGTTTTCAGCCCGAGCATGTCCGGATGCCTGTCATGGTGAAGGTGGCTGTCTTCGCTTTTCCCACTCCCATGCACATCATCCGCAAATGCCGGACAGATGAAAAACAGCTTTTCTTCCAGTAAAATCAACGGTTTAGACACATAGACACTTGTTTTCAAATACAAATCAGAAATCATAATGATTCATTTTTCTTCCATATGGCGTGGTAAACGTACAGATCCTGTGTCTATCCGTCTGGCCTTTCCTTATGAACCGGATCCGTCGCCATTCTCCGGCAGGATGCCTTCGCCATTAAAAATGATACTGGCCAGGCGCATCCGTATTGATCTGCACATGGATCCCAATATAGCCCCGCGCCGTTTTCCCGCCGCCCGTCTGGATGTTCTGCGTATATTTCAGCTTCAGCCGTTCCTCGTTCTTCCGGAGATACCCGGTAAAGGTTTTCTCCGCGAAGGGCTTTTCCACGTTGTCATCGCACCACCTCCGGTAGGCCGTATAGAGCTGCCGGGAGGTGGCATGGGTGTTCTGCTCGAACCGTACATAACCCTCTGACGCCAGGAAATCGAGGATGTTGTTGTCCTCCTTCTTCGCCTCCTCGATATTGCCTGCGGCGCGGTCGCTGATTGTAAATGCATAATCGTTTGCAAGCAGGCGGTGCAGGCCTTCCAGCTCCCACAAAAGAATCCCCTCTGCCTCCGCCCGGAGCTTCTCCCCGAGCCTGCGGTCATCCACCCGGCCCGCGTCCTTCCCACGGACATTCAGCACGATCTGGCGCCGGTAAAACCCGTCTGACCGGTCATAAAGAGCAGAAAGGGATCCGTTGCCCAGGCCCAGCAGGCGGACATACAGAAAACCCTGATAGCTCTGCATATTTTTCCGTTCCAGATCCATTTTGTCCTCCATGGTGATGATGGCCTTCAGGATGTTGGTATCGTCAAGGGCTTGCAGTTTCATATCGTCATCCAGCATCAAAAGCTTCCCCTCCTGATCCGCCCGGCAGAACTTGTCTTTGGAGAGCTTGTCAATGGCGGTCGTGTTCATGTTGTCCCCGAGGATCGCCCGCAGGACACGCCCGATCCGGGATTTTCCCTCGCCGCCGTTTCCGATGATGATCATCATCTTTTGTCCCTTGTTGGAGGGGAGAAGAGTATAGCCCATAAATTCCTGCAGGGTTGGGATGTCCTCCGGATAGAGGAGTTCCCCTAGGAACTTCAACCACCTCTCCGGAACCGGTGCCTCCGGGTCATACCTGACCGGCAGGCGATTCAGGCAGAATTCCTTTTCCGGCGTAAACCGGCGGTCTTCTATGAAATAGGTTCCGTTCTGGAAATGGATCCGGTCCTCCTGGATCGGGAGCTCCGGGCAGTACGCCGCAAGCTTCAGGGCGTTCAGGTACTTCTCCACATTTTTCGCTACATTGCTTTTTACATAAGGGCGGACATATTCCAGGATCTCACTCTGCACCGCCGCGTCGCTGAGCAGGCCGTCAATGTCATAGAGCCGGTCATGGATGCAGCGCATCGGATGCTTATACAGCACATATTCGCTGAAAGCGATCTCGTCCACGCTGCTTCCGTCGAACCAGTCAGGCGGCGCGGCCTGCCCGAAGGCCGCCATCGTCTCCTCCAGCGCTTCCAGTTTCTCCGCCGGAATCTTCTTCAAGGATTCGCTCATATTCCTTCACCTTCTCTCTGTATCCGTTCATCAGGTCGATCTTTTCCTCCAGCGTGCCGGTGAGCATCGTATCCATCAGGTACTCCACCAGCGTCATGTCCCGCAGGGAGTCGGTAAAACGCCGGCCCCATTCCTCCTCCGGGGTCTTCGGCGCGTCCTCCTCCCGCCACCTGCAAAGCAGATGGTAATAATCCGTCAGAATGCGGAAGAAACACCGTTCCGTTTCCGCAAAACGATACTCCGGGGAAAACTTTCGAACTTTCTTTTTTCTGCCTTTTGCATTGCTCTTTCCGTCCGATTCTGACATTCTTCCATCGTCATAGAAAATGCCGAAATCCGAGGAAAGCTTCACAGCCGCCTCCTTCTTTCCGGTCCCAAAGAGCTTTGCAGTAAAATCGATCACATCGCCATCCGCACCGCAGCCGAAACAGTGATACCGCTGATCCAGCTTCAGGCTCGGCGTGTGATCATCATGGAACGGGCAGCACGCCATCCCGTTCCGATTAACTCTGATTCCATATGCTTCCGCCGCCTTCCTCGTGCTGACGGATTCCTTCACCGCTTGAAATACGTTCATGCCATTTCCTTTCCGACAAAGGGGTCCCCGTTTCGGAGATGCCTTTGCCTGTTACCCCTGTCAAAACTGTGAGAATTATCTTTTCTTCGGACCACATTGGGTCAAAATGACCCAATGCGGTTTCCGACTGCCTTTGGTAAAAATGATTTCGACTTACAGCTCCATACCCCGGTTCCTTTTCTTCCCTTCCGGCTGGTCCGACCTGCGGGCTTTCAGCTCCGCGTCGGCCCGGTGGAGCTTATCAAGGACTGAGGCTTTCGTCTTTTCCCGGATCGGCTTAAGCTGCTCCGCTTTAACTGCCGGATCCTTCAAAATCCCTTTCAGTTTTTCTGTGATCGCCGCCGTCATTCCCCTGAATTTTTTCTTCAGGCCGGAGAGGATCTGGTGCGCAAACGACATGCCCTTATCCGTAAGGGAGTTGCTGCGCATGATCTCTTTTTCATAGTCCCGGATCAGCTCAAAGTCCGCATTATGCGTCTCCTCCTGCACCCGCTCCGTGACCGTCTCAACCGCTTTGCCATACGCTGTCTCTGCCACCTCGTCGATCAGTGTCTCCACATCATCGATCCGGATGGAAAGCTCCTCCAGTTCGGATTCTTTCTGTTCGATCTGCTTTTCCTGTACGGCCAGCTTTTCCTTCTGCTTCATCAGGATATAATCCTGTTTTTCCAGATACGCCCGTCCGCCATAGGATGGCTCCCGGTCCAGATGCAGTCCGTATCGTTCCGTAATGTCAAAGAGCATCTCCCGGCAGGCTGCGTCGAAGACATTCTTCCGGCGGTTATATTTCGATTTGGGCTTATCCGGATGCGGAAGCTCAAAGCCCAGTTCCTCCAGTGCCTTTTCCTGCTGCGGACACAGTTCGCCGTACTGATTCAATGCGTCAAAGACATGGCGCTCCTGAATGTGCGGCGTGCCCTCATCACAGTGCAGGGCGAAATCCAGGATGTGGACATGGGAACCGAAGCGCCGCGTGAACTCCGCCAGAAAATCCGTCACAATGTTGAAGAGAACATCTTCGGAAACATGCTCGTCGATCGTGCCAATCTGATAGACAGTCTCCTCCGGACAGGTTGTTTTGTTCACCAGCAGGTCCTCCACCGTGCGGTTCCGGTTCGCGTGGCCGTGTGCCTCATTCCTGCGGTTCTGCCCATCCAGAAAATCGCCATAGTTCTCTGCGTAATACATCCGCTCGATCTCTTCAAAACTGATGATGCTCTCCGGATCCCGATCAGGAAATCCTTTGCCCCGGTATCCTGTATAGCAGTCAAAATAGATATTGAACTTTGTCCGGGTGGGATCGATATGCTCACTGTGCTCTACATTGAACTGCCGGTCATTGTGCTTCGGGTTATAGGTTCCGAATTTCCCCGCTCGGCCGTTGTGCCTGGTCAGCCGCATATGGTCATCACCGTCCTTTCTGATTTTTTCTTATTTCGTTCTTTGCAAGTTTTCTGTTTTCCGTTTCACTGAGTTTTCTGCATTTTTCCTGAAACCATGGTTTCCTTTTTTTCGGTTCTGGTGTTTTTTCAAATGCCCCTGCCTCATGAACCCGGGGGTTATGTGAGACATTTTCGGCAGGTAATACCCAGTAAGGGCTGCCGTAAACAGCAACCCAACTGGGCGGGGCTTTCCGCCCTCGACCCGGAGCAGGACACGTCGTCCCTGCACCCAGACAAGGGTTTGCCACCCTTGACCCGCGCCGGAAGTTTCACCCCCGGCACCCCTGACAATGGGCATTGCATTCCCCTTGACCCCTGCCCCGGAAAAACAGAAATCCTCCGCTCTTGCCCGCAGCGGATTCTTTCTGTTTCCCCGGGTTTTTCAATGCGTCCGTCCTGCAAATGAGCATTTCTTTCGCCTTGAAAATTTCAGCCGGCATCCGACCGCGCTTCCCGTCGAAAGCACGGTTGTCCTCCGGCTGTATCGGCTCCGTTCCATTGCAAAACCGGCTGGCTGCCGGCAGGCAATGGTGCGCTTCGCCTCTTTCCATCGCGGCGGTGCATCACCGCGATGTCGGAACCGGATGCACCCGGTCCCGTCTAACGGGCAAAACAAAAGCGACCAGCTTTCGTCTTTCGACTACGGTTGGTCGCCTTTGCTTTGGCCATTATGATATTTTTTCATTAATGCTCGGACAGGATGCCCGGGCGGATACTATTCCATTTTACGCAGACAGTCCCGGTTCTTTCTTACATCTCCAGAAAAGATGCGACACTGATAATCCTCGGATCTGTTACTGCGGATTCTAAAAAGTCTTTGTCTCCTGTCAGGAATAAATCCGCATGCGCGTTCAAAGCTGCCCGTAAAATCGGCCGGTCTTTTGGATCGCGGATCTCTTTCTCAACCGCAAGTTCCTCTTCGGGAGTCTGTACAGTCCGGATTGACATGAGCGCATGAAACAGGAACGCTTCCAGTTCCATCTGGCGCTCAGGAAACTTTTCCCGAAATTTCCGATGCAGCTCGTCAATCACGTAGTCACAAAGCAGCGGTTCATAAGGCGGCAGCAGTGCTTTATAAAAAGCCTGCGCCGCCTTACCGTTCGGAAAAAGCACCGCTGATATGACGATGTTCGTATCAATCATTATCTTCATTCGCTGGCTTCCTCTCTCCGGGAGTTCGTGATCCATTCTGCTACATCATCTTCGGAAAAGAGGCTTGCCTTTGCAGCTTCACCTTTCATCTGTTCCTGAAAACGCTGTAAGGCATAAATTGCCGAATTGACGACACGGACATTTCCGCCGTCAACAATAAACGTTACCCGATCTCCGGTATCAATTCCCAGGGCCGCGCGGACTTTTTTGGGAATCGTCACCTGTCCTTTGGACATCACTCTTGCATCATTCACAAAAACAGCTTCTGCCATCTTACTGTCACCTCCACGAAAAAGTAGGAAAATAGGGTTTTCCTACTAAGAATAATACACCGTGAAAGCCGTAAATGCAAGCTGCTTTTTCTGACATCGTTACCGTATAAATTCTTCCCACTCCCAATATTCCTCTTTCACGCCGCCGGAAGACGAAAGACTTTTGCCTCCCCGGCAGGCGGCAGCGGGTCCTCCGGCCCGGTGACAGTCATGGGTTCCATGTTCCGCATCACCATCCCGCGCAAATGACGGTAGTCCTGCTCGGTGCATTCATTGAACAACCTGGCCGACAACTCCCGGTACAGCTTCTTCGCGTCCGGGGCGGTCGCGCAGGCCGCGGCCCAGTTCAGCCGCTGGCAGGTGAGGGCGTAGTTATCGCATCCAAAGGAGTGCAGCGCCCGAAGTTCGTATCTATTCAGTCTCATCATTCCTCGTCCTTTCTGATCGGCTCCCCGATCCTGTTCCTTGCCATCCATTCAAAGAATGCTTCCCGGCTGATCCGGATGAGCCTCCCCGAACGGAACGCCGGAAAATCCGGCTTGTGTACCAGCTCGTAGGCCGTCGCTCTCGAGATCCCCATGATCCTTTGGATATCGGATACCTCCAGAACCAGCGGTAATTCGTTCATGCTCCCTGTGTGTCTTATTTTGCTCATTTCTAATCACCATACCTTTCGTGATTGGTTTGATTTGTTGTTTCCATTATGAGGCGCTTGTCCGTTGCTCCCCGGCTGTTTCCTGACAGGCAACCCTGCGCGGCGCTGTGTCGTCATCCCGGATCTTTCCGGTATGCGCTCCCCGGTTCCCCGGATCCTGGCGGTTTATGACAGTCTGGACGGCTCATTCAGTTTTCAATATACTGTTTATTACGCGATTCCCACGCAATAGCACCATATCTTGTTTTGCTTGCATTTACAATACTTATGCGGTATAGTATGGGTAACATATAGCTTTTAATATGTTATTCCCATAACATCAAATATCATTCCCATAAAGGAAGGACGTTAAGATGGAATTTATATTTGACCGGCCGGACGATCCGGCCCAGGAGCGGTATGAGATAGCCCTGCTCCTTGACCGGAAGAAGCTGAAAGAACGTATCCTGATTGGTATAAGGGCGAAAATACAGCGCCGGCTGCAGGGGGTTAAGGATGCCGCCGTATTCCTGGACGTGGAGCGGGAGCTTGGCACTCTCCTCACGGAATTTACCCAGGACAAGGAAAAAGCATGGAACCAATACGGAACCATGCCTTTGTGGGATGCCCTGCATACCCATCGTTTTGCGCAGCCTGCCCTGGAAAAAACAGCCCGCGATTTTCTGGAAGCGAAATACAGGTACGGCACGCCAATGGAGAAATACGCCGCCATCCGGATCTGGGACGGATACCGCCGTGCCAGAATTCCGAAGGACAGAAGTGACGCGGCGGAAAAATATATGCGGGATATCAGCGGGTTAAAAACCTTGTTTCTTTATACAAAGAAGCCCGAGATCCTCATGAAGTCAAGGAACCGGCTGGTCGAATCTCACTCTTTTGAGGCGGAGGAATTTGATCTGGATATCTGGTATCCCCTGGGCAGGTTCGATTTTGAGTGCGCCATGGGATATCACTCACTGGTTCCCCTGGTTCTTTACTATCAGAAGAGGATCGCGGAATGGCAGCTGTGCTTCCAGAAATGCTCTGTCTGCGGAAAATACTTTCTCGCGCCCAGCCAGCGATACTCCATCTGCAGTGAGGCCTGCCGGAAGATACAGGCGAAGAAAAGCAAGCAGGAGTTTGATGACCGGGCCCGGTCAAACCAGTATGATATGATCTACAAAAACGTCTGCCAGCGCTGGCGGAACCGGATCAACAAGGCAAAGCGGATCGGCCTTGCGGAAGAACGGATGGCAGAACTGAATAAAGCCTTTACAGAGTTCAAACAATCGGCTCTTGAACAGAAAAAGAAGGTAGGGAGCAAGAAACTCACCCTGATGGAGTTCCAGGACTGGCTGGATGCCCAGGACGAGATCCTGAACAGCTTTTTAGAATAATGCCTATGCTGTCCGTCGGGATTTGCCGGGCACCCGCCAATACTCATTATTTATGAAAGTATTCCCGGGCATGGCAAAGGCGCAGAGAAAATCCCTGCGCCTCGCCATCCGAACCGTCCGTCCGGCCACATCTGCTTTTACTTATTTCAGGAGCAAATGCTCCGCATATGCACGGCCTGCTGCCACCATCGCAATCAATGCATTGCCGATATGCGGCAGGCTCCAGAACAGGAACGCCGCTCCCAGCATCCGCAGTGCCTCCGGGCCGTCTGACAGGCCCATCAGATAACTCAGAACCGCCGTCAGGAACGCGATCCCCGCGATGGCGATAAAGATCCAGCCGGAAAGAGCGACCAGAAATGATGCGACCCATTCTGCGGCCGTAAGGACTGCTATCACAGGCAGCAATGGTATTTTCACCAATCTTTTCAAAATGGTCATGCCCGTCACCGCCTCAAACATAGATCATCTCATGCAGGATGATCTCTTCCGCGCGTGCCCGGATGCTGTTCATACGGCAAACCCACTCCATCTGATCCTGTATTTTCAGTTCCTCTGTAACATCTTCCTTCTCACGAAACTGCCGGATGATGTGATTTAGCCTCTCCTCGGCCTGTTCGTCCAGGTCGGCCAGGCACGTCCATAACCTGCCCGTCAGGATCAGGTCATTATATGTATGAGGCTTCGTTTCCCTCAGATATTCCCTGTGCAGCCTGCCATATCTTCCGATGCTTCTTTCTTCTTCCGGCAGTGTCAGATTCGGGATATAATAATCCCCGACAAGCGTATACCAGATCCCGTTCTCCCGGATCTGCTGTTTCAATTCGGTCATCGCATTCCTCCATTCTGAAGCTGTACCAGTTCTGGTACGCCTTGATTTGACTGAGGAATCCAGTTGATCGTGTCCCTGTTCGTGAATTTTCAGATTGGGCAACTGAACTCTTCACAAACAAGTGTAGCAGTTCCTTGCCTGTCTTCTGATAGTTCAGGCCATAGGACCGGCTCTGTCCGCGCGTATCGGATGTGTTGTAAAGGTCGATCGTTTCCTTACCGAGCGTCTCCGACAACTCCTTCAAGGTGCTGCCTTCTTTGCCTCCAAGGAAAAGCATGCTGTCACAATTCCCTATAATCGTCTCAGAGGCGTCCTTGTAAATCGTCTTCAACTGGCTCTGGGACTGCAGGATGATCGAAGCCGAGATCTCACGGCTTCGGATCGTCGCGATGAGTTTGTCGAATTTGGGGATCTGTCCGATATTCGCAAACTCATCCAGAAGAAGACGCACATGGCAGGGAAGTCTGCCGCCATACACATCGTCCGCTTTATCACACAGCAGGTTGAAAAGCTGCGTATACATCATGGCCACGATGAAGTTGAAGGTATCATCTGTATCGGAAATAATCACAAAGAGGGCCGTTTTCCGGTCTCCGATGGTGTCCAGTTCCATCTCGTCATAGGACATCAGATCCCGGATCTCGGCGATATCAAAGGGTGCCAGCCTTGCACCGCAGGAAATCAGTATTGATTTTGCAGTCTTGCCTGCGGCCAATTTGAAGCGCTTATATTGGCGAACGGCAAAGTGTTCAGGCTCCTCGTCCTCCAGTTCTTCGAAGAGCAGGTCGACCGCATTTTTGAAGGTCTCATCCTCCTCACGAGTCTCTGAAGCATTGATAAACTCCAGTAGCGTCGAAAAGTTCTGTTCCTCCTCCGGAGCCTCATACCAGATGTACCCGATCAGGGCGCAGTAGAGCAGGCGTTCCGCTTTGGTCCAGAAATCCTCAGAAGACTTTTCTCCTTCTCCCTTGGTATTGACCATGATTGTATTTACCAGCTTCAGGATGTCTTTCTCAGAGCGGATGTAATGGAAGGGATTGTAGCGCATGCTTTTGCGGAAATTGATAGTATTGAGCGTTTTGATAACATATTTTCCGCGCCTTACCAGGAGCGTGCCCACCTCGTCCAGTACTGTCCCTTTTGGATCTGTAACCACGAATGAAACCGGGTAAGTTGAGCTCTCGCACTGCATCAGATTCGGCTTAACATAACCTCTTGTTTTGCCGGATCCAGAACCGCCAATGACGATAACATTCTTATTCCTGGCGTATTTGGGATTCTTCGGACGGGAGCTCATGGTCAGCCGTTCAGTCTTTGTCAGCAGGATGTTGTTTTCAAATACCGGATCAATAAAAGGGGCTATGTCCTTTGGGGTCCCCCATCTGGCTGAACCATACTCCTCTCCCTGTCGGAACTTTTTCGCGTTATTCTTCCTGTAAAGGAGAAATGCATAGAGCGCAGCCGCACCTGCAAGGCCTGCAGTCATGTCGGCCGGATGCAGGCTTGGAAGTGGGCTTCTGAAAGCGTACTGGAAATTCATCAGCAGGGTGATGGCCTTCTCGACTGCCGAATTGCCCCGGCAGTGCCGATACAGCCAGGAGCCTTTTTCCACGAAATAGAAAAAGAGGACATAGGGTAGTGTCCTCAGGATCATTACACCCATGTCCTCTTTGATTCTTTCCCTGGCCGCTTCTCTGAATCTGCCAAAGATCTTTTTGACTGTATTTGCTCGATCATTGAGAGGCCTGCTTCCATCAGGCCTCTTATTATTTCCTTTTCTTTTCATCTTTTCCTTCACTCAGGCACTGTCCGCAAATAACAATGCCTTATTCCTGCCGTTACCGATGCCGGCCTGCAAAACATCATTGTAATTCCAGAACGCTAACACGTATTGCAGCTGACTGCCGTCTTTTATCGTGTTCCCGTCTTCATTTATAAGGACGGTTCATGCGCCTTTTCGTGTGTCTTCTCACGCTCTCTGTGTTTTGCCTTACGCTGCTGGGAAATAACATTCTGCAGTTTTTTCCGGATAGAAGGCCTTGCCTTCCGGTTCAGAGTGACTCCTGTATATTCCCGGAACGCAGCCTGCATGACACTGACATCCCTTGCTTTGAAAAAGACCAGATAGCGCGGCGGGTCGTGCGATTTATCCTTCATAAGGCTGAACTGCATACTATATTTGCGGGCAATTTTCTCAAAAGACTTGATATTTTCATCAGAGATCTCAATGTTGGACAGCTCGCTCCCTTCTTTCATCATTTTGCGCAGGGAAGTCTTCCCGGTCCCGGGCTGTGAAACCTGCTTCTGTTTCTCAGATGTTCCCTTGCCATCCCTGCCATTTGATCCCCTGTTCGAAGTCTGGCGCAGGAACATCTTCATGGCGTCTTTCAAGACCACTGCAGTCACTTTCGTGCCGCGTATGATTAGTGAAACGGTCTTTTCATTCATTTCTTCCTGCATCTTTCATCCTCCCGTCCATACTGATAGTAATCACATCGAGAGAAAGCAGCCTTACATGGAGCTTTTGAAGGAAGGGCATCTTTCGCCGTCCGGGCATCCTGCTTCACATGGCCTGGACAGTTCCTCCTCCCACCAGTCCGGTTCTTTTTCCTCCTGGCTTTCCTGTTCATGGATCCGGGGAAACGCAAGATCCGGGAACAGTTCCATTTCCACCGTCACTTCCAGATCTTCCATCCGCTTTGCCAGGTTCCTGTACTGCACGTGATTGATAAGTCCGATGACACAGGCAGCAGCAATACCGAAGACAGCCAGTTTCTTATCTCCATTCATGTTCAATCCTTCACCGAGTAAATGTCTTTTCATATTCTAATTCTCCTTTCTTTGACTGCGGCACTCCAGACTCACCCGAGTAGGGTTATGACATTAAGCAACTGTATGATAAACGATCCTTTTTTACAGTTTGGCTAACTGAGCAGGGAAACTCATATAACTAAAAGAGGACGGTTAGGCCAGACCGTTGCCCACTGGTCCATCCACCTGCATCAAACTATTTAGCAACGTAATGGGCAACATATTTATTTCGAGGAGGTTGGATATGAATACCAATCAGAAACTGTTAACATTTTTTGTCATTCTTGCAGCACTTTTTTGGGAAGAGCTGCACATGGTCAGCGACGGTCTGAGCATGATAGTGCGGGGGCTGCGGCATCGTGAGCCTACGACGATGCGGGAAGGATGTGCGAGCGTGGTTGTCGGTCTGGTCGTCATCGTGGCCACTTTCCGCATTGGCATCCCGTGTCTATACTATTTGCTGCTCACCTAGCCCGGCATGTGGTTACTTAAATATGGGTTGGCACATACCTGCAATGGTGATGCGGTTACCAGCCAAGCAACCGCCATATCACCTTGTCTGTGTAAATCCATCTTGAGTGCACTCACCTAGAGTGCAGATAGCCAGAAATCACAAAAGCCATATAAACGGCACCTGCAGGTACACACTGCAGGTGCCGGAATGGTTGGGATGCATGCACATCCCGTATTGATTTGTTCAGCTGCCATTGCCGGAAGATGCTGCTGTCAAATGATCAGCATCAGGCTGGCATTGCAGCTGACAGACAGTAGGCGTTATCAGTCCTGTTTCCTGATCTTATAGATAGCCAGGGCACTGATCCCTACGGCTGCAAGCAGCATAGGGAGCAGGAACAGGAACAGGTTCGTATCGTCTCCGGTTTTGGGGCTGGATGAAGATCTTCCTCCAGATGTATTTCCGCCTCCGGAACCTGTTTTTTTGCTGTCTGCAGGCTTTTCCAGAGTGACCGTCTGCGCCTCATCCTTGATGTCGGTATGGCTGGCAACAAGGGTATTGCTCAAATAGAGTTCCTCAAATGCGACAAGGTTCTTTCCGCCAAGTTCATCTGCCTTAAACGTGAAGGTCAGTTCAATACTTCCGGATGCCTGATCCGGTGTAAACTTCGCCTGTGCAGTAAGTTCCTTCTTGTCAACAAGGGCAGCTTTCCCAGTCTTCTGGTCCATCAGTTTTCCGCTGATCGTATACTCCTTGCCGGGTACGAGGTTCTTGTAGGTTACCTTATCAACAACTTTCACTTCACCCTTGGCGGTCATTTTTTTAACATCGGATTTAGTATCCGCCGCTTTTTTATCCGCAGCGTCCTTTGTTTTATCAGGCTCAAAGGAAGCATGCGTAGCGATTTCCGGGAAGTAAACTGTCTGGTCCTCATCCTCGATGTCAGCATGGCTGCAAACCTTGATCCCGTTGAAATAGAGATCCTCAAAGGCAACCGCTGTTTTTCCGGCGAGGATGGTAGAATCGACCTTGAAGGACAGTTCTACTGAGCCATTCGCTTTCTCCGGCACAAATTCAGCCTTCGCAGTGATGCTCTTGCCGTTCTTTCCCGCCAGTTCATTGCCGCTGGACTTGTCCATCAGAACACCGGAAACAGTATATTTCTTTCCAGGGACAAGGTTGGAATACGTCACCCTGTCGACCACCACGGCCTGCTTGTTTTTCTCTCCGACATTGGTGGATGTCCTGGAATCAGCAGCATGGGTGCGGATCTTGGGATAATGGATGCTCTGGTCCTCATCATTGATGTCTGTGTGGACCGCGACCAGGATATCATTCTGGAACAGGTCTTCAAAAGCAACGACTGTCGTCCCTTCAAGAAGCCTGGAATCCAGGGTAAAGGTCAGTGTGACTGTCCCCTGTGCGGCTTCAGCGGTAAATGTTTCCTCAGCAACAAGGCCATTTCCTTCCTGATCATAGAGGGGTTCACTAGTCGCTTTGTCCATCAGGGTTCCGGAAATGGTGTATTCCTTCCCCGGAATTACATTGGAGTAAGTGACAACGTCTTTGATCGTGACTTTCTCATCGACTGTACCTGTGTGGTCCTTTGTCAGGCCGTCTTCGGCATCAGTGGTGACTTCAGGGTAATAGATGCTCTGGTCTTCGTCATTGATGTCTGCATGAGCGGCGATCTTAACGTCGTTATGGTACAGGTCTTCAAATGCGACAATCGTTTTGCCCGCGAGCAGTGTTGAATCGAAGGTAAAAACAAGCGCCACATCGCCGGATGTTACTGGGCCATCTTTCCTGGCGTCACCATCCGTTTTTTCAGATCCGGTATCTGCAGAAGCTGCAGGAACAGCTTCTTCCTCTTCATCAGGGAAGAAGTCAACCACCGGTTCTTTCGGGATATCCAGAGGGTCGCCCGCCAGAAAAACTGCTTCTGCCGTGACAGCCTTTCCGGAAGCGTCTTTCAGGGCTTCTCCGGTCGCCTTGTCCATGAGTGTACCTTTCACCGTATATTGTTTGCCGGTAAGCAGGTTCTCATAATGGACGATATCGATGATCCTGGCCTCTTCCGTGTGGGTGCCCAGATGGGATTCAGTCATATCATCATAAGCATTCGTAGAGACCTTCGGGTAATGGACGCTCTGGTCCTCGTCCTTAATATCGGTATGGACAGCGACCTGGATGTCGTTGTGGTAAAGTTCCTCGAAAGCAACCACCGTGGTTCCTGCCAACAGACTGGAGTCAAAGCGGAAGGTCAGTTCGACCGTTCCGTTTTTCTTCTTCGGTTCGAAGGTCTCACTGGCGCTGACTTCTTTGCCGGCAGCATCCTTCAGCGGTTTCCCATCTGCCTTGTTCATCAGTGTCCCCTTTACTGTATAGGTCCGTCCGACAACAAGGTTGGAATAGGTAACGACATCAACAAGGGTGGTCTCCTTATTGACAGCCCCAGAAGGATCCCCTGTGAGGCCGTCTTTGGCATCAGTCGTGATGGTGGGATAGAAAACCGTCTGGTCCGCATCTTCCAGGTCTGCGTGGCTGGCTACTTTAATGTCGTTATTGAAAAGATCCTCAAATACGACGCCTGCGTTGTCAGCCAGTTCCCCGGAAAGAATGTCTGTGTCCAGTGTGAAAGCCACTTCGATGCTTCCTTCTGTATCCTTGGCATCAAACTCCGCAGACGCAGTGATCTCCTTGCCGGCCTTCCCCAGGACCGGCTTGCCGGTTCCTTTATTCATCAGGACGCCGGAGATTGTATAATGGTCGCCTGGCACCAGGTTTTTATAAGTCACCGTATCAATCACGGTCGTCTCAGCGGGCACAGTGCCGACTTCGTCTTTTGTTTTCCCATCCCGGGCATTGGTGCGGATCTCGGGGTAATGGATGCTCTGGTCCTCATCCTTGATGTCCGCATGAACAGCAACCCGGATCTTATTGTGGTAAAGGTCCTCGAAAGTGACAACAGTCTTTCCCGCCAGAAGGGCGGAATCAAGGGTGAAGGAAATCTCCACGGATCCTTCTTTTTCCGAAGGTGTGAAGGTCTTTTCGGAACTAATTTCCTTCCCGGCAGCGTCTTTCAGGGATTCCCCGGTCTCCTTATTCATAAGGACACCAGACACTGTGTATTCCTTTCCCGGAATAAGGTTATGATAGGTGACAATGTCTTTAATGACTGTTTCTTCCGACACAGTGCCGGTATGCCCTCCGGTCAGACCGTCTTCGGCATTGGTCTCTATGGAAGGCACGTGGATGGTTTCAGCCTCATCGGCGAGATCCTCCCGTGATGCATAGGTCCGGCCGTTTGTGCCGGTCACCTTCTGGAAGGCTACAGCATCTTTGCCGGGGTAGTCGGGAGCTGTGACAAAGCTGAACTCGATCTCCACCTCGCCGTTTCCAGATGCGGAGGCGACAAATTCACGGCTGGCTTTCACCTCGTCTCCGGAATTGTCTTTCACAGGTTTCCCTGTCTCTTTATCCATGAGGGTTCCCTCCATTGTGTAGCTCTTTCCAGGCTGGAGGTTTGTGTAAGTGACTTTGTCTATGATCGTGACCGAACCGGTAGAAGCTCCGACCTGATCCCCGGTCTGCTTGTCCGCCGCCCTGGTATTGACGGACGGGAAGTGGACCGTCTGGTCTTCATCTGCCAGGTCTGTATGGGAAGCCAGCGTCATGTCGTCCATCTTTACGTATTCATAGCAGACGACTGTCTTTCCGGCGAGAGCGGATGCATCAAATGTAAACTTCTGTTTGACGGATGTGCTTTCTGATTTAATGGCCTTTGTTGTCTCAGCCTCTACAGTCTTGCCGCCAATCTTGATCGGGGTTCCTGACTGTTTATCAATGAGGATTCCATGGACAGTGACTTTCTGTCCGACATAACCCTGGAAATTCTCCATATAGACAGTGTCTGTCAGTACTACGCCATCTTCTGCGGGGATGTACTGCTCGTCCCCTTCCCCTCTCAGTTCCGTCAGGATGGAAGGACTCTGGTGGTTTTCGATGTTCCCAAGTGTAATGATCTGCATATCCGCGTAGATGGAAAAATCATCCTCGAACATGTCCATTCCCTTATTGTTTTCTCCCTCAATCTCCGCGATGTGATAATCACCGTAGGGGAGTGCTCCCAGGGAATCATCTTCCTTTGCGTCCACGCCAAACCAGATGCGGTCGGCGTTTTCCTTCTTTGCAAAGGCTGCCGTGCTCTCAAAAACACCGTTTTTATCTGTCGTGAAAGTATGTTCCTCGATCTCCTTGCCGTCGCGGTCCAGGGCTGTCACGGCAAAGGTCACGCCCGCCATGCGCTTCTGGCTGTCTCCATCAATCTTGCGGATAGAGAAATCGCCACGCATGACCTGGTTTTTAATGGAGTCTTTTTCCTCCGTCAGGTCAATAGTGATACCGTCCTCCCGGATGATGAAAGATACTGGTGTGGCACCCTTGATCGTGTATCCCTCAGGTGTTGTTGTCTCGACAATCTGGTAGTCGCCGTAGGAGAGTGTACGGTTCCCTGTCTGGGCAAGCCCTGTCTGGTCTGTCGTAATAGTCAGGGCAGCTTCTCCTGCAGGAATCTTCTTTCCATCTGCGTAAACTGCATAAGTGCTCTTGTTGTAAATGGTAAAAACAGCGCCTTCCAGAGTCGCGCCGCCCAAAGGCTTATCTTCTCCTGTCTCCAGATCTCGTTTTTTGATCTTTACCCCACCGAAAATGGGATTGTCAGTGGAATGAATCTTGATGGTCTCTGTCAGTGTATTGACATCAACGCTGTAAATCGTCGTATCCGGCAGGTATCCCTCCGGCACCTTTGTCTCCTTCACGTAGTAAGTCTTACCGCCGAGGACCTCAATGACGTTGGATGTCCCGTCCGCCTTTACCGTGAAGTTTCCGATGGCATCCTTCCCTGATTCTGCGTCCTCCTTAGTTTTATAAAGGGAATAAACCGCGCCTGCGATCGGGAGGGTATCAGGATCCTTGCCGTCTTTCTCCATGGAAGAAACCTTCAGCAGGGTTATTTTCCCTGGGATTGGCTCCTCAAGGCTCTTAACGGTTTCTGTCTGACCAGCTTTGATCGTCACTGTCTGGTCCTTTGTGTCGAGCTTAAACCCATTGGATGCACTCGTCTCTTTGACAGTGTAGGTACCCAGGGGCAGGGTCAGGGTATTGGAAGATCCATCCTCATTCGTGGTAAGTGTCCCAACGCTTTTGCCGGCTTTGTCAGTCACTGTGTAAACCGCACCTGCAAGGCTGTAGAGAGAGCCTGTGGCTTCCGGATCTGCGGAAGATTTGATGAGAGTCACCTTCCCGGTTTCCGGCTCATTAGTGACATCAGTCCACTTGGTAGCAGTCAGGCTATCAGCGATTTCCAGCTTGCGGACAGTAGTGTCCAGCTTATATCCTTCCGGTGCCTTTGTCTCCCGGATATAGTACTGCTTGCCTGCCAGAACCTCCAGGGTATTTGATCTTCCGTCAGCACCGGTCGTAAACCTCCCGATCGGTTCATCTTCATTCCTGGCATCCTCTATGTCTGAATAAAGTGAAAACTGGGCACCTTGCAGTCCTTTGCCGTCGGTGGAATCCTTTTTCACAATGCCAACCTGTGCGTATCTGGGTGTATTATTGATCTTGATTGTTTTTCCCTTGCCTTCATCAAGAGTGTAAGGACCGAAAGGCTCATCATGCGGCTGATAGCCCTTGGGTGTCGTCAGCTCTTTGAGGTATACCGTCCCTGGTTCGCAGTAGAAGACAGTCTTGTTATAGAGGCCGCTCACGCCGTTCTTTCCAATCGGAATGGGGTCCAGTTCCTTTGTCATTTCTGAATCCGTATATACTTTGACCCTCTTGGTGCAGGCCTTGTCAGAATACATGCGGAAATTTACTGTACCGCCGGAAGCTGTCTCATGCAACGAATAGTAAGCCTTGTAAGCCCACCTCATATCCGAGTCACTGGAAACCTTCCGGAGATCGATATTGGAGGATTCTTCCTCTTCAACACGTCCGAACACGTAAGACTGCCGCCAGTGTCCGTCTACTTTGATACGACCGCTGGCATAAATGAATACATGATCCATATCCGGAAGAGGTTTTGCCGCCACACCGGACTTATAAGCATTGATCAGTGCCCGCAGATTGCTTCCCACGTTAGGCCGGTCATACTCGATTCCGGCAAGCTTCGCGTAGCGTTCTCCGATTGCTTCATGGCAAACTGCAATGGCGACCTCTTTAGAATCGCTCCCAAAGCCCTTGGATCTAGCCAGATCTTCGCCATAGCTGTCCAGCATAGTATAGTAGTAGTACTTGATGATCAGGGAGTCTGTCACTCGCGAAACGTCAGGAAGTTTACTTCCTCTGCTCCATCCCCTGTCATCCGGCACCGAGCATATTCCCACGTAAGTATTGCCGTCATCATCAACAACATTAATCGGTGTCGTATGCCCGAGGTGGCCGGAGACATCTTTTCCGATCCCCAGGTCCTCATAGTCAATTTCATCTTCCTTGCTGACAATCTTTGCGCCGGATGCGTTATTTGCGGAAGCGGACGCAGCGAGGGCCGGGGTCGTCACCTTTTCAAATGCGGCCTCAAACTCCTCAACTGTCATGGCGATTTCCTGCACAGATTCACCGGATTCTTCCGCAGGCGCTTCAGCAGCACCTGCCGCAGTGGCATCCTCAGCAGCTGCATCAGTGCCTGCCGCAGTGGTATCCTCAACAGCTGCATCAGTGCTTCCTTCTGCGGCTGTTTCATTCTCAGAAGGCTCTGCCGCCTCACTCTCAATGGAGGACTCATCAGCAGTGTCTGCCTCTGTGGATGAACCGTTGGCTTCTTCTGTTTCCGATGCAGTTTCACTTGCTGCTGTATTTCCTTCTGCTGAGAGGCTGCCATTATTCCGGTTTCCCTTCTCATCGTTCATTTCAGTACTGGCGGAAGCTTCTTCTCCGGCTGCTCCTTCTTCCTGTAACGCAGCTGCTTCATCCGCCGTACTTCCGTTTCCGTCATCTGAGAGTAACAGGTCTTTTTTCGACTCATCCATTTCAGGATCATCAACTTCCTTAGCTTTATTCGAAGGCACCTGACCGGCACTCTCAGTCTTGCCGTCAGGATCCTTCGGTTCATTTCCTTCTTCTGCATCATCGGCGGCCGCCTCCTTTTCAGAGGAATTCTCACCATGGCTCTCTGCACTTGAGCCTGTCCGGTTTGAAGCACTGGAAGAAGAGGCTTCCTTTTTTTCTTCCTTCTTTACCACCGTGATCCTGCGGCTGAAGCGGTATCCGTGATTCCCGCTTTTAGGGTCTGCATGGTAAACAGGCTTATAGCTTCCTTCTTTTGAAGAAGAAAAGCCATCATCATCATAAAGGGAGATCTTGACCTTCTTTGAAGAATAATCGATCCCTTTGAAGTCTTTTTTGATCTCAAAATCCTCGTCCACATCAACAGTAATGTCTTCTGCTTTAACGATTTCATCCTCATCGAGCATGTCTCTGACATCCTTCAGCTCCGGATAATCCTCCATGTATACTGAGTCTGAATCGGAATCCGCCGCCATAGCGGGAACCGGCCCGATTACCGCTGAAAGAAATGTCACTACGGAGAGGAAGCCGGCAGCGATCCTTGCAATCGTCTTTTTTCTGTTCACTTCTTATCCTCCACTTAAATTTGGAATAATTGAATTATGATTTCGTCCGGGCAACAGTACTGCCATCACACCGGAATATGCCCATATATACCGTCACCTCCTCATAAGTTTTCACAGCGTACCCTGCCCGTTTTTCCGCTCCTGTGCCCCTAAATGGTTTCCATCCTGAAAGTTTTCTTTTTACCGATGATTTCCAAAAAAACGGACAAAATGATAACAGCACATTCATGCGGCAGGACGAGTAGCCCTGCCGTATGGTATCTGCTGTTATTCATGAGCGTTTATGCCTGTTCATCCCGGTCCCGTTCCAGTCCCGTTTTTTACGGGGCGTTTTCTCTGCAAGCCGTGCGATTTATGCGCAGTCAGGCAGGTATCCATCCGGGCAGGCTATTCAGTTTTCAAGGTGTAAAATACGAGCATAGGCATGGCCATTATTGCTCCTTACACCTATGGGGCTTCGACAGGCCGGAATGTTTCCTGCTCTGATAAAAAAATGGAATTTTTATGTCTGTACCATGAACCCTTTCAATCCTTTTCCTCATCGTCAAAAGCCATTTTCTTCCTTTGTATTTCCCCGAGAACAAATGAGGTGATCAATATGGTAAACGAAATAATGGCCGGCATTAAATAGATAAAGATATCTGTATCGTCCCCTGTCTCCGGCGAGCCGGATTTTTTTCCTGATTTTCCTTCTGGTGAGATGGATGTTGGTGCTTCCGGTTCGTTGGATTCAATGGTTTTGCCCTGCATTGTCTTTCCTCTGGCAAAGGCTTTATTTACGATCTTTCCATTCTGGATGTCGTCTGTGGTGATCTCATAGGTAGCATATGCCGTCACCCTTTCGCCGGGTGAAAGATAGCCTTCCCCGGTCCTGCTGTCCGTGCTCTCTTCCCAGTCATACTCGATCCGGGAAAGTCCTTCCATCTGGTCGATGACTTCAATATCCCGAAGCGTCACATTGCCGGAATTTGTTACGGTAAACGAATACTGGATGGCCGCACCCGCTCTTGCGTCGCTGATCTGCTGGACATTAGCCTTCTTTGAAAAGTCAATGGAAGCTGTCCCCTTTAGGATCACCTCCGAAGTCTGCTCGTCCTCCACCGCATCCCTGTTGGCGGTCTGCGCGCTTGCCTCAGTCTTACGAACCAGCTTTCCAGTATCGATATCATCCTGTGTAACGGTATAAGTCACTGTGACCGGGACTGTTTCCCCTTCAGAAAGGATGTTTTCCCCAGTATCAGGATCGGAAGACCTGTTCCAGGCAACGGTCAGATCCGCATCATCGTCCAGGATCTCACTGACTTCAACATCCTTGAGCAGTTCAGAACCACTGTTTTTGACCTTCATGGAAAGCTCCAATGTATCGCCCGCAGACAGTCCGGCTGCCTTTTCCGGTTCCTCTTCATAGCTGATCAAAATTGACGCCCTGGATTCGGCAGACTCGGCCATGGATTCTTCGGTGTCTGAAAGAGAAGCTTTTTCTGTATTCGTATTTATTTCTGCATCCGTGTCTGAATCTGTATCTTTACCTGCATCTGCGGTGCTATCAGGATCAGTCGGATCTTCCTCATTCGTCTTATCCTTTTCAGGCACTTCTTCAGACTTAATCCTGCTGAAGTCTGCAAAAATATTTGTTGAACAGTTCGTCCCGCCCCAGGCAAACTGAATGTTTGCGCTGTTAACAGGAAGGATTACCGCACCCGGCTGCCCATTCCCTTCCAGATAACCGGAGGGTGAAACTGAAACTGATGTATCCTCGCAGCAGAGTGCTTTGCCTGTAAAGCCTGACAGCATCGCCACACGTTCCCGGTCACATGTTTCACTTGCAGGATCTCCGAAGACTTCGTCCAGATCGGGAATAAAGAGGAAGGTCCTGGGTTCATCAACGCTGTTTCCTTCGTGCGATACGATACGGGCGGACCATTTTTCCGAAGCCCTTACATCCACTGCTTCAGCCTCGTTTTCTCTGTCTGCATCATTTCCATCCGTGCTGGCAGGAATCGTCCTTGCCACAGCCCTGAAAGTGTGATCATCAGAAACAGAGGAGACAGCGATCTTGCCGGAAGCACCTTCCCTGGACTCTTCAGGAAGTTCAATTCTGGCTTCATCGAGGGTCAGGATCAGATCCACCTTTTCCCCGTCTGATGTACTGCCGGCATTTCGGATGACGTACTCTACGACGTTTTCATATACGCCAGATCCATCTTTTATAGATGCCGTCTCTATGGCCACCGCGGTTCCATCCTCCGTCTTCTCTATATCGAAGCTGTCATTCTGGATATTGGCTGAGTATTCTGTACCCTTTAAGTCGAAGAAAATGGATGTTCCTGCCTCAAAGAAGTCTTTTTCCCTTTCCAGGAAACCGTCGACTGATTCACCGAATCCTGCCCACTCATCTGCCGGAATCCTGACAATCTCGGGAGTGATCGTCCCGGAGAAATCATTGTTGCCATAGGTGCTGAAAACATCGCTGTTTTCGTCTTCGTTATCCTGTTCTGGATCCTCTTCATTTGAAGCTTCTGCTGATTCCGAATCCGTATCACCCGTGCCAGATGTCTCCCTGTCAACATCCTCCTGATCCTCAGAGCTGTTATCTGCAGCTTCTGCGCTGTCTGCATCTTCATCTGTTACAGTTTCGCTCAGATCCCTGCCTGCGTTAGTGTCTGCTGTCTTGGATTCGTCGGCAACTGTATGAGAATCCGGGTTTGATCCATCGTCCGTCCTTCCAGAAGAGGATTCATCTTTTTGAGAATCCACTGCAGGCGATTTTGATGCATATTCGCTTTTTGTCAGACTTTGAAAAGCGCTGGCGTCTTCCACAGCACTTTCCTTATCACTGGGGACAGGAAATGCAACAGCGTTCTGGGAATCAGCTGCACATGTGCTCCCTGCATCCGCAGTGGTACTTCCGGTGTTGCTGTAATCTGCCGAAAGAGGAAAAGGACTGTCTACCTGTTCAGAATCTGATATACGGTAGTTTCCCTGTGCTATTGGATTTGCGAGACTTCCTGCTGCGCTTATCACAACCGGGGAGAGGATCAACAGCGCTGAGACGGCTGCCATACCTGCCCGGATCCGCAGCTTTGAAAAGTCCATAGCTGTGTCCTCTTTTTTGATTTCTTTGTTGTTTTTCCTGAAAAAAAAATCATTCTTTTTGTGTTTTCTTCTCATCTCACTTCACCTGTTCACTTTCTGTTACAGCCTTCTTTTTCTACCGGAATTGCTTCCCTCTAAATGTCAGGAGTCGGTAATGCCGGCAGCGTCCTCCCGGAGAATTAAGTAAAGCCAATTTCCCCGGGAGGCGTTTGAAGCCCGGGATCTATGTCCCGGCCTCGGTATGAAAGGAATGCAGTTCTGCATTTCTTTCATGATTCATCACAGTTTTTCCGCATAGGCGCAGCTGAAGAAATGGCAGGGTTTTGTGCTGCCGTACATAAAACCCTGCGCATTTTTAGTAGCCAGTATATGAATTAGATATGGTCTGAAAGATGTGGTCTCCGACAGTCTGTGCCGAAAGCGTAAAAGAACTGTGTGATTAACTCTTTAGTGCCTTCTGTAATACTGATGTTCAAACTGACAGTGGATCATCAGGACTCCCAGGTTTCTTTGTAATCTCTTCAAACGGTCCTTTACCCGTTTTTCCATTTTTTCCGCCCTGGCCCGGCTGATTCCAAGCATCAGTCCTGTGTCTTTGCTGTTCAGTCCTTTGTAATAGCGGTAATAAATCAGGCTCTGTTCCTCGTTGGAAAAGTTGCCCAAAGCCCGCTCGAACATTCTTAACTTCCTTTGGCTCTGTTCACTTCCTTCTGGTTCCTGCTGCCGACCTGGTGCCGGCGGCGTTTTCCCCATTTCCTGTATTTGCTCTTTTTTGTATCCGTCATAATTTCCTCTCTGCAGCCAGGACAGGAACAGCTCCCGCCGGACCTCGATCCTGGAACCGTCCTCCATTTCAAAAAAATAACTGCTGCAAACTCTGGGCTTTTGACCCATGTTGTTCTCCTTATCCAGCGTTTCACTGCCTGTTATTTCGTAGTTCCGAAGTCAGGACCTGCAGCGAAATGATCTGTACATTTTGCTTCAATTCCTATGGGGATGCCTTTCGGGATCTGTCTTCAGGACACCCGACTTCCTGATCTTTGCCCTCGCCCGCGTGAGCGTCTTTGAAATCATAGATTTTGAATACCCCATTTCTTTTCCCACCTCTGTTTCTGTCTTCTGAAGGATGCAGCAATCCCACACGACCTTTTTTTCTCTGTCTGTCAGGACGGAAAACGCAGCTTCCAACATTTGGTTTTCCCAGGATCTCTCAAACACTTCATCCGCACCCGTTTCCTTCTCACGCTTCGTGTGAAGTGTTTTCTTCCTTATTCCCGTATCCATGTTTTTCAGGATCCTGTCTTCTCCGGCAAGATAAAGGGCAAGCTGCCACTCCTCCTGATCCAGTGAAAGCCTCTTTTCCGGGCTTTCTCCCGAACCGCCGGTCCCTGTCTCCTGATGTCTTCGAAAGCCCCTCTCATGAATGTCTCTTTCAATCTCACCGAACGTATAGTATCCGGCTGCAGAAATCGGAAAGACCGTCTTGTGCCTGCCGATCATGCAAACCACATATCCGTTCCTGTAGACTGTGATTCGGGCATCATGGCCGATGGAGATGGATTCATATACTTCCTCATTCTCCCGGAGCTTCTTCTCGCTTGGAACTTCCTGCCCTGCCTTCGGGATTTCCACCTGCCTCTTTAACTGCTCCAATGTTTTCACTGCTGCCACCTTTCCCGGGCAGCATGGAGCAATTCCTGATTCCTCCTATTCCAGCAACATCTTCCGATGAATAGAGGCAGTTTTCTGATCGAAGCTGTCATTTATGACAGCTGAAAAAAGCTCATGGCATGCCCGTTTTTTTTAACGGGCATGGCGTGCGCTGTATGGACCGTATACCCTGGTGCGTGCTGTGCTGGACAGCAGCTAACCGGAAGGACTGTTATGTCAGATAGCCATAACTTCCCCTGTCCATACAATATGCTTTTGTTGCAGTTTTATCCCCGCCCCATGCGGGGGATCTTTCCTCCCTTCACCCCATATCCGGGGTATTTCACTTTTTTCATATGCCATGCTGCACCAGAGTCAGCCTGAGAGCATAGAAATATTGCTTTGTTATTTTTCCCTCTCTTCAAGGGCATTGAGGAGCGCAATCATTGTCTTTGCCACCACCTTCTGGTCTTCGTCCTCAAGATGCCTGAAACGCAGGAAGACCTGTTCGTCCCCGCCTGCTTCTTTCACCTTTGATACTTCCAAACCAATCAGGTAATTGGCATCCGCATCCAGCGCAAGCAGGATTCTGCGGAATTTGTTTATAGAGGTTGAAGATTGGCCGCATTCCAGGCGGCTCAGGGTATTGATGCTGATCCCGGCCCTTTCTGCCAGCTGCTCCTGTGACAGATGCAGCTCCAGTCTGCGCCTTCGTATCCGTTCTCCAATCTCCAGGTACTCCTCGGACAAAGTCCGATATTCCAATGCTGCATCGTTCCTCCCTTCTATTGACCGAAACTTTGGACCATGATGGTCTGAAGTTGTTTTTTCCTGAAACTTTGGACCACGATGGTCTGAAGTTGTTTTTTTTCTGAAACTTTGGACCACGGTGGTCTGAAGTTGTTTTTTCCCTGAAACTTTGGACCACGATGGTCTGAAGTTGTTTTTTTCTGAAACTTAGGACCACGATGGTCTGAAGTTGGATTTCCCTGACACTTTGGACCACGATGGTCCAAAGATAAATTGCAACCTCCGGCAGAAACACAACAGGGAACTTTGGACCACAATGGTCCAAAGTTCCCTGCAGGTTGATGCGTTGCGCACCCTGCTATGAAGTTGTATTCCTTACACAGTTGGTGTAATGCCATATGTGAGCGCTGTATTGTTTTCCTGTACCCCCTCAATGACAGCATTCATTATGCTGCTGTCGGATGAATCCACAATATCCATCATCATTATGCCCGGGCCATTCTGGCTCTCTCGATCATGAATGCAAGGCAGCCTGCGATAGCCTGGATTATCATACAGATCAGATAGAAAACTGCGCGCAGTATCTGCCATGCCAGTATGAAGATGCCAAGCACTCCGCCGACAAGTACATTTCCGAACAGGATACCTACGGAATCGGTGAAGGGATGGCTCCTGGGGATGACATACATGCACATGTGAGAGATCCCGAAAGGAACGCCCATCAGCCAGATCAGGAGCGGCCAGTTTGTTACTCCTTCTTCTGTGCAAAACGGATAAAGGATGTATGCAAGCAATGCAGCTCCGCATAGCGGCAGAAATACTTTCTTCAGGAATTTTTCAGTCATCATTCTTCACCTCCGAAAACATCATAGTTGGCTTCCGCCTGGTAGTAATGCCCTATTGTCAGCACTGAATTGTACAGGGCTGTCAGCATGTATGCGCGGATGTTATTGACTTTCCTGTAGTTATTCCGCATGGTCCATCGGACATAGTCAATGTGGTCCCTGCGGATCCTGTAATAGTGCTCCTTGACCAGCACAGCCGGCATTTCATTCCCGTTGATCCTCAGTACAGCTGTATCCGGCATTCTCAGGACATCCACGATCATCTCTACGAGTTCATCCACCTCCTCTCTGGCGTCCTCATCCTCTCCCTGGAAGCTTTGATAATCAACCCTTTCCCGCACATAGTTGCGGATCCCATCAATCACATCCGTCTCTGTAGGCGGCACAAATACACCGGGTACAGCAGTATCCCCGGATTGATTGATAGATTGAGTCTCACTCTTTTCAGTCTTGTTATATTCAGTCTTATTAGGGTCTAATTTCTGGACTTCCTGAAGTCTGTTTTCTGGACTTCCTGAAGTCCAGTTTTTAGACTTCTGGTGGTCTAATTTCTGGACTTCTGGTGGTCTAATTTCTAGACTTTCTGAAGTCCAGTTTTTAGACTTCTGGTGGTCTAATTTCTGGACTTCCTGAGGTCTAATTTCTTGACCTCCAGAAGTCCAATTTTTAGACTTCTTTGTAGAATCAGGCTTTCGCGGCTCTTCTGTGTTGTTTAACGTATTTTCCATATCGTTATTACGTTCTCTTTCAATCGGAGCCATAAAGTTTTTTACGTAAAAAACATTTGCTTTTCCCAACCCGGGGCGGCTCTTTTCAATCAGGCCAATCCCCTGTTCAGTGTCAAGTTCATGAACAAGGTTCACTGCAGTCTGTTTGCTGCACTGTATCAGTTCACGAATGTCGCTGAGCGGAAACACGATATAGACTTTGCCTTCCTCGTCCAGCCACTCGTTTTTCGTTGACAGTGACATCCTGTCGAGCATGAGTCCATACAGGACTTTCGCCTCACAGGACAAGCCTTTGAAACGTTCTTCGGTGAACATGACTTTCGGAATACGGTAAAAGGAATAGCTTTCTGCCTGCTGCCCGTAAAAGTATTCAAAACCAGATGGTTGCAGCATGCTCATGCACCTCCTTCCTGCTTAGATTTCCAATCTTTCAGGAGCCCGAGGATAATCTCCTCTATTTCCCTTTTCTCAGTTTCAGGCGGGAAGAATTCCATGATCCGCCTGTAAGGTATCGCTATACCTGTTTCTGCCTTTTTCCTGTCCACCAAAATTTCAAAGATTTTTTGTTCATCCAGCGTCCCGGCTGCGCTGTTCTCACGCAGCTGATCCGCCTGTTTTTTGTTCGGGTACAGCAGGATCGTCTCAATCGTTTTCTCAAGGAGTATCTGCTCATTTTCAGGAAGATAGGAGAGCTGTTCTCCGCAGACAACAGTGATCTTTCCTGTGTCGACCTGTCTGAGCAGGCTGTCCCTGAGATATGAAAGTCGAATGTAGCGCTTGACCGTGGTACCGCTGTCGCCGGCGGCTTCCCCGACAGCATCTGCCGTATTCTTTTTCCCCCGTGCGCCCTGGTGCTTTAAGGCGTCATATTTCATCCGGTATGCCCTGGCCTTTTCACTGGGGAGGATATCTTCCCGCTGGATGTTGGAATCCACCATGACGACGACCGCTTCATCATCTGAATAGTCGCGGACAAACATGGGCATTTCCGTAAGCCCTGCCAGTTCGCAGGCACGCCTGCGGCGGTGGCCGGAGATGATCTCATAACCGCCTCCGCTGTCCTGAGGACGCTTACGGGCAATACCGGGGACGAGGACGCCGTACTTTTTAATGCTCTCCACGGTTTCCTGCATTTTTTCATCGTCCAAAACCCGGAACGGATGGCCTGCGAACTCATAGAGTTCTGACAATGGGATCATCCTTACGCGGTCTTCCTTTCCCATGTCTTCCTGATCTCCGAAAAGACTTTCGAAGCTGTCCAGAACGATCTTGGAAGCGCTGCTTTCCTTATTTTTCATTGTCGAGCACCTCCTTCGTAAGTTCCAGATAGGCTGCTGCGGCCTTGCCGTTAGCATCGTGTCTGTAGATGCTGACGCCTTCCGCCGGCGTCTCCTCCAGCCGGACTGTATAAGGGATGAATTTCCGGAAAATATGGATCTTGTCCCCATAGCTGTTCCGAAGCATTTCCATTGTCTCACGCGCGTACTTTGTCCGTGGGTTGACCATGGTTATGAGAACCCCTTCAATGGTAAGGTCCGGGTTAATCTGCCTGCGGATCTTGCCGATTGTCCGAATCAGCTCCTGAAGCCCGTCCAGGGCGAGCTTTGCCGCCTGGACGGGAATGAGTACACTGTCCGCACAGGCAAGGGCATTGATCGTCATCAGTCCCAGAGACGGGGCGCAGTCGAGAAGGATGTAGTCATAGTCTGGACGCAGCCCGGATACGTACTCCTTCAGGATCAACTCCCTGCTCATGACATTGACGAGGGCCAGCTCCACACCTTTGAGTGTTTCATTGGCCGGAACCAGATCCACACCTTCCCGGTGGTGGAGGATGGGATCCTGGATCTCATCCTCCTCGATAATAGATGCCATGACTGTGGCGATTGAGGGCTCAAGCAGGGACGGCTTCCTGAATCCGAGGCTTGCCGTCAGGCTTCCCTGACTGTCACAGTCCAGGAGCAGGACTCTCTTTCCCTGCTTTGCGAGTCCAATCCCGAGATTTACAGCTGTGGTGGACTTACCCACTCCGCCTTTCATATTTACGATTGAAATGATTCTGCACATGTTCTCACCTGTCCTTTAGGCTTTTCCCTTGATTTCCTGTTCGTTGCCACCGGTGCCTTCTGAAGGGTCTGCAATACAGACCTCCCCCATCATCCTGAAATGCCGGTTCGATGTCCGGATCGGAAGAATGCGGGAGACGTTCTCGAGGCGGAGATTCTGATCCTCCTCCAGATGCCTGCGGAACCAGACCAGTTCGTCGGGTGTTCCCATCCAGCGAAGCTTAATCATGGCAGCCTCCTTTCCGGCAGGTCATTCCCATGTGCTTATTCATGTGTCCTGCTGCACTTGACGCTGTTCTACTGTTCATTTTTCACCTCCTTGGTGCCTGATTGATGGTTCCTGACCGTATCAATAAAAAAAGGACATCCCTAAGATTTCTCTTTAGGAATGTCCTAATTTCGCAATTATAGCTTTTGAAGGTGCAACAAACTCGTTCCAATTGTTGCACTTGTGTTGCACTTGAAGAATAAATAAACAGTAAAATCCGCGTAGTTATGCGGTCAATCCTTGATGGTCTTCATTGTCGGGAAGAGCAGGACGTCGCGGATGGCCGCGCTGTCGGTCAGCAGCATGGTCAGACGGTCGATGCCGTAGCCGATGCCGCCGGTGGGGGGCATGCCGATCTCCATGGCATAGAGGAAGTCCTCGTCGGTGTGCTGGGCCTCTTCATCGCCCTGCTCGGACAGAGCGTCCTGGGCGGCGAAGCGCTCGCGCTGGTCGATGGGATCGTTGAGCTCGGAGTAGGCGTTGCACATCTCCCAGCCGTTGATGTAGAGCTCGAAGCGCTCGACCTTGGTCGGATCGTCGGGCTTTTTCTTGGTCAGCGGGCTGATCTCGATAGGATGGTCCATAATGAAGGTGGGCTGGATCATCTTGTCTTCGCAGAACTCGTCGAAGAAGAGGTTGACGATGTCGCCCTTCTTGTGGCGGTCCTCATACTCGATGTGGCGCTCGTCGGCCAGCTTCTTGGCTTCTTCATCGGTTTTGACCTGGTCGAAGTCGATGCCGGTCTCTTCCTTGATGGCGTCGACCATGGTCAGGCGGCGGAAAGGCTTGCCCAGGTCGATCTCAGTGCCGTTGTAGGTGATGGTGGTGGAACCGCAGACTTCCTGGGCCAGGAAGCGGTACATTTCCTCGGTCAGGTCCATCATGCCGTGATAATCGGTGTAGGCCTGGTAGAGCTCCATGAGGGTGAACTCAGGGTTGTGACGGGTGTCAAGGCCCTCATTGCGGAAAACACGGCCGATCTCATAGACGCGCTCGAGGCCGCCGATGATCAGGCGCTTGAGGTAGAGTTCCAGGGAAATGCGGAGTTTGAAGTCCTCGTCGAGAGCGTTAAAGTGGGTCTCGAAGGGGCGGGCTGCCGCACCGCCGGCGTTGGAGACCAGCATGGGAGTCTCGACTTCCATGAAGTCGCGCTCTGCAAGGAAGCGGCGGATGCCTGCGATGATCTTGGAACGCTTGATGAAGACATCACGGGATGTGTCGCTCATGATCAGGTCGACATAGCGCTGGCGATAACGTGTGTCGGTATCCTGCAGGCCGTGGAACTTCTCCGGCAGGGGAGTCAGGGACTTGGACAGCAGGGTCAGTTCTTTGGCATGGACGGAAATCTCGCCGGTCTTGGTCTTGAAAACAAAGCCCTTGACGCCGATGATATCGCCGATATCCATCTTCTTGAAACCCTTGTAGGGATCCTCACCGATCTCGTCGCGTGCGACATAGACCTGGATGCGGCCGTCCCTGTCCTGGATGTTGCAGAAAGAGGCCTTGCCCATGACGCGCTTGAACATCATGCGGCCGGCGATGGAGACATCCTTGCCCTCAAGTTCTTCGAAATTGTCTTTGATCTGGGCAGTGTGGTGGGTCTGGTCGTATTTTACGATCACAAAGGGATCATTGCCCGCAGCCTGCAGCTCTGCCAGCTTATCGCGGCGGACCTTCTGCAGCTGCGACACGTCCTGCGTCTTCTGCTGATTCTTCTGCTGATTCTTCTCTCCCATTTAAAAAGCTCCTTACAAAAAGTCTGTACATATTAACAACACCAATGCGATAAAATAAAAAATGTAGGGCATTTTTATCTTTTCCGCATAGTGGGTTGAAAAAATCATCTTCCCGGGATTAGGTCGGCTTTCCGATCCGGTCCCTTCTGCCCTTGCAGACTTATCCCGGCCGGTCTTGGGACCTGTCACGAATTGATCTATACATCCTGCCTGTCTGATTTTCCGATATCTGCGTCAAAAAGCCTCGCCGGACTTCAGTACGGCTTCGTTTTTTCCTTGTCTCGAAAAATCATTCTGCGCATTCTGCCTTGTCAATTTCGTTACAGTTCCTTGCCGTTTCAGCCCTGGTTGGTCTTGCGGATCTCGAGAACCTCGTACTGGAACTCGCCGTCAGGTGTCGCGACTGTGACAACATCACCGACAACGGCACCGATCAGGGCTTTGCCGACAGGGGACTCATTGGAAATCTTGCCCTTGAGACTGTTGGCTTCGGTGGAACCGACGATGCTGTACGTCTCAACCGAGTCGTCCTCTTTATCCTTGATGACAACCGTGCAGCCGATATTGATGGCATCGGACGTGACATCCTCGTCGGCGATTACTTCGACGTTTTTCAGGATTTTTTCGAGTTCCTCGATACGGGCCTCGATATCGCGCTGCTCGTCTTTGGCTGCATCGTACTCGGCGTTCTCGGACAGGTCTCCCTGCTCTCTTGCTTCTTTGATCTTCTGCGCAACTTCTTTACGGCGCACAACCTTCAGTTCATGCAGCTCGTCCTCATATCTCTTGAGGCCTTCGTAAGTCAGGATATTTTTCTTCTCTTCCATTCTCTAGTTACCCCGCTTTCATATTCATTGAAAATTTTTATAAAAATTCTTATCGATCCGGGTTCAGATTCTGCTGAAGTATTACCGGTATGCTGCCGGATGCTGAAACGCATCAACCAGCGGCACAATATTATATACAGTTTCCGGCTTTGCTGTCAATTCCTATAATCCTCACACGTAAGCCGATTCAGCCCAATTCAGCCCGCCAATCAGCCCGCCCTCAACCCGATTTCCTGTCCGATTTCTACTCGTTTTCAGAGTGGAATCCGACTTTTCCTTCAGGTCACGCGTAAGGGTATTCTTTTTTCATGAGAAATTCGAGTTCCTCCAGGGTATTGACCTTGACGACCATGTTGCGTACACGGGCAGCGGAGGGAAAACCTGCCAGGTATTTGGCCGCATGGGCACGCATTTCGCGTATGCCGATCTTCTCCCCCTTGCAGTCACAGAGCATACGCGCATGGCGCAGCAGCATCTGGATGACGGCGCGGCGGGCAGGACGTTCGGGGATAGACCGGTCTGTCAGATATGCGTTCACTTCCCGGAAGATCCAGGGATTTCCTCTGGCGGCGCGGGCAATCATGACGGCGTCGCACCCGGTCTCCTCCATCATGCGGAGGGCTGAGGGACCGTCAACGATATCTCCGTTGCCGATGACGGGAATATCGAGTGCTTCTTTGACGCGGGCGATACAGCCCCAGTCCGCTTTTCCGGAATACATCTGGGCGCGGGTCCTGCCGTGTACGGCAACAGCCGAGGCGCCCCCCTGCTGGGCGGCGAGGGCACATTCAAGGGCATTTTCACTGCCCTCCTCAAACCCGCGGCGGATCTTGACTGTGACCGGACGGCTGGTACCGGAAACTGCCGCCGCGACGAGTTTTTCAATCAGGTCCGGGTTTTTCATGAGAGCGGAACCCTCCCCGTTCGCGACGACCTTGTGCACTGGACATCCCATATTGATGTCCAGAACATCAAAAGGCCTGTCCTCGATCATCTCGCAGGCGCGGGCCATGATTTCGGGCTCGCAGCCGAAGAGCTGAAGCGATACAGGGGCCTCTTCGGGACTAGTCTCCATGAGTTCAGCTGTGCGGACATTTTTGTAGGTGATCGCTTTGGCGCTGATCATCTCCATGCACACGAGCGCGGCACCCTGCTCCCGGCACAGAATCCGGAAAGGCAGGTCGGAGACGCCTGCCATGGGCGCAAAGATCACTCTGCCCGGAATATTTACCTTTCCAATCTGAAAGGGAGTGTTTCTGTTCTCTGTCATCTATCTGCTGCTTCCTCTTCTTCGTAACCCTCGATCAGATCCGCGGGGTTCTGGTGGAGGAATGTCACGCGGAAATAAATGGAGAGGGCGTCGATCATCTCGCTTTTTTTACGGCGGATTTCCTTGATCAGGAGGCGGGCACTGATCTCATCGTAGAACAGGTCGTCCTCCTCGTGGCGTGTATCAAATTCTACATGTCCGAAAGGTGTGAAGGAAATGGTGAAAATCCCTCCGCATTCCTCTGTAAACAGAACGCAGATGATGTGCAGTTCCTCTTTGATATTGGAGGGAAGCTTGTCGAATTTTTTATTGAAATAATACTTTTTGTCGTAGGCATTTGCGCCGCAGATCACAATGCGGTACTTGTCCTGCACAGCGTATTCTTCACTGTTTTCATTCATATCAAAAGGTTCCATAGCCTGTATTTCCTTTACACATATCCATTGACACCGCGGACAGAAACCTCTCCGGAGGAGATGGCACGGACTTCTGTTCCATCGTCGGGCAGAACCAGGAGCTCTCCCAGCATGTTCACACCGATAGCCCTTCCTGTAAAGGGAGTGCGCGGGTCGAGGACGTGTACGGGACGGCCTTTATTGATCAGGCCCGCCTCGTAGGCGTCATGCAGCCCGGAAAAATCCTGTGTCTGCGAAAAAAGAGCGTAGTTTTCCTCAAAATGGTTCCAGGTATATGCGGTGAGTGCTGCACGGTTGACCGTTTTTCCGAGCGCAAGGCTGTAGGAAGTCGCATTCTCCGCAATCTCAGGCGCAAAGTCTGTCTGGTTGACGTTGAGTCCTATGCCGATCGTGATCGCGCTGATCTCTCTGTCCTCCATGCGCATTTCCGTGAGGATGCCGCACAGTTTCCTGTAACTGACACCGTCAACAGAAACAACGATGTCGTTGGGCCACTTGATCCCGAAATGACAGCGGGCGTCAGCTCCTACGGGCTGAGAGTCGGGACCTGCAGCCTGCGCGCCTGCGATGTCCAGGGAGGCCTGATAGACGGACAGGGCCATGACGACGGTCAGCATAGGTGTGACATCAGGGGGCAGGTCAGGCTTGAGGAGAATGCTCATATAGACGTTTCCGTCCTTAGGAGAGATCCAGGTCCTTCCGCGCCGTCCTTTGCCCGCGCTCTGGCGGGAGGCAATGACCAGCGTTCCGTGGGGATATCCCTCCGCGGCAAGGGCGAAAATATCGTCGTTTGTGGAGCCGGTCTCGTCTTTATAGAGAAGGGGCCGCCCCGCCCACTGTGTGGTGAGCTTTGCGGCAATCTGCTCCCGGTCAAGAATATCTGCCTCTTCCACCGAAAGAAGGCGGTAGCCCTTATTGGTCACCGCCTCGATGGGATATCCTTCTTCTTTTAGTTTCTTTATGTTTTTCCACACGGCTGTGCGGGAGACCCCCAGCATCTCACAGAGCTCCTGGCCGGACACAAAGTCACCTCTCTCGCTCAGCCGCCACAGTATTTCCTGTTTTCTGTTCAATAGAGTCTTCCTGTAGTGTTTTCTCTGCCGCCGGTCTGCGGGATCACATCTGCATTCAGATGATCCGCCTTTTATTTAACCGGCTTTTACGCGATCCGCCCTTTACGCGAGGGTAGCCGCAAGCACGGCTTTGATGGTGTGCATACGATTCTCAGCCTCTTCAAAGACACGGGACTGGGGGCCTTCGAAAACGGCATCGGTCACTTCCAGCTCGCTCATGCCGAATTTCTCATGGATCTCACGGCCGATGGAGGTCCCGAGATCGTGGAAAGCGGGAAGGCAGTGCATGAAAATCGCGTCTTCGGAAGCAAGTCCCATCAGTTTCTCTGTGACCTGATAAGGCTTCATCTGCTCAATGCGCTCTGCCCATGCTTCCATAGGTTCTCCCATGGATACCCAGACGTCTGTGTAGAGGACATCGGCATTCTTTGCTCCGGCTTGGGCATCGGACTCGAGGGTGATGCTGCCGCCGGTCTGCGCGGCGATCTCTCTGCACTGGCTGACCAGTTCTTCATCCGGGAAGTAGGCGGGGCTTGCGCACAGGGTGATGTGCATGCCGGTCTTTGCACCCGCGACCATCCAGGAATTTGCCATATTGTAGCGGCAGTCGCCGTAAAAACTCAGTTTAATGCCCTTGATCCGTCCGAAATGCTCGCGGATGGTCAGAAGATCTGCCAGCATCTGTGTGGGATGGAATTCATTGGTTAGTCCGTTCCATACAGGGACCTTGGAATACTTTGCCAGATCCTCCACGATTTCCTGCCCGAATCCGCGGTACTCGATGCCGTCGAACATGCCCGCCAGAACGCGTGCCGTATCCGCAATACTCTCCTTTTTTCCGATCTGGGATCCGCTGGGATCCAGATAAGTAGTGCACATACCGAGATCATGCGCAGCTACCTCAAAGGAGCATCGGGTCCTGGTGCTGGTTTTTTCAAAGATCAGGGCAATATTTTTTCCCTCACAATAGCGATGCGGGATGCCCTGTTTCTTTTTTGCTTTCAAATCAGCGGCCAGATCAACGAGGCCGAAAATCTCTTCGGGTGTAAAATCAAGCAGCTTCAGAAAATCTCTGTTTTTAAGGTCCATCATTTTCGGCGTCCTTTCTATTTCTCCAAGGGCGGTTGGCTGATCATCGATGTTTTTTAGTGCTGTTCACTCAGGCAAGAGTCTTGGGCTCTCCGACAGTCAGATTGCCTCTGTTGATCCTGCCCTGGCCTGAGGTCTGCTGTGCTGCTGCGGGCGCAGCCTTTTCAACAGCGGCAGAGCCGTCGGCGATTCCCTTGAGGGATGCAGCAAGTCCGGCAATTCCCTGGATCTCGGAAGGGATGATGATCTTGGTCGCCTTGCCGTCTGCTGCCTGGGCAAATGCCTCGAGGCTCTTGAGAGTCAGGACAGCATCATCGGCGCCCGCTTCACGGATCATGCGGATACCGTCCGCATTAGCCTCCTGGACTTTGCGGATCGCTTCCGCGCGGCCTTCAGCCTCCTTGAGCATGCGCTCCTTCTGCGCTTCCGCGGCAAGAATGGTTGCCTGCTTATCGGCCTCCGCCTGCAGGATCATGGATTCCTTGCGGCCTTCTGCGACGAGGACTGCGGACTTCTTCTCACCTTCCGCCTTCAGGATGGACTCACGTCTCTCACGCTCAGCCTTCATCTGCTTCTCCATGGCCTCACGGATCGCGGTCGGCGGAGTGATATTCTTAAGTTCTACACGGGTGACCTTGATACCCCAGGGGTCGGTCGCGACATCCAGGGAGGAACGCATCCTGGTGTTGATGATCTCACGGGAAGTGAGGGTCTCGTCCAGTTCCATATCACCGATAATATTACGAAGAGTGGTCGCGGTCAGGTTCTCAATAGCCATGATCGGGCTCTCAACACCGTAGGTGTAAAGCTTGGCGTCCGTGATGCGGAAGAATACGATAGAGTCGATCTGCATTGTGACGTTATCCTTTGTGATAACGGGCTGGGGAGGGAAATCCACAACCTGCTCTTTGAGATTGACTCTGCGCGCGATCCTGTCAATAAAAGGCACCTTGAAATGCAGACCTGCCGGCCAGGTGTCCATATAGGTTCCGAGTCTTTCCAGTATATAAGCATGCTCCTGCGGCACGATCTTAATACAGGATGTGACAATGATCAGCAGAATAATGATCAACATAACAAAAAGAATGAAACTGGGCATCATATTGTTTTCCTCCTTAATTAATGATCTCAGGCAATCCTCTTGCCGACGATCAGTTTAACACCCTGAATGGAGCGGACCATAGCGACCTCTCCCTTTTCAATGATCTGGTCGTTGTCGACAGATCTTGCCATCCAGTACTGGCCGTCCACCTGGACTTCGCCGGTCCCGCGCAGATTATCGATCTGCTCCGTGACGAGTACCTCCTGGCCGATCAGCCGGTCAAGACTTGTGGCTCCCTGTCCCTTCTTCATGTATTTGAGTGCCAGAGGTCTGGTGATCAGAAGCAGGACCAGAGATACAGCAGCAAAAGCGCCTGTCTGTATCCATACCGGCATACCCAGAAAAGCAAGGACCAGAGCAGCAACAGCGCCGCCGGCGAACCAGATCGTCGTCAGCCCCGCGGTCATCGCCTCGATGACCAGGAGCGCAGCCGTCAGCAGCAGCCATGTATAAATAGCATTCATATTACACCTCCATCCTGTGGAGAAGCCATTGTTAACAACCCGCTTTCGCGAACGACTAAATAGTAGCACAGGTTTATATGTCTCTCAATGAATAATTCATTAAACTACTGTGAACTTCTGCAGCCGCGGCTGAATGCCGCGTATTTCCGGGCCTGTCAGCATGTCGGATTGGGTGGAAGCGGACTTCATTCGGCCTTCAGCCTTCAGATTTCCGCCTCCTGCTGCCTGACGCCTGACACCCGGCACCAGTCTCCTGCTGCTGCAGTGTGCGTCTCTGTCTTGCGGCTTCAAACAGGAGAATCCCGGCCGCCATGGCGGCGTTGAGAGACTCCGCGCCTCCTGCCATGGGGATAATGATCTTCTCATCCGCCTGCGCCGTCAGTTCTTCCGAGAGACCGTTTCCTTCATTGCCTATGAGAAAAGCGCAGCCTTTGGAAAGCGGCAGTTCATCATAGGCACGTTTTCCGCCCAGATGGGCAGCATAGCTGCGGATCCCTCTCTCCCGAAAAGCAGAGATCTCCGCACACAGATCATTGCTGATATAAAAAGGCATACGGAAGACGGCACTCATAGTCGCGCGGACAACTTTCGGGTGGAAGATGTCCACTGTGCCGCGGCTCATCACGATGCCGGTCGCGCCCGCGGCCTCAGCGGTCCTGAAGATAGTTCCCAGGTTTCCCGGGTCCTGAATGTCCTCCAGAACAAGCAGCAGAGGAGGATTCCCGTGTCCGGCTGCAGGATCAGTTCCGGAATCGAATGCCGGAACTGCCGCAGGATCGACTGCAGAATCGTGTGCAGGAACTGCCGCAGGATCGGCTGCGGAACCATGTGCCGGATCCGCTGCCGCGCTTCTCAGCATCTTTTCACGGCTGTAGACCGGCATTTTCGCGACACACAGGATTCCCTGGGGCGTCGTGGTCTGAGCAGCCTTTGCCATCACCTCTTCAGAGACAATCGTCACAGGATGCTCTTTCAGGATCCTGTTTTCTTTTTCCGATGCGCTGTGCATACGGTTTTCCGTCACATATACTTCTTTGATATACTTCGCCGGTGTATCCGCACAGAGCCTTACGCCCTCGATCACAAACAATCCTGTCTCCCTGCGCAGCTTTGCTTTCTTCTGCAGTTCGACCAGCCTCCGGATCCGCGGATTCGAAGCGGAAGTAATAATATCCGGCATTCCATTCCCTTCCTGTGAATATATGTCTGTCCTGTGCCGCATCTATGCGGGTCTGTCACAGATTTTTCGGCAGCTGTCCAGTCCGGCATAAAACGCGGGTATTTTCTTTAAAACACAAGAAGAGGACGAGCCATGCCCGCCCTCTTGCAGATTTCCATGATGCAGCATTTCCATGACATGGGAAACATCTACTGTCTGTCCGCACTCCGGCTGACCGCCTCATGCCGACAGCTTCTGTCTTCCCGGTCTGCCAATCATGCGCAGTGCAGGATTATCAGAGATTCTGGCTGATCCTGTACTCGTACTCCGGGAATGCCTTTGTCATCGCCAGCGCTTCTTCAATGTCCAGATCAACGAACTTGCCGTCGCGATAGCAGACAACCCTGTTGGACTTGCCCTGCAGAAGGATGTCAGTCGCATAAGCGCCCATGATGGAAGCATAATAGCGGTCTTTACATGTCGGAGCGCCGCCGCGCTGCATGTAGCCCAGAATTGTCGCGCGGGTCTCAATGCCGGTCGCCGCCTCGATACGTTTTGCCATCGATGTGGAATGGCCGATACCCTCTGCGTTGATGATCAGATGGTGTCTCTTGCCTCTGCGGCGGTTCTCGATGATATGGTCGACGAGGTTCTGCTCGTTGTAATCATACTTTTCGGGAATCAGAATGTCTTCTGCGCCGTTCGCGACACCGCACCACAGCGCTATGTATCCTGCATGACGGCCCATGACCTCAATGATGGAGCAACGCTCATGAGAGGAGGAAGTGTCCTTGACCTTGTCGATCGCGTCCATAGCTGTGTTGACAGCGGTATCAAAACCGATGGTGTACTCGGTACATGTGATATCCAGATCGATGGTGCCGGGAAGGCCGATCGTGTTGATGCCCTGTCTCGCCAGTGCCTGTGCGCCGCGATAGGAACCGTCACCGCCGATGACGACGATGCCGTCAATGCCGTGTTTACGGCAGATATCCGCAGCCTTTGCCTGGACCTCAGGCTCCTTGAACTCGAGGCATCTCGCTGTTCCGAGAATCGTGCCGCCGCGCTGGATGATATTGGCCACATCGACAGACTTCATCTCAAAGATTTCCTCGTTGAGCAGTCCCTTGTAGCCTCTCATGATACCCTTGACCTTGACCTTGTTGGCCAAAGCCTCACGAACAACCGCGCGAATCGCGGCATTCATACCAGGTGCGTCGCCTCCGCTTGTCAGCACACCGATTGCATTGAACTCTTTCTTTGCTTCCATAAATACCTCCTCTGCCGGAGCCCGGGTGCATACTTGTCAGGAACCTGCCGCGTATCACTCGGAAATATGCAGCTTCCTGTTAGCATTTGTGTTGAAAAAAGAACACTTAGATATCATAATATTAGACCATTCGCACAGTGAATGCAACAAAAACATATTCAATACAGACCGCCTCGCTGCAAGTCACATCTGCACCAGCCTCGAGGTGTTTTCGCACGCTCTTTGCGCGAAAACCCGAGTTGAACGGTGTTCGGCGCGCGCGAAAGCGCATTGGAATCGCCGAACGCAGTGTTTCATGGTCACACCCTGGTCAGGGTGTGACCAGAAACACCGCCGCGGCCCCTTGGGGATTCTGAGAGAGATTCTGAGACGCTGAGGACAGGGGCATGAAGAAAAAGGGACACCAGGGACGGTTCTGCCTGTCCCGTTTTTACGAGGGACAGGCAGAACCGCCCCCGTTTCCCGATCATAGAGACAGTCTCATTGTAAAACGACGTTCTTCATACCGCAGATTCCGCTCAGAATTCCAAGTACTGCCTCGCCTGCCCGTATGCCCTGTCCGGGCGGGAGGGTCTTTCGGGCCTTGCGGTCTTCTATGTAGATGATGACCTGATCGCGGCCGCCGTGGTCGGCAACGGTGCGCAGGACCTCGCCTTCTTTTTCTTTCCAGGCTTCATAAGAGGGGAAGCGGAGCCAGACCCTGCGGGGAACATCGTCGAAGGAAATGATCTTCTCGGCGATGAGTTTGCCGTCTTTTTCCTCCTCCAGGGAGACCCTTCCCTTGATGAAGACTTTGCCGTCCTCATTGAGGATGTCGGCCGCCGCCTCATAGGTGCGGGGAAATACGATGACTTCCAGGGTGCCTGTCATATCCTCGACAGTGAGGAAAGCCATGACCTGGTCGTTTTTGGTATATTTGATCTTTTTTTCAGAGATGATCCCGCCGACCACAGCCGTCTGGCGGTCTCTCAGCCCGGAAGAAATGTTTTCACCGACTGCTCCGCCCGCGGAGGCTGATGCAGCTTCTGCACCGGAAGCTGCGCCTGCGGAGGCGGCCGCTGCGGCGTTCACGGCTGCGCCGCCGAGGTCATCGGTATCTTCGTCCCGGATAAAGTCTGCCGCAGTTGCAGTGACATGGCTCTTCCAGAGGCCCTCATAGGCCTGCAGGGGATGCCCGCTGACATAAATTCCCAGCACTTCTTTTTCAAATGCAAGGCGAAGCTCGTCGGGGTATTCCCCCACATCGGGCATACGGATCTCATAGTCTTTTTTATCTTCTTCATCGACTATGTCAAAGAGGGTCATCTGGCCGGCCATATCGTTTTTGCGGGATGCCTGGAGATCGTCGAGTATGCGCATGTAGACGCTCATCATCTGTTTTCTGGTGGCGCCGAGGCAGTCCAGGGCGCCTGCCTTGATGAAGTTTTCAACGGTCCTGCGGTTGACATCCTTTTCCTGTCCCGCCATGCGTGTAAGGAAATCGCGAAGATCCCGGAAAGGTCCGCGCAGGGTCCGTTCTCTGACGACAGCGTCGATCACGGGACGTCCCACGCCCTTGATGGCAGTCAGCGCATAGCGGATGCCGCCGGAAGAGACGGAAAATCCCGCCTCGCCCTCATTGATGTCGGGCGGCAGAATACGTATCTTCATGGACCGGCAGGCAAGTATGTAGGCGGCAACCTTGGTCGGATGATCGATGACTGAGGTCATCAGGGCCGCCATAAATTCCATGGGATAATAATATTTGAGCCAGGCTGTCTGGTAAGCGACGACAGCGTAGCAGGCCGCATGGGACTTGTTGAAGGCGTACTTGGCAAAGTCCATCATGGTATCGTAAATACCGGAGGCCACCTTCTCATCGATGCCGCGGGCCTTGCAGCCGGGAACGTTTTCGGCGGGATTTCCGTAGATGAAATTGCGGCGCTCCTCCTCCATGACCTGCTGCTTCTTTTTACTCATGGCGCGGCGGACCAGATCGCTTCGTCCCAGCGTGTAGCCGCCCAGATTCCGGACGATCTGCATGACCTGCTATAGTGATAGGTAAGTCTTTGAAATTATCTCCAACTTTTCCCCCACTCCACACCGTACGTGCGAGTTTCCCCGCATACGGCGTTCCATCATAAAATTATAATTAAATATCTAAATAGCTTTCAATGCGTTTAAGGGTGAGCTTATGCTCCTCAAGGTTATATTCTTTAATCACAGGTAAGTTTAACTCAAAGCGAAGATAATTTACCTTACGCATTTGCATCACGTTTAATCCTAAGATTCCCAAATAGTACAAAATCGTATCTTCTTTGGCAGCATGTATCAGTTTATGAACATCCACATTCACTAACACCAGGTTCTTAAACTCATCTGTCCCATTGTTCTCTCTGGCTATTTTGTGATGGCAATGTATCTCGTTAATCGTTAGAAACGGTTTTCCGAGGACATAGCACTTGCCTTGCTGCATAGTGTAAAGTGATAGACGATTGTCATAATACTCAATCGTTTCTCCCATGGGATATGAACTACGCAATTGATACAAAAGGTTAAACGACGGGCTAAGATTCTCATGCACGTAGGCTCTTCCTTCAGGGGTGTATAAACACCATCTTCTGTTAAAAGCCATTGGGTTCTTAAATTTGATAGCATAGATAGGATAAATAGGCTCTCCTGTTCCTTTTACGAAACGGATAGACTTGTAACTTCCGTATCTTTGTTTCTCAATATCTGTAAGTTCCCTACCGGTTTTAACCAGCCTGTTTCCCGTTTGGGTGTTAAGACCGTTATAAAACAGACGAAAGGTAATCTGCTGTATATGATTCAAGTCTCTTGCTACATTGGTTGCAATCCTGTAATAATTTTGCATCCCCATAACCATAGAGTTGTACACAGTGATTTCTCTTACTTCTTTATCGGTATCTCCGACATTACAAATCTTTTTGGCCTGATTAATCAGTTTTTCAGACTTTTGGGCTAATGCTTTTTCACTAATATGTGAGGTAACAGTATATTTCTTCTTTTTGTAGTTCCAAGTTGCCTTGATACTAAACCCCAAGAATTCCATATACTTTTTCCGGACATCAACAATTCTAGTCTTCTCAACCGATATTTCTAAGCTTAGCCTTTCTTTTAACCATTTTGTGGTTGCGATTAATACTTTTTCTGCATCAGATTGCTTTCTGCAAAAGATTCTAAAATCATCCGCATATCTCACAATCCACATTTCCTTTAAATTCGTTCTTTCCTGCATTCCCCGATAAGCGTGACTAAATGTTGAGCCATTTTTCATCACTTTCTGCTTATAGTTTTGCGTTACCGGATGTTTTTGCCATTGGCTTTCAATCCAGCAGTCCAGATCATTTAGGACAATGTTAGCTAGTAATGGTGATATTATTCCACCTTGTGGGGTGCCTTTCTCCGGATAGATTATGCATCCATTTTCCAGTTTAATTGGCGCTTTAAGGATTTGCTTTAGAATCCATATTAATCTCTTATCATGTATACCCATGGTCCAGATCTGTTTTATCAGTTTGGAATGGTTTACGTTATCAAAGAAACCTTTAATATCAAATTCTATTACATGGTATAAATTGCTCATCTGTATCATGCGATATGTTCTTGCTATAGCATGTTCTGTAGACCTTAACGGTCTAAATCCAAAACTATTTTCAGAGAATTTCGCTTCGCAGATAGGCTCCATTACTTGCTTGATACATTGTTGTATTAGTCTGTCCCATATGCAGGGTATGCCAAGAGGTCTTGTTTTCCCATTCGGCTTCGGGATTTCTTTTCGCCTGACTGGTTTTGGTCTGTATCCATGATTACCGCCCAAGGTTATAAATCTAACTTTTTCTACTACTTCCACAGCAGTCAGCGCAGCAATATTCTGAATATTCAATCCATCTGTTCCAGGGGTTTCACTTCCTCCGTTTGCCTTAATATTCCTGTAAGCCAGCAAAATATTATCTTCAGCTAAAATAATATCTGTTAGTTCAGTAAAAACTTCTCCTTTGGCACTTTTCAAATATAACTGGTCAAAGACTTCTTGCATTCCATAGTATTCATTATGTCTAAGGTCATCAATTGTCTTTGTCCCTTTCTTCCTTGACATAGGGCACCACCTACCTTTCGATAGGAGCATTTTTTTCTTACTCGAATCCCTATGTTCAGCTAAGTGATTCTAATCATAGACTTTATGACTTGTGCCCATTCCTCCATTTCCATTACAGAAACTTCATAGGTTCGAACACTACTTTTCAGCACTGATTCAGCCGCTTATTGTTCTTCGTCGGCTTAGTTGTTTTGCAACTTCAGTACCTTTCCGCGTTCCAATAATTCTATCCTTACATGTTTACCCTTAGGTCCTTACTATAAGCCTGTCAGCTTGGACATGCCCGCCGGATAAATCCTTCGCATGCCATAGGTGTTCATAACCAAGAATCTTACTAACCTATACTGACACCGTTTTCAAAACGTATTCACACTTTTCAATGTGTTTGTATTTAGACCCTTAACATCGCAAGTTCGTCCGCCAGTCATATTAGACTATAGGCATACTAACCATAGGTAATTTATGGACCACCGGCCTATCATAAACCATATTGTCTACTTTCTTTCTTTCATGCAGGCGGGCTCTAGCCACTTTTATACCAACACTACTTGTCCGTTTCGACAACTTAGGTCATTTCAGCCGACTTCACCGAGCTTCATACATGTCAGGTTTCCCTTACACACGCATGTCGGAGTATTATGGAGTGCATTTCAAGGCGTTACCCTATCATTCTACACTTCGAATTATTAGTTCAGATTTTTGTTTCATCCATTTTTCTTTACAGGCGGGCTCTAGCCACTTTTTTTACCAATAAATACTTGATGGATTACTTTAAACATCTGCTCATCTTTTTGGGATGAGAACACGTCGCACCCTGGTAGACGATACAGCCGTAAGTGGGCTTGAGGATAGGTTCCAGTTCCGGGCAGGCATAATGGACAGAACCGCGGTTGTTCTTGCCCTCGATGTACTGAGGAATAAAGTCCATGGGCCCCGGCCGGTAGAGGGAGATGCCTGCGATGATATCTTCAAAGTTCTCCGGGCGCAGTTCCTTCATGAACCCCTGCATACCGCCGGACTCCAGCTGGAAAATACCGTCGGTCCTGCCGGAGGAAATGTAGCGGTAGACATTGGGATCCGAGTAGTCGAGTCCGTCCATGGAGACTAGGGGACCCAGAGGATTCTGCAGGGGGCGCACGGAGCCCACAGCGGGTTCGGAAGGGGGATAGGCCCCGCCAGCCAGCTCTATGGAGTGATTGGCCATCTCGACGGCATTCTGTATGACGGTGAGGGTGCGAAGACCCAGAAAATCCATTTTAAGCAGCCCCAGCTCCTCAATCGTGGTCATGGGAAACTGGGTCGTGGTAGACCCGTCCTGAGCGCGGGCAAGTGGAACCAGATCCTCCGCGGGCTCCGAACAGATGACGACGCCCGCTGCGTGGACCGAGGCGTGCCGGGGCAGGCCTTCCAGGCGCAGGCTCATGTCGATCAGCTTGTGGACACGCTCGTCATTTTCGTAGGCATTGCGAAGGTCCGGGCTCTGTTTGAGGGCCTTCTGCAGAGTGATGCCAAGCGCCTGCGGAACCATTTTGGAAATAGAATCGACATAGCCGTAGGGCAGATCCATAACACGGCCGACATCGCGGATCACACCGCGGGCCGCCATGGTACCGAAGGTGATGATCTGCATCACGCGGTCCCTGCCGTATTTTTCCGTGACATAGTCGATGACCTCGCCGCGGCGCTCGAAACCGAAGTCCACGTCTATATCGGGCATGGACACGCGCTCCGGGTTGAGGAAGCGCTCAAAGAGCAGGTTGTAGCGGATGGGATCGATATCGGTGATGCCCAGCGAATAGGATACGATGGATCCGGCTGCACTGCCTCGTCCGGGGCCGACCATGATCCCGTTCTCGCGGGAAAAATTAATATAATCCCAGACGATGAGGAAATAGTCGACATAACCCATCTGACGGATGGTATTCAGTTCGTATTCAAGCCTTGCCCGCAGATCTGCGGCGGAAGCACCGGAATAATCCGCGGAAGTATTATTTTCATCAAAGACGCCGGGATAGCGTTTCTCCATTCCGTCCCTGCAGAGTTTATTGAGGTAAGTCCAGGAGTCATATCCATCGGGCACGTCGAAGTGAGGGAGCTTCGTGACGCCGAACTCAATATCCACATGGCAGCGGTCCGCGATGCGCTGCGTGTTGTCCAGAGCCTCCGGGGCGTAAGGAAAGAGGCGGCGCATCTCTTCTTCACTCTTGACATAGAACTGTCCGCCGGGATAGCGCATGCGGTTCTCGTCCGCCAGCTTTTTGCCGGTCTGGACACACAGCAGGATATCGTGGGCTTCAGCGTCCTCCGCATAGGTATAGTGGCAGTCATTGGTGGCGATCAGCGGAATTCCCATCTCGCGGCTCATACGGAGCAGTTCCGCATTGACAGTCTGCTGGTCCGGATATCCATGATCCTGCAGTTCCAGGAAAAAATTGCCCTCGCCGAAAATATCCAGGTAGCGCTGTGCGGCTTCACGGGCACCCGCGGAATTTCCCCGGACGATCTCGCGTGCAACTTCGCCTGCCAGGCAGGCGGAGCAGGCAATGATCCCTTCATGAAATTCACGCAGAAGATCAAGATCCACCCGGGGTTTATAATAAAAACCTTCGGTGAAGGAGCGGCTGACAATCTTCATCAGGTTGGCATAGCCGGTATTGTTTTCCGCCAGCAGGATCAGGTGATAATAGCGGTCCTCGCCGTGGCTCTGCTCCCGGTCGTGACGCGACCCCGGCGCCACATAGACCTCACACCCTATGATGGGATTGATACCTTCTTTTTTTGCCGCCTTATAAAAATCGATCACGCCGTACATGACGCCGTGATCGGTAATGGCCGCTGCCGTCATGCCAAGCGCTTTCACCTGGCTTACGTACTCGGTAATCTTATTGGAACCGTCCAGAAGAGAATACTCAGTGTGGACGTGAAGGTGCGTGAAGGACATAGAATCTCCTTTTGTAAACCTTTTGAAAACAGGGTTTGTAAAGCTCTTCGAACACCTGCGGCTGTATAAGCCTGTATAAACAAAGACCCGTCAGGAACAGGCATCTCTCCGGGACAGGGTGATCGACGGGATTCGGGTGACCGAGCTGCTTTCGCGGACCGGAAGCGAAAATCCATGCTTACTGCAGCCGGGAAGGGCTGTCAGTTCTTCAGAAACGCCTCTCCGATGATGAGGTCTTCCGGAGTCGTGATCTTGATATTGCGGTAGTCCGCCATGACCATGCGGACCTTGCAGTTTCCGGCCAGCTCCGCCACCATCGCATCATCTGTCAGAATGATCCCCTGCGAGAGGAGATAGTCCTCCTCGGCAAGCGCTTTGCGGTGGGCATTGCGGATAAGGTCAAGGGAGAAGACCTGCGGCGTCTGTACGATCCAGACATTTGCGCGATTGGGTGTTTTGCTCACGTCACAGTTCTCATCGACGATCTTGACCGTGTCCTTGGAAGGCACACCCGCACAGCAGGCGCTTGTCTTCTGCACAGTCTCGAAGAGGCGGAACAAGGTCTCCTGATCAAGAAAGGGCCTTGCGCAGTCGTGGATAAAAACATAATCACAGGGCCAGTCGACCGCCTCGAGACCGAGGGCAACGGAGTGGACACGTTCCTTTCCTCCCGGCGCGATCCTGCGGAGTTTTTCCGTGAGACCGTACTCTTCCAGAAGTTCACGGACAACCTCCACATCATCCTTGTGAACCATGACAATAATATCTGTGATGTATCTGCTCTCCTGCATGGTGCGGATGGAATGCAGAAACATGGGCATGCCGCCCAGCATAAGGTATTGCTTTTTGATGTCTGTCCCCATGCGCCTGCCAAAACCTGCCGCGAGCATCACTGCGGTGCATTTGATCGTTCTGTTTTCCATAAGATTTTTCCTCTGCGATTTAAGAAAATCACCGCTGACCCGGGCGCAGCTCCGGGACAGTCTCTCTTCCTTACCGCTGGCGCGGCCTCCTGACAGCATCTGTTCATTCTTCCGAACATGCCGCTCCCTGGAGCGGCAGCGCGAGGAGAAATCCCTGAACGGGTTTCTCCGATGCGATCACGGGATGTTTGCAGCCGCCCCGCGGCAAAAACATCCGGAGTGAAAAAACGCTATCGAGCGTTTTTTTCACTCTTCTTACCGCTGCCCCAGGCGCAAGCCCGGAACAGCATTGAGGTCAAGTCCGGAAAAGTTCCCCTTGATATACTCGAAATAGGCAGCGCTTCCGATCATGGCGGCGTTGTCCGTACACAGAATCGGGGGCGGGCAGAAAAATTCCGCGCCCTTTTCCTCACACATTTCCTTCATTCCCGCGCGCAGGGCTGTGTTGGCAGCAACACCGCCCGCAAGGGCAAATTTCCTGAGACCGTACTGGTCGATCGCGTCCCCTGCATGAGAGACCAGCACATCGACGACCGCCTGCTGGAAAGAAGCCGCCACATCGGGGACATTCACGGAAATGCCTTTCATACGACTCGTGTTGAGATAATTGAGGACCGCCGACTTCATGCCGCTGAAGCTGAAATCATATCTGGAACCGGCCACCTTGCCGCGGGGAAATACGATGGCGTGGGGATCCCCCTCCCGCGACGCCCTGTCGATTTTGGGTCCGCCGGGATAGCCAAGCCCGATCTCACGCGCCACCTTGTCAAAGGCCTCTCCTGCCGCGTCATCCTGGGTTCTGCCGAGAATCTCATATTGGCCGTAGTCGCGGACCAGTACAAGATGTGTATGTCCGCCCGAGACGACCAGGCAGGCAAAAGGCGGCTCCAGTGCAGGCTCTGCTATATAATTGGCACTGATATGTCCCTCGATATGATGAACCCCGATCAGCGGGATCCCTGTCGCGAAGCAAAGTCCCTTCGCGGCGGACACACCGATCAGCAGAGGTCCTACCAGACCGGGTCCGTAGGTCACCGCGATGGCATCCACATCCTGCAGCTTCCTGTCTGCCTCCTGCAAGGCCTCACGGATCACCTGCGTGACACGCTCGGTGTGCTTTCTGGAAGCGATCTCGGGAACCACACCGCCGTAGAGAGTGTGGATATCAATCTGGGAAGAGATTACATTGGAGAGGACCTGCCGTCCGTTTACGACGATCGAGGCCGCAGTCTCGTCACAGCTGGATTCAATTGCAAGGATGGTAACGTCTTTTTTTATATCACTCATATTCCCACATCCTGCAGCCCTCTCTTCTCCGTTTCCGGCCGATGGCTGCATCTATTATACACTATTGTCTATTCTTTTTCCTGCCCGCTTTCATTGTCAAAGGCCAGAGTGATCGTCCTGCCGTCCCTTCCGGGCTTACTGTCCGGGAAAATCTTGCGGACGGAGGGCATAAAATCATCAGGTTTGATGAGGGAGGGGCTGTAATGCGTCAGCCACATCTGCTTAGGTGCAGCCTTCCTGGCGATCGTCGCAGCCTCGACAAAAGTCATATGTTTTTTCTCACGCGCTTTTGCCGCGTTTTCCGGCTCACCGTACATGCCCTCACAGATCAGAAGATCCGCTCCCTGTGCATATTTTTCGAGATTTTCACAGGGGCGCGTGTCGGTGGAGTAAACAAGTTTGAGGCCTTTGCGGGGCGGTCCCAGGACCATCTCAGGGGTCAGCAGAAGGCCGTCTTCGGTCTCGATGGTCTCGCCTTTCTGCAGCCTGCTCCAGAGCCTGACGGGAATGTTCTGTGCTTTTGCGCGCTCAGCGTCAAAACGGCCTTTCCTGTCCAGCGTAAAGGCATATCCGTAGCAGGGGACGTTGTGGTTGACCCGGAAGGCGTGGATACGGAAATCCGCTTCGCCGGGAAGTTCAATCTCCTGCTCCCGCTCCGACAATTCCAGAAACTGAATCTCAAAAGGAAGCTCGGGGGCGATCACTCGAAGGCTGTTCACAATACGGGTAAGGCCTTTGGGGCCGACCATGAGGACCGGTTCTTTTCTCTCCGCGTTTCCCATGGTCAGCAGCATCCCCGGCAGTCCGGAAATGTGATCCGCATGATAATGGGTAAACAAAATCATGTCGATCGGCTTGGGACTCCAGCCCTTTCTCCTGAGTGCGACCTGCGTTCCTTCACCGCAGTCCACCAGTATTCCTTTTCCGTTGTATCGGAGCATCAGTGAGGTCAGATACCTGTAGGGCAGCGGCATCATGCCCCCTGTTCCGAGCAGACAGACATCAATCATAAATCTATTTCTCTTTCTTAACGCTTTTTATGTTTTGTATTCTTTCCGACCAAGCCGATCCCGGGAGCGGCACTTCCTGCTTTGCTTTCACGGCCTCTGCCACATGATCAGGCCGTCTTCAACCGGATCATCATAAAAACGCGGGCGCACCCCCTCTGTCCGGAATCCCAGACTCTCATACAGGTTGACCGCAATGACATTGCCGGCGCGCACCTCCAAAGTAAAAGCCTGCACGCCGTCCGCGCGGGCTTCGCGCATGAGAACATCTAGCATCTTCCGCGAAATACCGCGGCCGCGATAGGCAGGATGCACGGCGACATTGCTGATATCGCCCTCTTCAAAGATCTTTTTCACCCCGCACATGCCCACCACTTTTTCATGAGGATCCGCGCCGGATTTTTCACCGGGAGTATCCTCCACAGCCACATAATACGCGGCATAGGGAAGCAGCAGCGCCGCCTTGAAGATGCTCTTTGTCCAGGGGCGTGAAAATGCAATTTTCTCGATTTCAACCACCTGCGGGATATCTTCTTCCCGCATGCGGCGTACAGTATAAGACATCATCATTTCTCCAGAAGAAGCGAGAAGCTTCGGCGCTCGCTGTGTTCCTGTTCGGCCTGGGCGAGGCGCAGGTACTCGGGGCGGAAGTCATCGGCGGAAACCATGCATGCATCGCCCTGATCCTGATAGTATGACCATGCCAGTGCGGCAACTGCCGCTGCCCGCTGGCGGTCAAGATGAGCGGGAGCAAAGGAATAAGGCACTGTCATGAGCCGGGCCAGGGTTTCTTTGCTCACGGGCACACCATCCCCCTGGAAAATGACCGATCTTCCGCGGGCATTGAGATCCTCTGCAATCTCGGAGACAGGAATGACACACTGGGGACGCACGACCGTGAAACAGGGATCGGTCCCGGTGCTTCCCGGTTTTTTATCGCCGTAAGACCACTCATAGATGCCGGTATATACCTGCTGGCGGCGCGCATCCATCAGGGGACAGATCAGGCTGTCCGAAGCATAGAGATTATATGCGATAGAATCCACAGTGGGGACCGGGATAATGGGTGTGTCCATAGCCAGAGCGGCGCCCTTGGCAGTCGCGACACCGATCCTGAGCCCTGTAAAAGATCCGGGGCCTTTGGCAATGGCGATCGCATCGACTGTATTCAGGTCCAGTTCCAGCATTTGCTTCACCTCGTCCATCATCGGGACAAGACTCCGGGCATGTTTCTTTTTAAATTGGACATTGTAATCCGCGATCAAAAGACCGTCTTCCAGGACTGCACAGCCCGCAACCGGGCCGGAAGCTTCTATTGCCAGTATTTTCATGATCATACCTCATGCCGTCCGCACAGACAGCAGGCTGTAATCCGGAACATTACAGTCCCGGAATCGTGCACGTTGAAACAAGTAAAAAACGCGGTAAGTCCGCAATCCGTCCTCAGCGCCGGCGGACGGTGATCCTGCGGTAATCCAGACCCTTTTCCAGGTCTTTTTCGATAAAGACAACGATGACATTGTCGGGCAGAAGTTCTTCGATTCTTCCCGCCCACTCGATCAGGCAGACACCGTCGCCGTCAATATATTCATCGAATCCGATTTCCTCCATCTCCTCGGGCTCCTCGATCCGGTAGACGTCGAAATGATAGAGAGGGATCCTTCCCTCCTCATAGATCTGCAGAATGGTGAAGGTAGGGCTGTTGACGGGCTCTGTGATCCCCAGTCCTTCGGCAAAGCCCTTTGTAAAGACCGTTTTGCCGACTCCCAGGTCGCCGATCAGCGCATAGACCTCGCCGGCCTGCGCCGACTGTCCGATGGTCTTTCCGGTCCGGAAAGTCTCTTCCGGCCCCATTGTCTCATATATTTTGTTCAGTAACGACATGGCAAAACGATTCCTTCAATAAAATAGATAAAAAAGCCTCCTTCCACTGCCGCGAGCCGCAGCTGTAGAGAGGAGGCATTATGCTCCGATGCCGTCCGCAGGCGGCTTCCTGCGGATCGGAAAAATCCGGCTGATCAGCCGAGGTCTTCAATCTTGTCGATCCTTCTCTGATGGCGCTCGCCGTTGGAGAACGGAGTTGCAAGGAACGTATCCACGATATCCATGGCTACATTTTCACCGACCATACCGGCTCCGATCGCGAGTACATTCGCATTATTGTGCTCACGGGTCAGGCGGGCAGTGGTGGTATTGTGACACAGGCCGCAGCGGATGCCGGCAACCTTGTTGGCCGCGATGGAAATGCCGATTCCGGTTGTGCAGATGACAATGCCCTTTTCACATTCGCCGGAGGCGACAGCTTTTGCTACCGCGTGTCCGAACTCCGGATAGTCACAGGAGTCGAGATTGTATGTGCCGAAATCCCTGCACTCCATGCCCTGTTCCTTAAGATGTTCGATCACCTTGGTCTTGAGCTCAAATCCGCCGTGGTCAGATCCGATTGCGATCATTTTGTCTCCTCCCTTTTCCTTTTTTCTTTTTCCTTTTCTTTTTATGATCTGTTTCCTGTCCCGGACAAATCCCTGTCCCGCAGCCTTATAAAACAAGGGTTTACTCACTGCAGGTCAAAATCCGGAACAAGAACAAACTACCATCATATTTCCTCATTGTCAACATTTGTCACATTCTGCGGGCACTGGAGCCCTCCTGCATGGTGCGGCCGTATTTGATAATAGGGCTGACCTTTTTGTAAATCAGCATAGTCAGGACGGAAATACCGACACCCTTGATGATATTGATCGGAGCCACCATGAAGATCACAAAAGAAGTGATATCTGTGACCCTGGGGTTAAGTTCACTGCCCATTGCGAGGATATTATCCAGGGGCATGCCGAAAAGATTCGAAAAAGCAGGGAGCAGATAGACTGCGTTAAACCATGTTCCGAAAACTGTCATGATCATGGTGCCGATCACGCAGCCGATCACCGCGGTCTTTCTGGATTTTTTGAACTGATAGACGATGGAAGCCGGAAGGACCAGCATGCAGCCGATGATAAAGTTGGCCAGATCGCCGACAAAGGCTGTTGTTGTCCCTTTGAGCACCAGCTTGACCAGCTCCTTGATGAATTCTACAAGGACGCCTGCGACAGGCCCGAAAGCAAACCCTGCAATCATGGCGGGAAGCTCGGAGAAATCCAGCTTATAGAAATCCGGCGCAATAGGAAGCGAGAAATCAAAAATATACAAAATACCTGATATGGCGGAGAACATACCGATCATGACAACTTTCCGCGTCGCCAGAATTCTCTCCGTGCCGCCTCTGCGTGCCCTTGCCGCGCGTTCAAACAGGTAGGCCACAAGGACAAATCCCACGACAATGAGCAGGCAGATACCTACAAATTCGGCGTGATCTTTTACATCCTGCAGCAATTTGCTAATGTTTCCCATGGCTTACTCCTTTCGGACGGCATGCAGCCGTCACAAACATCCTATTGCAATGACCGTGTCATAGAAAAAGCCCCGCTGCTTTACAGCACGGGGCTTTCTAACGGCTTTCAGCCGATTTTAAACTGGAACTTCCTTTTCTCTATGTCTGAATTGATGATCTCGATCTCCGCTCCCAGTTTGCGAAGCTTTTCGGGGAAGTCTTCATATCCGCGCTCGATATATTTAATATCATAAATCTCTGAGATGCCCTCAGCTGCGAGAGCAGCAATCACAAGAGCTGCGCCTGCGCGCAGGTCGGGAGAACTGAGGTTGGCGCCGGTATATCTTTCGACACCGTCGATGATGGCAGTATTGCCTTCAACCTGGATATGGGCTCCCATCTTGGTGAGTTCGTCCACGTACTTGAAGCGGTTTTCGAAAATGCTCTCCGTGATAATGCTGACGCCGCGGGAAAGGCCCAGAAGGACCGTGATCTGCGGCTGCATGTCCGTGGGGAATCCCGGATAAGGAAGAGTTTTGGCGTTGGTCGGCCCAAGGCGTCTGGTCGCGACAACGCGCACTTCATCATCGGACTCATGGATCTGACATCCGATCTCCTGAAGCTTTGCGGAGAGGGATTCAAGATGCTTGGGAATGACATTTTTGATGACCACATCGCCCCTTGTGGCTGCCGCGGCAAACATAAAAGTGCCTGCTTCGATCTGGTCGGGGATGATGGAATAATTGGTCCCGTGCAGCTTCTGAACACCCTTGATGCGGATCACATCCGTTCCCGCGCCCTTGATACTGGCACCCATACTGTTGAGGAAGTTGGCCGTGTCAACGACATGCGGCTCCTTCGCGGCATTTTCAATGATCGTCACACCCTGTGCCATGACAGAAGCCATCATGATATTTATGGTCGCTCCCACAGAGACTACGTCCATATAAATATGAGACCCGTGAAGGATATCCGCCTCGGCAATGACCATTCCGGGAGGCGCAAGACGCACATCCGCGCCCAGAGCGCGGAATCCCTTAATGTGCTGATCGATCGGACGAAGGCCGATATTGCATCCGCCCGGCAGAGCCACAGACGCACGGCGGTGTCTGCCGAGAAGAGAACCGATCAGATAATAAGATCCTCTGATCTTGCGCACATAGTCATTGTCAACGATCGCGTCCTTCTGAATGCCGGAGCCGTTGATCCGGTAACAGTGGCGGTCGATCTTTTCGACGCGCGCGCCGATCGACTGAATCGCGCGGAGGATCGCGCGTATATCACTGACATCAGGTATATTTTCAACTGTAACAGTCTCGCTGGTCATCACAGATGCTGCCAGAATGCCTAAGGCCGCATTCTTGGCGCCTGCAATTTCCACCTCACCGCTCAGGGGATTTCCCCCGTTCACAATATAATGATCCATCTAAGCCCCTCTGGCCGGTCACCTGTCCGAAGCATTCGGGAATCTCCTGCGAGTCCCCCTGCCGCTCCCGGCAGCTGTACCGCGCTCATTCAATGCTTTTTCTTTCCGTCCGGCCTGTCTGCTGCCGTATTCGCGGACGGTGCTTTCTTCCGCTTTGCAGCGGCGTCTGTCCTTTCGGCAGACCTCTCTTTTTTCTGTTTTGCAGCAGCGTCTGTCTTTCCGGCAGACCTCTCTTTCTTCCGTTTTGCAGCGGCGTCTGTCCTTTCGGCAGACCTCTCTGCCTTCCGCTTTTCTGAGCGGTCTGCATCCCGCAAAGGGGTCCTCCTCTGCTCTTTTCTTTCTTTTTTCCTGACAGAAAAACCGAAAGTGCCGAGCTTCTTACCCAGGGAAAGATAAGTGCCGTGCACATAGGCCACCAGACCGGCGTCCTCGAGCACAAAGCGCCCCTTTTCATCCAGGTAACTTTCGTCCACAGAAACCTGCACGACCTTTGCAATAAAGAGGTCATGTGTTCCCAGCTTCTCAATGCCGGTCACAACGCACTCCAGACACACCGGGCTTTCACCGATGGAGGGTGCGCCCACCTTTTTGGACGGAACCTTTGTCAGATGCAGATATTCGAACTTATCTACGTCCCTTCCGGAACGTACACCGCAGAAATCCGCCGCGAAGGTCAGATCCTCTGTGGTGAGATTAATCACAAATTCTCCCGTCCGGGCAATCACATCATGTGAATACCTCTCAGGACGGATGGATACGGAGACCATCACAGGATCGGAGCAGATCGTGCCCGTCCAGGCCGCCGTCATAATATTGCTTCGTCCCTCCTCATCCGCGCAGCTGATCATAACAGCAGGTAAAGGATAGAGCATGTTGGAGGGCCGCCAGTATTGTCTAGCCATAAGTCAGAATTTCAATACCCGCTGGGGGGTACTGCGCTTTGAAGCGATTTTTCTTTTGGCGCGCGTATTCCGGAACTGAAGTCCCGGGTACTGCGCAATAAAGAATAAACGCAATAAAGAATAAACAAAGACACAAAAAACATCAGTGCATACTGAGGAACAGGCTGAGCAGGCCGACACCTTCAAGAAGCTGGATCGCGAGGATCGCGATCAGTATGCCGAAGGACGCCTTCCGCATGAGCTTCTCGGTGGGGTCCGGTTTTACAGCTTCCTGCATGGCATCCAGCTGTTCGCGCAGCTCCTGTGTCTGTTTGCCGAGCTCCGCGATCATAGACGCCTGAATATTTCTGTACACCCTGACGTTTTCCTTATGGTTGAAGTCATCAGACTGCTGCTGCAGAGCGGACACATGATCCTGTGTCTTCTGCAGAGCGGCCAGAACTGTATCCTGAGACCCCGTCACTGCAGCCGCAACTCCGTCCTGCAGTACCTGTGTGTCCCAATTCTGCAGCGATGACAGCTTCTCTGTGATCCGGTCATTATTCTCCTGCAGGAGTCTGCGGATCTCGTCTGTCTGTGAGCGGTTCATGAACTGAAGCTTCTGCACCAGCTCATTATTCCGGTCATACAGATCACGGAGCTGTTCGATCACCTGGGTATAATCACTGACTTCCTCCCTGAGCCTGTTCGTACGCGCAGCTTCCGCCGCTCCGTTTGCGCGAATCAGTTCATCGGGATTATTCAGATCCATAATGGGGATCGTATTGCGCATCACTGCCCTCCGATTGTCGTTGCCTTCATCTCCCGCCCGGACACCCCCGAATCTTTTCAGGATCTCTTCAAGACTTGTTCGCAGTCTGTAACTTGTGCCGGAACAGGTAACTGTCATCAATATCTGGTAGTCAGTTAGGGGGATTACCCATATGATACCATCATCTGTCTCTATTTACAATTGAGAACGGGCGCCCTTGTCATTTTCAGACATTAGGCTGAAATAGCAGAAGTTTTTGCGCGCGTTTTCGCTAATCATCAGATAATAGCAGCTTTTACGTATCAACAGCCAAGGCAGATACTTTTTCCGTAAACAAAAAACAGAACACACCTGTCATTTGCCGCCATTATTATCCCGCAAATCCTTCTGAGTCGTAACAAAATACCACAACTGCGGCTCCCGCGCAATACCTCAAATCAGAAAATATTATCTGCGGCAGTTCTGATTACAGAACAATTTTTGCCGAAAACTCCTGCGCTTCCATACAGATGTCCGGCTTATTTCTCCGTGAAACCTCTTCAGCTTCCTGCGGGCGTCAGAACATTCTTTCCGGAAAAACAGATTACACCAGCAGACGGATCAGCTGAGGCAGCTCCGCCGTCAGCATCCACTGAATGCGGAGATACCGCGCAAGGCGGCCGGCCAGCACCGGTTCCTTTTCCGAGAGGAAAAGCGGATACATCTTTTCCGCCGCCTCATCCATTCCCAGAAAAGAGGCATCCGAAAGGTTTTCCGGCCAGATACCGACTCCCCCGCCGAGAGCAGCGCGCCGGTCTTTCTCCAGAGAACACAGGGCATGACCGCGCTCCAAAGCCGTTTTATAGGACCCCAACCCGCCTCTTCTGACAAAAGAAGCAAGCTGAGCGGCATCCACTGCCGCGAAAACAGGCAGTCCCGGAAGCCGCATTATTGCGGGAATGTTTTTGTAAAAGACATATCGTCCGTTGCCCACTGCCAGCTGCTGCCGTAAAGCGGATTTTGCTCCGGCCCCGTCCCGGGCTCTGCAGCCTACAGCTGCTCCCCGGACCTCTGCGGTTTTCCAGCCGTGAAGCGCCGCCCGCAGGCTCAGGTCAAAAGCCTCGAGTGAATCGAAATGCCGCTCATCCATCCACCCGATTTCTTCCAGCGCGGACATGCGGTACATGGCGCACCCGTCCGGCACGGCAATGATCTGCTTCACCGCATGCCGCCTGCGGCTTTTCCAGTCTGTCCCGGGGAAAAAAGTCTTTACTTCAGCTTTGCGGAAAATCCTGTCTGCGCAAGATTCCCGGTCCACTTTACCGGTCTTTTTTCCGGCCTGCGCCGCGCGAAATTCCGGCACAGAGCAGAAAACACTTTCATCGCCTTCCATGGTCTCCAGCAGCCTGGACAGACAGTTTTTTCCGGCAACAAGATCCGGCCGGATCAGAAAGGCATATTCCGTTCTCACCAGGCGCAGCCCTGCGTTGGAGGCATGGGCATAACCGGTGTGGGCCGGAAGCGACAGATATGTTACTGCAGGCCAGTGCCTGCGGATCATCTTTTCCGTTTCGTCGTCAGAACCGTCGTCCACGACAATGATATCAGGAACAGTTTTACCCCTGCCGAGAACCGACAGGCATCTGTACAGATCCTGCCGACAGTTTCTGGCAGGCAGAACTGCAGTTATTTTTTTCATAAAAGTGACTATAACCTCTTGCTCACAAACAAGTATTTGCTCGTCGGCAATGAGCCCTCTCTATGCTGCACCTGTCCGGAATCCCCTCACCTGCGCACAATGCGCTTCAGCATCGGGTTCCAGACAATGGTATATCCCATTTCCCGTATCCGCGCACAGAACTCCCTGCTCAGGGTCCCGAGATTTTCATCAGCATACATGACATGCCCGTCATAAGAGCATCCGAACACCTCTTCATACACGCTGAAAAGCTCTTCGCGGATCTTCATGCAGCGGACATCGATTGCCCATGCATTCTGAACGGTCTGCGCGATCAGACGGGGACCCTCCTCGGCCTCATCCCATCCTTCGTAGAGGACACTGCCCTGTTCGTCCTGCATGCCGCCGATAATCCTGTGTTTTTCATCCAGAACCTTGCCGCCGACTGCACCGACCATCTTTCTTGCGGAGAAAATCTCCGGGATATATTCAATTTCCATGATTCCCGCCATACGGGAAGGACGGACAGCAGCGCGGATCTTGCGAATGCGGAAATATTCCTCCAGCGCCCTTTTCCTTGCGTCCATCACCTCTGCGCCGGGAGCATTCTTCTGGAAGACGTGGCACAGTACACGGGAAATGTGATGGACTCCCGTTTTCGGTGCCCGCAGCATGAAATCATACTCCGGTGCTTCGTCATATTCCTCCCGGAACCGCAGCGCCAGGAAGAGAGACCTTCTCACAACCAGAACCCTGGAAATATAATCCGTCGCATATAAATAGTCAATACTGAAATCGGGTTTAAACCAGGGATCGCTGAAATGTTTTCCCCTGGCGTCCCGCCGGTCCTCGTCTGTGTACAGAATTTCGGCATCTGTCTGCATGATCGAGAGGGCCATTTCAAAAAGGGCATCTTTTGTCAGGAGATCCCCGCACTCGAGGCGGAAGATATAATCGCCGCCGGCCTGTGAGGCAGCTCTGTTTACAATCCCGGCAAGGCCTGAGTCGGCAGACATGTCCAGATAATGGAGTCTGTCCTCCCGGTACCAGGCAATCACATCCCGCACCCGGTCCGAGATACTCCTGTCGAGAATATACAGTTCGAAGTCTCCGTAGGTCTGCTCCAGAACCGAAGTCAGTGTAGAGCGGAACATGCGCAGATCCGGCTCACGCACTGCTATGAAAATGGAGAAAAAAGGCGGCCTCGCATCTTTTTGAAGATAGACTGACGAACCGAGTACGGTCTCAGGCGATTCTCCCTCCCTTATTCTCTCCGAGACAGTTTCCTGCATCAGAAGAACATCTTCCTGCGGCTCTTCATAGCTATAGTCTGCACGACCGTTCCGACCGGCAGTGCGTACAGCAGCGGCGCGGATCTGCTCCGCGCTCTTAATCCCCGCTGATGCAATTTTATTTCGAATCTTGCCAATCGGAGCCATGCCAGTACCTCTTGGGGAAAATCATTTTATGCCGATATCTTCCGTCAATAGTTTGTCATCCGTCCTGTACATGCCTTACTTGACAGCTGCAGTTTTTGTCCATTACATCTCCGGGGGGCGTGAGAACAGCCTGCGTTTCAGACAGCTGCATACAGATCTGTACCGATCTATACAGATTTATACCCTTATGTTTTATTCGTTACAGTACAGACCCACCTGAAACTCGACGTGTTTTTGTACGCCGAAGCGTACAAAAACCGGAGTTTTACGGCGTTCGACGCACGCGAAGCGTATTGGCGTTACATGTACACGCCCTCGACAGGGCGTGTAACTTTTATTCCTCAATAGTCAGGGCGGGGAGAAACCGCGTTTCGTTTCCGTCCTGCGTAAGATACTTGTGATAAAAAGGATCCGAACCGTCCAGCAGCGGATGGAACCTTCGAAGAGCATCCAGCTCGGCGGGCCTGTTCTTTTCACGCTGCTCCAGGGTCTCCAGATTTTCCTGGGAGACCGGATCATAATAATACAGATACATATTGTTGCGGACTACGTTGTAATATCCTTTTTCAAAAACACGGTAGCAGAAATCTACATTTGTGAAGCAGTCCGGGAAGTGCTCCTCGTCAAAGCCTCCGACCTCTCCGAACACATCCGCACGGATCATGATACATGCGCCCGACAGAGCCAGTACATTGCGGACGCCCTTGTTAAAACCGTAGTACCAGATTTCTTCGTTGCGTCTGTACTGAAGCTTATAGACCGGACCGTCTGCCACAGACACGATGCCTGCGTGCTGGATGACGTTGGAACTGGGGTACAGCAGCTTCATGCCGACCGCGCCCACATAGGGAAGTTTGGCTTTCTCCGAAAGATGGGAGAGCCAGCCTTCCTTGCGCACAACGACATCATCGTGCAGAAACATCAGCATCTCGCCGTTTGCGCAGGCCGCTCCCATATTGTTCATCCGCGCCATGTTGAAGGACATTTTCCGATATATATATTGCGCGGCGATATCGCCGTTGTTGATCTCATCGACGAGTTCCTGCGTTCTTTTCCGGTTTTCATCATTACTGCCATTATCCACAATGATCAGTTCATAGGGGGTGCGGGTATAGTCCATTATGGAATGGACACATCTGGAGAGAACCTCCGGATTGTCCTTGCTGGGAATAATGATACTGATCAGGCGGGTCTGCGCAGCTGCCCAGCTGTAGCGTCCTGTCAGGGAATCGCGGATCAGGTCCGCATCCCAGGCCTCGGGCTTTGTATCCGCATGGAAAAGAATTTCCGGAATATGTCCGACAGGCATCCTGTCACTGCGCCTTTTGGAAAAGCCTTCCTCTGCCTGCGCTATCTTGAGACAAAGTTTTCCGTAGATCCATGAGCGGAGGGCGGTGTCAGGCTCCGAGCGTCTGGCCTCCTGCTCCTCGACCGCGTCCTCCAGAATCCTTGCCTCGGACTCAAACTCCTGCGCAGTTCGCTTTCCCGGATTGATCAGTGCCAGTGCGCTGGAGCGCAGCGCAAACACACTTCCGAAATAGAAAGTGCACAGAAATGTATCGGGAGACCAGTCAGCCTTGAACCAGGGGCTGATATAAGCTCCTTCGGAAAGCTGATCTTCATCTCCGTACAACATAGTCACCTTCGGATGCACAGCGAAATAATCACGGATCAGCCGCACTGCGTATTCGGACAGTTCTCCGTCATCGTCACAGGCGATCAGGATATCCGGTTTGCTCTCATCGGAAAGAATATAGTTTTTCAGATGAGAATAACGCACGACTTCAACAGAAAGTCCTGCACCCGGCCCCTCTCCCTGCGCGGCAAGTTCCGCGTTGATTTTATTTTGATGGTGAATATACCAGTCGTGATATGATCTTGCCTTCATGGCACTCAGCTCCCCGCCGGTCCGGAACTACAGATAATTCCTCCGGCTTTTACAAAACACACTGACGGCAGCGCCCCCCGACATTTTTAAGGACGGAGGCCCGCCTTATAGTGAAAAATCGACAGTTATATATAGAGTAGCATTTTTTGACGTCTTTCTCAACAGATTTCCTCAAACACACTTCCTGTCCCGCTCACCTGTTCTGCCTTTCACGGCCTTTCCTCTGCTTCAACGGCGGTACTTTCCATTGACATGATGACAAAAAACCGATATATTTCTATTTAGGAATATTGTCTGATTACTGTGCGCTTTTTCACAGAAAACTATGGCATTTTGTCTATAAAATTGAACCTCGCCGGCTGTTTTTGCAGCTTTTTCCCGGGAGATGATTCAAGACCTGCCCGCAAGTCGGGCAAAGACAAATGCTGCGTCTGTCAGAGCCTTCAGAAAGCCCTGGCGAATGCCCGGAATCTACACCGCACAGTACAATGGCAATGGACAGAGTTCTTAAAGCAGAGCGCAACGTTCTGCCGCAACAGGTAACACTTTATCTAAATAAAAGAAAGCAGGTGCAAGGTATGTATCAGGATGAGTACAAACGCTGGCTGGAAGCTGATCTGATTGACTGTGATCTTAACGCTGAGCTGCAGAACATCGCAGGCGACGATGATGCCATCAAAGAGCGCTTCGCGATCGCGCTGTCCTTTGGTACCGCGGGTCTTCGCGGAACTCTCGGCGCAGGCACAAACCGCATGAACATCTGGGTTGTCCGCCAGGCAACACAGGGTGTCGCAGAATGGGTCAAGACCCAGGGCGGCAATCAGACGGTTGCAATCAGCTATGACAGCCGTCTGAAAGGCTGGAATTTCGCACGTGACGCTGCAGGCGTCCTCGCTGCAAACGGAATCAATGTCCGCATCTATGACGAGCTGATGCCCGTCCCGGCGCTGAGCTTCGCTACCCGCTATTACAACTGTAACGCTGGTATCATGATCACCGCTTCCCACAACCCTGCAATCTACAACGGTTTCAAGGCTTACGGCCCCGACGGCTGCCAGATGACAGACGACGCCGCAGCAGTCGTCTATGACGCAATCCAGAAGACCGATGTCCTGACCGGCGCCAAGTATATGTCCTTTGCGGAAGGCGTTGAGAAAGGCTTCATCAAATTTGTCGGCGAGGACTGCAAGGATGCTCTGTATGAAGCAATCGAAGCACGTCAGGTCCGCCCGGGTCTCTGCAAGACCGCAGGCCTCAAGCTTGTCTATTCCCCGCTGAACGGCACAGGTCTTGTCCCCGTCACCCGCGTCCTCAAAGACATGGGCATCACCGATGTCACCATCGTGCCCGAGCAGGAGTATCCCAACGGCTACTTCACTACCTGCTCCTATCCCAACCCCGAGATCTTCGCTGCTCTTGAAATGGGCCTGAATCTGGCCAAGGAAGTCGGCGCAGACCTCATGCTGGCAACCGACCCCGACGCAGACCGTGTCGGTATCGCCATGAAATGCCCGGACGGCTCCTATGAGCTGGTTTCCGGCAACGAGATGGGCGCCCTGCTCCTGGACTACATCTGCGCAGGCCGCATCGAGAAGGGCACAATGCCCAAGAACCCTGTCGCCGTCATGTCCATCGTTTCCACTCCTCTGGCAGAGAAGATCGCCGAGAACTACGGCGTCGAGCTCCGTCAGACCCTGACAGGATTCAAGTGGATCGGCGACCAGATCGCACAGCTTGAGGCAGCAGGCGAAGTCGACCGCTTTATCTTCGGTTTCGAAGAGAGCTACGGCTACCTGGCAGGCCCTTATGTCCGCGACAAAGACGCCATCATCGGCTCCATGCTCATCTGCGAGATGGCTGCATACTATCGCAGCATCGGCTCCAGCATCAAGCAGCGTCTGGAAGAGATCTATGCCCAGTACGGCCGCTATCTCAACAAGATCGACACTGTCGAGTTCCCCGGCCTTTCCGGCATGGACAAGATGGCCGGCATCATGGCAGGCCTCCGCGAGAATCCGCCTGCAGAGCTCGGCGGCCTCAAGGTTGCATCCGTGACCGACTATGCCAAGCCCGAAGAGACAGGCCTTCCCAAGGCCAACGTCCTCTCCTACGTCCTCGAAGACGGTGCAAAAGTCATGGTCCGTCCTTCCGGCACAGAGCCCAAGATCAAGGCTTACTACACCACCCTCGGCAAAGACCTCGCAGCTGCGCAGGCTGAAAAGGACGCTCTCTCCGAGGCGATCAAGCCCATCTTCTCCTGACAGTGACTCTTCAGCATCCGTGCTGATTTACACGGATCTATACTAATCCGCATTGATCTGCATTGATCTGCATTGATTTTTATTGATCTTCATTGATTTTTATTGATCTTCATTGATTTGTTTTCCGAAGTCTGCCGCGGCGTGATCTCCCTGATCCTGCCGCGGCAGCTTTTTTCCCTTCAACATGCACACCATGCAAAAAAGCCGGCATAAGCCGGCTTTTTTGCATGGTGTCCTGCTCGCGAAGACTGATTATTCACTGTTTTCTCCTCCGCAAAAGGTTTCGCACACCTGCACAGCATGTGCTGACTCTCCGACGGAGACATATTTGAAAAAGTGAATGCAGCACTGCAAAAAGTGCAGAGCAGAGGGGCATAGTAAAAATCTCAGGCGGTCGGGGTTATTAACCCTTGACAGCACCGCTGGTAACACCTTCGACGATGTATTTCTGCAGGAACACATACAGAATCAGGATCGGTGCCATGGCAAGAAGGAGGGCAGCCATGACAAGACCGATATCTGTCGAATAAGTTCCGTAGAAAGCCTGGGTGGCAATCGGGATAGTGTAGAGATTTTTCTTAGTCAGCACGAGGCTGGGCAGAAGGTAATCGTTCCAGAACGCCATTGCGTCGATGATCGCTACAGTTGCGATGGTGGGCTTCAGCAGCGGGAAGACGATCTTCCAGAAGGTCTGCCAGCGGGTGCATCCGTCAATGTAGGCAGCCTCTTCAAGTTCCAGCGGGATATTGGTGTGAATCGCGCCGTGGAACATAAATGTTGCCATGGAGACAGAGAAGCCGACATGCATCAGAATCAGGGTCAGCCGGTGGTTGAGGACACCGAGTGTACCGCCGTAAACGGATACAAGGGGTACCATCAGGACCTGGAAAGGAATGACCATGGATGCAACCATTGCAGCGAACAGAAGAGCGCAGGCTGTCCATTTCTGATTTCGTACAATGACAAAGGAAGCCATTGCGGAGACCAGAATGGTGAGAATCGTAGCGCTGATGGTGATGATCGCCGAGTTCATGAACACAAGCCAGAAGTTCATCTTCTTCATGGCTTCAGGGAAGTTTTTGAGTGTAAATCCGTGTTCACCGACAAGCGACAGCGGATTGGAAGTGATATCGCCCTTGGTCTTGAAAACGTTGATCACGACCAGGATGAAGGGAGCGACAAAGCAGATAAACAGGATCAGCAGCACAACCCACATAACAGCGTGCATGATCTTTTTCTTTCTTGCGGCTTTTTCGTTCTGTGTCATGCTGCCACCTCCCCTTTCTTACCGATGTAAACCTGGGTGACACCGACAATCGCGCAGACCACAAAGAGGATCAGCGCCTCTGCCTGACCGAGACCATACTTCTTGTAGGTAAATGCCGTGTTGTAGACGTGCATTGCTGCCATGACAGAAGTGTTGAAGGGCTCGCCCTTGGTCAGGGACAGGTTGACATCGTAAATAACGAAGCATCTTGTGATACTAAGGAAGATGCACTGTACGAAGGACGCGCGCATGAGCGGGATCGTGACATTCCACATAGCCTGTGAGGGCGTGCAGCCGTCGATCATAGCCGCTTCCTTGAGGGCATCGGAGACGCTCATAAAGCCGGCAACATAGATCAGCATCATATAGCCGGCAAACTGCCAGACGGACACAAGCACAAGGCAGAACATTGCGCCGGATGTCGTTGACAGGAGTGAAGGAACTGTTCCCTTGGCAATGGCTGAGCCGATAGCCACGAATGCGCGGTTAAAGACAAATTTCCAGACATAACCGAGAACGATACCGCCGATCAGATTGGGTACGAAGAAACCCGCGCGGAAAAAGTTCTGTCCCTTGATACCGCTGGTCACCAGATAGGCCAGGGCAAAGGCGACCACGTTTATGAGTACAACCGCAAAGATTGAATAAATAGCAGTGCGTCCCAGGGCATGCCAGTAATCGACATCCTTGAAAGCATCCACATAGTTTGCAAAGCCGACGAAAGGTTTTGTCTTAGCGATACCGTCCCAGCTGGTCAGTGTCAGATAAATACCGTAGATAAACGGAATAACGACAACCGCACAGAAAAGAACTGCCGCAACGCCCGCAAACATGAGGAACTGCTTCACCTTATAAGACATGGTATTACGTTTCATTATGTTCCCCCTGAATAGTGAGCCGGGGAAAGGGCCGGCGGGATGTCCCTGCAGGACATCGCCGCGGCGCCTTATGCTCAGAACAGACTGTCCGCTCAAAAGCACGGAATCCCCGGACTGATGTGCAAGTCAGAACAGGCTGACACCTGTTCGCAGATTCATTCTGCAGCTACTGCAATCAGTGCGCACCTACTTCTGCTGTTGCCCAGTATTTTGTAACTTCATCGGCAAGGCCTGCGCGGTCGATCTCGCCTGCCAGATACTTCTGCATGGAAGCACCGACGATGGAGTAGTGGTCATCGGGAAGGTAGTTGTAGTTGGGGATCAGGGCATCTGCATCCGCATACTTCTTGACGGATTTTCCGAGAGGATCGGAAACGTCCAGAGTATTGTTGGAGTACGCAGGAACCAGAGCGCACTCAGTAACGATGAATTCCTGGCCTTCGGGGTCGTTTGCCAGCCAGTTGAGGAAATCCTTGGCAGCCTGCTGCTGTTCAGCAGAGGTGTTCTCGGAGCTGTCGATGAAGAAATACTTGGAGCCGCCGCCGACAAGTTTGGAGTCGGAGCCGTCGCCGCTGTTATTGGGAACAGGCATCATGCCCATGTTCTCGGAGTAGTCATATGCATTGATGACGGACCAGTCCCAGTTGCCGCCGTACATGAAAGCGATCTCGCCTTCAGCCAGCTTCTGCTCTGTGACTTCACGCTCTGCGGAGATAGCAGCATCCTTTGCGTAGTTGTTGTCGCGGAGAACATCAAAAGTATCCATCATTTCGTTGAACTTCTTGTCATCGGCCAGCTTGATGGAGCCGTCCTTGATGCCTGCGATGAAGGCATCGGGATCTGCCTGCTGCTCATAAATCTCTGCGAAGAAATGAGCGGCCAGAGACCAGTCTTCCTTCATGACGCCGACAGGGCTCTCCATGCCGCCGGCTTTGCACTTCTCAATGATGGCCTTGAAATCGTCAGTGGTCTTGATGGACTCGGGATCGAAGTCCTCGCCGGTAGCGTTCTTGATGGCGTCAGCATTGTAGATAATGCCGCGGGCCTCGACGCATACAGGGAAGCCATAGACTTTGTCGCCGATAGAGATCGCCTGTGTTGTGTTGCCGACCCATTCCTGATCACTGAGATCCAGCGCATGCTCTTCTGCCAGTGAATAGACGTCCTTGGCATCAACCATGGACAGGGTGTAAGGCTCATTGGAGGAATACCTGGTTGCAAGGTGTGCCGCAACCGTGTCACTGGAATAGTAAACCTCAACATTTACGCCCTTCTCCTCGGAATACTCGGCAGCCTTTTCCTCGAGCTGGCTCTGGATTTCCATCTTGGAGTTGAAGATGGTGATGGTTGTGCCGTCGCCGCCTCCGGAAGATGCCGCACCACCGCCGCCGCCGCAGCCTGCGAGGAGTCCTGCTGCAAGAATTCCGGCGAATAACGCCGCTGCAGCCCTCTTAAAATGTTTTTTCATAAAGTTCTCCCTTTCCGGGCTATCGCCCTGAAAATGTCCGGCCCCATAATTATGTAACATCATGCAGTCCGACACATTAATGGTACCTGATTTAAAAATGCTTATAGTTTGATCTCTCTCTTCGCCACATCGATGACCGCTTTGCCTCCGGCGCGGAAGGAGATCCGGTCTGCTGAGGGATCCGTGTAGATCACAGCGCTCATGGCATATCTGCCGTCATTGATGAAAATCTCGAAGCTGTATCTGTCAAGCAGAATGCGCACAGACAGGTTTCCGTCCATACTTTCCGGCACCAGGCAGCTCTGCTGATGCATCAGCCCTTTCCTGGTACCCGAATTTTCCCTATTGATTAAAAAGATTCCCGTGTCAGGGCTGTACATGGCTTCGGAATAGTGTTCCTCATTCATGGCAAAGCGGATGACAAAATACCGGTAGACCGGTTCATCCTCTGCAGGGTGTACCGTGATGTCCAGGTCGATCATCCTGCCATCCACCCCGTACAGATTGATTTCATCTATGACCGGCACTTTTCTGTAAAGAACCGTACCTGCGTAATACCGGGAGATTTCCCTGACAGGCTGCTGGCAGAGACGTCCGTCACGGAAAGACAGTTCTCTCGGTACAGTCATCTGTCCTGCCCAGCGTACATCTTGGGGAATCATTGCTCTCGTTTCCCAGTTCTGCATCCAACCGATCATAATCCGGCGGCCGTCGGGCGCCAGCATGGTCTGGGCTGCATAAAAGTCAATCCCGTAATCCACGCACTGGTCATAGTCCGGATTGAATTCCAGTGATTCTTCATCGAAGGACCCGCCCATCACTATGGACTCGTATCCATTACGATATTCATAGCCCCTGCGCATCATATCCATCGGGCTGACCATCAGGAACCATTTGCCGTCCAGTTCAAAGAAATCCGGGCATTCCCACATCAATCCGAAACGGCCGTCATTGCGGTACAATTCTCCCGCAAAGTTCCATGAAAAGCAGTCACTGCTCTGAAACAGGAGAACCCGGCCGAGCCCGTCCTTCCCCATGCACACCGTCAGAACCCCATAACTTCCGTCTTTCAAGGGAATGATTTTGGGATCCCGGAATTCATGGAGATCCAGACCTTGCGGAAGCATATCGCTCCCGATCACCGGATTCTTCTCATACTTCACATAGTCTCTGCCGTCACCGACTGCGATATTCTGCACCTGATAGTATTCCGGAGCCTTCTGTCCGGCCGGGTCACAGGCACCTGCTTCCGAACTCCCGCAGTTCTCCGGCACCGGAGTGAGGCCTGTATACATCAGAAGCTGCCTGCCATCCTCCAGCTCTACAGCACTCCCCGAAAAGCATCCCCCCTCATCCAGAATGGAATCCGGCGCAAGCACAGCCGGGCAATAAGTCCATTTCAGCAGGTCATCTGTGACCGCATGCCCCCAGTGCATCTTGTCCCAATGTGAAGCGTAGGGATTGTATTGAAAAAACTGATGATATTTTCCGTCGTAAAAAGAAAAACCATTGGGATCATTCAGCCATCCGGTCGGCGGCGTCAGGTGAAAAGCCGGGCGCTCTTCGGGAGAAATCCTCCCCATCCCTTCAGCCTCTGCCCTGCGGGCGGAAAGCAGCATAGGACTGCAGTTGTTAGTGTTCATACCGGTTAATCTCTGTAGCCTCTTTCTTTTAGATAAGTTTATCTATTTGTAACAACATATATGTAACAATATGCATAAATTATTCGCATACTAAGTAATTTTACATTTGCACAAACCTTTTACATACACAAACATTATAAATGCCCTAATGTTGACTGTCAACTTGTTTTTTGTGACTATTGTTACATTATATTACGCAAAATCGCAAAGAATGTTACATTTGCACAATGATTAATTTTGCATTGAGTGTGACATTTGTTTATTTTACACTGCTGTTTACATAGTTTGACGAACCCTTTTTACTTTTGTATAATTAATACATATTCAGTATGTTTGCCGGTTTGATCCCGATATGCAGATCATCACCGACACCCGGTGCGGGAGAGGCGGGACAGGCAGCAAGACCGTAGAACAGACAGGAGTTCAACATGTCCTCAAGAGTCACAATGCAGGATATTGCCGACGCTCTCGGCCTTTCCAGAAATACCGTATCAAAAGCAATCAATAACACAGGCATCATCGCCCCCGGCACCAGAGAACTCATTCTGCGCAAGGCCATGGAAATGGGATACCGTCAGTTCTCTGACGCAAGTTTTTCCGGTATTTCCATTTCAGGTGTGAATCCTGCCGGATTCTCTCAGACAATCACCAGCGGTGTTTCTCCTGTACAGTCGGCTGCGACCGACCGGAGGGAAATTGCCCTGATCACTGCATCCAGACCCGGTAATTCCCATTTCGGCGTGACGACCCTGGACCGCATGCAGCAGATTTTTTCCTCCTACGGTTACTCTCTGACGATCTACACGATTCTTCCCGGAGACCTGGATCTGCTGCGTCTTCCCGGAAATCTGAATATTTCCGGTTTAGCCGGCATCTTCAGCATCGAACTGTTTCATTACGAATACTGCCGTATGCTCTCTTCTCTGGGGCTTCCCTTTCTGATGATCGACGGTCCCGCCGAATTTCACCGCGACGATATCTCTGCGGATCTTCTTCTCATGGAAAATAAGAAAGGAATCTATACCTATCTGCAGCAGATGGCAGAAAAGGGCAGAAAAGCGGTGGGATTTGTCGGGAATATGAAGCACTGCCGGTCCTTTTTTGAACGGGGGGCCGCCTGTATCTCCGCCGCGGCCTATTACGGATATGAACCTGTCCAGCCCTATTCCATCCTTGACTATCCCCCGAGAAAAACTCCCTCACGCGTAACCGATTCTGCTGAAGAGCTGTATATGCTGCTCAGCAAGATACCTGTCCTGCCGGAGATCATGATCTGTGCCAATGATTTTATCGCCATCAATCTGATCAGCTCCCTGCGCCGCATGGGTGTCCTCTGCCCGGATGACATCCTGGTACTGGGTTTTGATGATTCACCCGAATCCCGCTTCCATTCCCCTTCTCTTTCGACCGTCCACATCCATACACAGGCCATGGGACGTATCGCTGCAGAGCTTCTGCTGGGAAGGATCACTGACATAAGCCGCGAATATAGGATCACCTATATGCCGACCGAACTGATCCTGCGGGAATCCACCGGTAACGGATTCTGACCGGCAGTCTCTGCGGACAATTGTCCGCAGCAGCAATTAATAATAATTAATCCACCGCAATGAAAACAGGGAAGATGCGGCCCTGCCGCCCGCTGCCCAGGCCTGTCCGTACCCGCCGTAAGGCGGAATAATTCATTACACAGGCAGTGACACAATAGAAAAAACCCGCATGTCATTCCGGATTCAGCAATCCGGAATGACATGCGGGTTCTTATTTGTTTTTTATTATTTTATTTTATGATGTGTTTTATATAATTCAGATCCGGTTTTTTCCGTCAGCCGAACCTGACAATCTGCAGGGCTATGCCGATCAGAAAAAGGAGTACTCCCCCCATACCGAAGGCCCTGCTGCAGGGCTCCGCGCCCCAGATCTGACCGGAAATGTAGCCGCCCGCTGCAGACACGACCGAGATAATAAAGGCACAGATGAGCACAACAGGAAGGCTGTACTGCAAAAGTCCGCAGGCAATGCCCGCAAACAGTCCGTGCACGCACATGCGCAGTGCCAGCAGCAGGTCCTGACGGATATCCAGCTGTTCCATACGGTGCTCCAGAAATGTTTTTTTCTGAACCGCCTTCATCAGCATACGCACTCCGATCCCTGCAAGTATCAGACCCGCCAGGAGATTTACCCAGAAAATACTGCGCTCTTTAGAAATCTCAAAGTTCAGGATCCAGCGCCCTGCTCCGTAACCCGCCAGGGATGCGCCCACATGGATCGTTCCCCAGGTCAGGGCCATGATCCCGGTCCTCACATCCATTCTGACCAGATTGGCTCCCTCCTGGATCACAACACCGTAGATTCCCAGGGCCAGTCCCGCGGATATTAACATAATAAACAGTGTATGTATTCCCATATTTCCCTTGCCGCCTTCCAAAAATCGCTGCCACGCTTTTCTGCCGGTATTTCCGGAACGGGGCATCAGTCTTCGTCCGTCTCAATACCGTCGGTCTTAATAATGAATTTCACATTGTTGTCTTCATTATTGAGTGCACCGCTGAAGGTCTTATAGGACTTGGCCGCATCCTTGAGCTGCATCAGACTGTCGTCCAGGGATTTGATATTTGTCCTGTAAATATCCGCCAGCTTCTTGATGCCGTCATCGCGGAACTCTATGACACCGTCGTTGAGTTCGATGCATCCGTCCAGCATTTCCTGCATGCCGTCCACGAATTCTCCCACGCCGTCCACCAGCTCTCCGGTGCCGTCATTGAGCTTTCCGGAAGCGTCACTGAGCTTGGAGGTGCCGTCCGCAAGCTTGCCCGCGCCTTCGCTGATCGTCTCCGCGCCGCTGATATATTTATTGATTCCCTCGGCAAGGACATCGGCACCGGATTTTGCCGCAGCTGCTCCTGCGGAGAGCTTATTCGCCCCGGTATTGACTGCCGAAACACCGTCCGTGTATGCCTTGATTCCCGTCTGCAGCTGGATCGAACCGGCATTTACAGACGCAATACCGTCCGCGAGCCCGGCTGCGCCGTTTTTGATCGATGTCATGCCGCCTGTCAGAATACTGTTCCTGGACGCGATCAAAGAGAGTCCGGCCGCAAGTCCCTTCTCTCCATACAGAGAGTCATTCAAAGTCTGAACACCGTCGTTTACAGCCGAAACACCGTCCCGTACCGCAGTCCCGGAGCCCTTAAGCGTCAAAAGCCGGGTCTGCATGGGGTCACCGCTCAATGTACCGTAGAGTTCTCCCAGACCGTCACTGACCAGGCCGGCCCCGGTCTTCAGCTCCTCCATCCTTTCAGCAGCCGTCTTCCCGTCCTCATCCTCTGCAGCCATGGCTTCGCCGATTCCCGCGATCGCCTTCGCGTCTGCGGCAAGTGTTGATGCGTCTGCGGCAAGGGTCTCTTCGGCATCCGTCTTCAGTGTGCCGGCGTCTTCCTTCAGGGTGGTGACGTCCGAATTCAGAGTATCCAGCGAGAGCTTATCCGCCGCCTCGGCCGCATCCTTGAGGTCTTTCGCTTTGTCGGAGGTATCCTTGGCAGCTGAAGCCACCTTGCCCGCCTCCGCTGCCAGGCTGCCGGCGGCGCTCTTCACAGAATCGGCCGCATCGGAAATCGATCCAACCGCTGCTTTTGCATCATCTTTCGCATCATCCAGACCGCTTTTGGCGTCCTCAATACTGTCCGCCGCCTGGCCGGCCTTGTCGTGCGCAGTCATCAGTGCTTCATTCTTTTCCTCGATCACTCCGTTCGCTTCCTCGACCTTTTTGCTGACAGCCTCTTTGGCGTCTTCTTCGGCCTGACCGACGGCATCATCGATCGCGTCTTTTGCAGCATCTGCCGCAGCATTCGCGGCACTTTTCTTCTCCTCATCGCTCATGCTGTCGGGAAGAGAATCGTACACTTCATCATATACCGTCTTCCGCAGGTCTCCGCTGTCAACACTGATGTCGGTATCTCCGGCGGAAATCTTGCCGTCATCTTTGTCAGCAACCTTGGAGGCAGCTGCTGCATCATTGATGGGATCGCCCACCTTGCCGAGCGCATCCTTTGCGTCATCGAAAGCACTGTCTGCGGATGAACCAGCAGTATCCGCGGCAGTCACGGCATCCCCGGCCTTCTTTCCGGGGCCCTTTTCCTCATCTTCAACGGCGTCTTTGGCATCCTCCGCTGTTTTCTTCGCTGCGTCTGCCGAGTCGATCACATCCTGCGCATCGTCAGAAGCCCCTGCCAGCGTAGTCTTTACAGATTTCGCGTCATCGATAAAATCCGCCGCGTCGGATGCCGCGTCGCCCGCATGCTCCGCCGCAGTACCCGCGTGTCCCGCGGCCGTACCTGCGTCTGACGCCGCCTTTCCGGCTGCTTTTGCCGCAGCTTCGATGCTTCCGCTGAGCTGGCTGACCGTCCCGACGATCTCATCCACACCCGCTTTTACACCGGCAGCCCCGGCGGAAAGCTTTCCGACGGAAACAGTGATATTTCCTTCTCCCGCTTCCTCTCCTTCACCGGGAAGCAGAAGGCTGTCCGCAAGCGCGTTGACTCCGTTCACATAAGCAGGAACACCTTTTTCCTCATCTGCAAGCTGCGCCGCGCCATCGCTAAGAGTCTGCACACTCTCCTTTGCGCCGTTGAGTTTTTCACTTGCCGCTGCCACGCCGCTCGTATAGGAGCTGATTCCGTCCGCAATCACATTCAGGCCGGTCTGCAGGGCAGAAATACCTCCTCCCAGCGTAGTCTCGCCGTCTGTTCCGGTTCCTGCCACCAGAAGACCGATGCCGTCATTGAGGGCAGCATTTTTCTCTGCAAGAGTATTTGTGCCGTCTGCCAGGGTCTGCGCGCCGTCTGCCAGCGTTCCGGCCCCTTCGTTCAGTGTCTTTACACCGTCTTTCAGATCCTTGTCATTCTCCGTAAGTGTATTTGTGCCGTCCGCCAGAGTCTGCGCCCCTTCGTTCACCTGATCTACGCCGTCGGTATAATCGCCGATGCCGTCCGCAAGTTCCTTCACACCGTCATAGAGAGTATCTGTGCCGTCTTTTGCCTCCTGTACACCGTCCACAAGTTCCTGCGTACCGTCCGCCAGCTCATCGCCGTCCTTTTCAAGATCGCCGACCTTCTCATCCATCTCATCGAAGGCGTCTTTATGATCTTCGTCAAAATCCTTCTCATCATCCTCGTCCATCTCAAAGACGTTGGAGAAGACCATAGTCAGGCAGGTACTCATCTTGAAATCGGTGGCGTCCATGGTGATCTCAATACTGCCGGGAATATCCAGTTCGTCGATTCTGTCCAGAGTCTTCTGTTTATCCTCGTCATCAAGCTTGTTGACGATATCCTTGGATTCGGTGCGTACTGTTTTGAGACTGTCCTCAAGCCCGGGGAAAGCCATACCCACAACCATGGTATTCTTGCCCTCCGAGACGACAGAACCGTTGTCAATCTTGACATTGGCAACTGTATCATTGGAAAATGCCATACCTGTCACAGCCGCAAACGGGACATAGACGTCCTTGTACTTCATATTATTGGTGTAATCAATATGAATCTTCACCTTTCCGCTCTTGCCGGCCAGATCCTTGGCGGCAATCTCTTTCCCGTCGAGATAATAGGTGATCTTCTCGGAAACGGGGGGCTGCCTTGTGGTGGTTCCCTGATAATAAATATCATTTCCGTTCGCATTCCAGACAAGCTTGCTCCCGTCTTTCCGGAAGGTCTCATCCCCCTTGACATTCTCGATGTCCTGCAGGTCGGATTCATCCTCCAGCGTATTCTTTTTTTCCGGGTTTTTCAGCCAGTTGGAAACGGTAATATCCCGCTGTTTACCATAGGCATCTGTAAAAATATAAACAGTCTCTTCCTTGGCGGCACCGGTCGAGACCTGCCCCACCGCATCCGTGATCGCCTGCTCCAGGGCGGCGCTGTCCGATTCGTCATCCGAATCTCCATCTTCCGCTTTCACACCCGGATCCATATATTCCCTGGTCAGCGCGGATCCGCTGAGCTCCGCCGCACGGGACGCGGCCATCGCTGTCACCGCCGTCATATTGGAACCCGCCAGGAGCGTCACTGTCAGCATCAATGCCAGAAACTGCTTTCTTTTCATTCTATGAACCTCTTCCTTGCTGTATATAATCCTTACTGTCTATATCACAGGTTTGTAATCTTTATCCTGAAACCGTCTTTAAATATAAAAAAAAGGATTGGATATGAAAATATCCAATCCGAAAGCCGTGTTGTATGTCAATATACAAACCGGATATTTTGTATATCAGGCACTTGCGAAAATATTCCGGCCTGCCTCAATATGCTCCGTACTCAGAATTCATCGAGGATTTCCCACATTGATCTTGTCGCAATATACTCATAGATCGTTGCCATTTCTTCAGGAGGGATCGACATCCCGCTCCGGATCCACTCCAGCATGACATAACTCATGGAATTAGCGTAGTACATTGCCAGATTTTCGGGATTCATCCAGCGATGTTCCGGATGGGACCTGTCCGCTCCTCTCTCCCTGAACATATCCAGGACCATCTGAAAGGCACAGTCATTGACAATTTCCGCAAAGGAATTCTGCCCCTCGATTTTGACAGCCCGCATATAAAAGTCCTTGTCCCGCAGCAAGTTGCTGAAGATCAGCACAAGAGACTCCCGGTACATCTGATTGGAGATGAGGATCCGCACAGGATCCAGGATCTCCCTGCGCACGATCCAGGCCAGAAGATCATACTTGTCCAGAAAATGATTATAAAAAGTCACGCGGATGACACCCGCGCCGTCCGCGATCTGCTTGATGGTTATTTTATCAAAGGGCATTCTGACAACCAGTTCTTTCAGGCTGTGCGCAAGCGCCTTTTCAATATCCCTTTTCCCCTCCAAAAATACAACCTCCGTCCCGGCTGTCCTCTGCAGTCCGGCATGGAGATTACCGGACATGAAAGCAGAAAAACTGACCCTGCCCTGCAGAGACAATAAGTTAGTTGCAACTCACTTCCTTGTTCCACCCTATTATACACTAAACAGAAAAAAATGCACCTGAAATTTTTTTCCTGATCGGATCAATTCCTTCATTTTATTTCGGATCATGGTTATTGAAATATTGTTAGCGGACTATTATTTCCCGCTGACCGGACTTTCAAGTCAGCCACTTCAGAAGCAGGTCACGCTGCCAGAGCATCAGGCCGAGCACCGCCCACTGGATCAGGATCACGAGCACGCCGCTTATGATACTGCCGCGAATCAGAAAGTTTCCCGCCACACAGGAGGCGAGGATCTGCAGCCAGCCTCCCATGGCAGTCCCGATAAAAAACCGCTCCGGCTCCATATTTCTCTTGACCGCGATATAGGGGACGATCCCGTTGGGAACGCCTGGAACCATATACACCACTATGACCACGAGCATGGTCGGAGTGCCGCTCAGCATTTCCAGGATTTTCTTCCCCGTAGGGCCGGGATTGACTTTAATGGATTTTCCCTCTTCCCTCATGCGCCGCACGAACAGAAAAACAGCCATGTTTCCGATAATAAAGCCGGTGTAGCACAGAAGGAAGGCCTTCCACCAGCTGTAGAGAACTCCGGCGGCGACATGGATCGCGATTCCGGGTAGCACAACACTTGCCACCTGCAGTCCCGACAACAGCATGACACAGATCATTCCCGTGATTGCGTCTTCTTCGGAAAGGTAGGTGACAATCGCATGTTTGTCTCCTCTGCGGACCATAGGCAGCAGTATACGAAAGCTTGTTCCGAAAGCCGCCCAGATGAGAATAAGCGAAATTGCCAGCAGTGCCAGCGCAGGCAGGCGCCTCTTGATTTTAGGCCAGAGTGTCCGTAAAAGTGTCATGAGCCTGTTCTCCTTACGACCTCAAATACGCGGCACAATATTTTAAGTAAAAAGAGTCCCGCTTGCGGGACACTCGCGCCGGGCGCGGCCGCTGCAGCGACAGGATTCCCTGCGTGCGAGTGCCCATCCTCCAAGCATCGGCATTATTGATTCCGGCATCATTGTTTACTTATATTTTACTTCGCCGGCTTCCAAAACAAAACCTTTTTAGTACAAAAACAGTTTTCAGAACAAAAAACTTGTCAATAGATATAGCAGAGGCTGATGGAGCAGATAGACCGGAAGGGAATGCCTGCCGATGAGATTGAGGAAGGGAAGCTTCAGATGAAAAAGAGGGCTGTCATATATTCTGTTTCCGGACTGCGTATTCTCAGTCCCCCCTCCTGCCTCCGCTCCGCTTCCCGCCGCCGCGAGCACGCGGTTGAGGAAGAATCCTGCCCGGAACAGGAAAAACCAGGGCAGAAATGAGAAGTAATCAGTCGAAAAAAAATCCCTCATCGGAAATCCCAGACCTGTCAGCACATAGCCCGGGAAGGCCCCGCTGCCGAATGTGTACAGACCTGCAGGAAGGTTCAGCCTGATCCAGGGTCCCAGCCGTAGATACCCGTGATTGATCCATCTCGTCACATGGAATAAAAAAAGACAGACTGCAGCCCCTGTCAGCTGTCTTTTCAGTCCGCTTTCGGGGTCATTTTTCAGCCCCCCTGCAAAAAAGTGTTCCAGGAGACCTGATACAAGCATGGCGGCGCCCAGGAATGACAGCACACCGAAGAGGACCCGGTCTTCATAAAGGGCAATGACCGTCACCGCGCTCACAGCGATCCCTCCCGCGCTGACCTCAAGCCCGCGCCGGAAAATGCGTCGTGAAAAGGGCACACAAAAACCGGAGAGCAAAATAAAAGTGCGGCAGATACTCTGCTGCCACAGATGCCCGCCGGTTCCCTCATACCAGGTCCGCAGCGCCGTAAATGACGCGCCGCTGTCGGAAAGGTATAGAAAATCCCACATTCCGTGGTAAATGATCATACTGATCAGGGTCAGTCCGCGCAGCAGATCCAGTGTCTCAAGTCTGCCGCCGTGCCTGCCGGGTACAGCTCCTGCTTTTTGCATTTATCCGAAACCTTCATATTGCTATTGTTACAATCTGTTATTGTTACAATCTGTTATTGCTACAGCCTGTTATTGTTACAGTCTGTTATTGTTACAGTGCGCGCCCCTGTCAGGTTCGTGTACGATTACACCTCTTTACTGTATATTCTATACTCGTTCACAGCCTCTCGAGGGTGTGAACAAGTAACATTGCGCACGAACATTGCGCCCGGCGCCCCCAAGGCCCTTTCCGCCAGTTGTCTCGTCACAGGAGGGGTGGTAAACTATACCCGTAACTCCAATTGCCGCGCGTGTGCCCGCATCGGCCCTGGTCCCGTGCCCTCACACAGCTGCCTTTTGATCAGCCGGTCCCGTCAAAGAGAAAAGAATCATCCGGTTCCGGTCCAGGAGGAGATCAACAGTATGGAAATAGAACGCAAATGGATGGTAAAAGGCTGGCCCGAGGAGTCCTCTTCACTCCCCCTGGTCAGCGAACAACTGATGCGTCAGGGTTATATCACCGTATATCCCACCGTACGGATCCGCGAGGAAACGGAAAAGGGGGGAGAAACAGACTATATCCTCTGCTTTAAATCCCCGCCCGCTTCTGACGGGCTCTCCCGCAAAGAAATCGAATTTCCCATCACGCAGGAGCAGTTCAGCCAGCTCGAAGACCTGATCGGATACCCGCTCATCCCCAAGCTCCGCCGCTGCTATCGCCTTGCGGACGGACTTATTCTGGAAGTCAACCTTGTCGACGAAGGAATGAAGACAGAATTCATGTACGCAGAGGTCGAATATGACTCAGAAGAGCAGGCCCGCAATTGGGACCCTGCCGATTTCGGGCTCTCCGAATACCTGAGCGACGATGTGACCGGCCAGCCCGGACAGACAATGGGAGCCTATTGGCAGATCACCCGCCTTCATTCAGCAAAGTAAAGGCGGTCCCGGTCAGCGGTACCGCGCCTTCTCAAGGATCAGCTGCATATTGTCGAACGCGACAGGAATCTTCAGCTCGCCGCTGCTGCCTCCCGAGGTCTCGTTTGTCACCGAACCATGCAGGATATAATACCCGCGCTTGACATCTACGCTGCGCAGCTGCGTGACAGAGTAGACGTTATAGCGCGGTTTGCTCATTACGAGCTTTTCCGCTTTGTGATACACAATCTTTTTTTTGTAAAGATCGATCGTACTGTTCTTATAGAGCCGTGTCCTGCCTGTGGACAGAAACCATGCGGTCGGAAAGACAAAAACCGAGGGAATAATATAGATTGCACTGAACAGAGCGGCCAGAGTAGGCACGAACGAGGGAAGCTTTCCCGCCTGAAAAAAACCGGCATTGATCAGGGCGATCATCACGGCGCCCAGAAAAAGTCCCGGCAGTGTCCAGTTCATTACTTTTCTGTAGATCCATCCGTTTCCTTCGTCAAATACATTTCCGTCAAAAGACAGTGTCCTCATATATAATTCCCCTTTCCGTCTTCAAAGGTTATTCATTCAGCTTTTAATGTGCTGTCTATGTCCTCTTTCCCGTCATTCCGGATCTATAACCGGATCCAAGCCAAAGCCGAATAGGCGCTGTGAGATACTATTCTATCACATACAATGTTTATTATCCATGAATGAAATCGCTGAAGGAGCAGGAACTGCAGCGGAACTGCAGCCGCGGCGGGGGAGCATCCCGGGCCTCCAAGCAGTCTCTGCCCGATTTTTAATCTGCCCAGACACTCTCCTCATACTGTCTTGTAAACAGCTGATAATAATAGCCTTTCTGCCGCATCAGTTCCTGATGCGTGCCTTTTTCGAGGATTCTGCCGTCCTGCACGGCAAGAATCACATCCGCCCCGACAATGGTCGAGAGACGGTGGGCGATCACAAAAGAGGTCCGTCCTCGGATGACGGCCGCGATCGCGTCCTGGATGGCGCGCTCTGTCACCGTATCGACGGAGGAAGTGGCTTCGTCCAGCACGAGGATCCTGGGATCCGCGAGAATGGCACGCGCAATGGAGAGCAGTTGTTTTTCCCCTGTCGAGAGCATACTGCCGCCCTCTCCCACATCGCTGTCCAGGCCTTTTTCCATCCGGTCGACGACAAAGTCCGCAGACGCCGTCCGCAGGGCCTCCCGGATCTGTTCGTCCGTTGCCTCCGGCCTGCCGTAGCGCATGTTGTCGCGGACGGATCCCGAGAAAAGATAGGGGGTCTGCAGAACATAGCCGATATTACTGTGAAGCCAGAGCTGAGAGCGCTCCCGCACGTCCCGTCCGTCGATCAGTACTCTGCCGGCAGTCGGTTCATAAAAGCGGCAGGCCAGATTCACCAGTGTGGACTTGCCCGCGCCTGTCTCGCCGACGATGGCAATGTTTGTGCCCTGCGGCACTTTCAGGTTAAAGTGTTCGAGCACCATCTCATTCCCGTCCGGGTACATAAAAGAGACATCTTCAAACTCCACATCCCCCAGAAGAGGTTCCCAGTTCTCTTTTTTCGCATGAAAATGGTCGCCGTATTTTTCAATGACTTCGGGGGTATCCTGCACATCCGACTCCTCTGCCAGAAGCCCCGTGAAGCGCTCGATATTGACCTGGATCGAGATCAGGGACGACAGGGATGTGATGATACCCTGCACCGGTTCAAGCATGCCGACCGCGTAGGACATAAAGACCGAAAGTGTACCGATCCGGATGACTCCTTCCATGGTCAGTGCGCCGCCCCGCCACAGGACCAGAGCCAGGGCCATGGAGGACAGAAAGGTGATCATCGATGTCAGAAGGGCTCCGTGCCTGGCCGTGCGCACAGCTGTCCGGCGCATGCGGTCCGTCTCCTCTTCAAAGCCTCTTTTTATGGTGTCCTCGATCCGCAGGGACTTTATGCTTTTGATGCCCGTGATCCCCTCGTTGAAATTTCCTGTGATCCGTGAGTTGATCTCCCGGACCCTGCGGCTCCCGGCGACGATTTTTTTCTGAAAATACATAATGATCACGGCCGCTGCGGGCACCATGACCAGCACATACAGGGCCAGCCGCGCATTGACGGCCAGCATCACCCCGGTCACACATACAATATAGGAGACATTCCAGACCACATCCATCATCCGCCAGGCCATCAGTTCACCGATGCGTTCTGTATCACTCATGGTCCGCGCATGGATATATCCGACGCTGTTCTGGTTAAAATATGAAAACGACAGTGTCTGCAGATGGGCAAATGCCGCATTGCGCAGATCTCTGTCAATCTCCACCTCCACTTTTCCGCACTGATACAGGCAGTAATAGTTGTCCAGTTCCTGCAGGATCATCAGCAGAATATACAGAAACAGGAAGACCGGGAGTCCGTCCAGAGTCCGCTCTGCCACAAAGTGATCCAGAGCCCAGCTGTTGAAAAGGGGGTAGATCGTATCCGCCAGACTCGACAGGATCCCGAGAAAGATCATCAGAGCTACTGTCGGCACATAGGGACGTAAAAAAGGCATGATCAGAGGAATGCCGAATAAGCGCGTCCTGCCCTGTTCTTTTTTCTTTTTCTTTTTAGTATCCATTCCTTTATTTATTCCTGTATTTTATTCCTGCTCACCGGTCTAATCCTGCGCGTTTATTCCTGCTCACCTGTTTTCCTGCGCATTTATTCCTGCTATTCCTTTGCATTTATTCCTGCTCACCGGTCTGGAGGGCATATACACGGCTGTAGATTCCGCCCTGCGCCATAAGTTCCTCATGATTTCCATGCTCGGCGATCTGTCCGTCTTCGAGCACAAAGATCTCATCCGCGTGGCGCAGAGTCGTGATCCGGTGGGCGATCAGGATGACTGTCGCGTCGGAAGTGTGCTTTCGCAGCTCCGCGCGGATCCTGGCATCCGTCTGCGCGTCAACCGCTGAAAGGGAGTCGTCGAAAACCATGATCGGCGTATGACGCACCAGCATCTGCGCTATGGCCGCGCGCTGTTTCTGACCTCCCGAAAGTGTCACACCGCGCTCTCCGACAAAGGTGTCATAGCCGTCCGCGAACCGTTCGACCGCCTCGTCGAGACAGGCGATCCGCGCCGCCCTGCCGATCTCCTGCGTCCGCCGTTCAGCACTCTGCTCCGCATCCCCGTCCGCTTCATCGGACATGGCGATCACGATATTGTCCGCAAGGGTCCGCGAGAACAGATAAGGCTCCTGAAGGACCATTCCGATATTGCTCCTGAGCCAGCCGCGGTCAATCCTGCGGATATCCACACCGCCGATCGTAATGGAACCCTGTTCCGGCGCCAGCTCCCACATACGGTCCAGAAGCAGTACAAGGGTGGATTTTCCCGCACCTGTGGCTCCCAGTATTCCCACTGTCGAGCCTGCCCGGATCTTCATGGAGACATCCCTGAGAACATCAGGCGCATCCTCGGCATACCGGAAGAAAACATGCGAAAATTCGATGTCGCGGTCCATGGGGGCAAAACGGGAGTCCGGAGTCTCCGCGCCCTCTTCCGGATCCGCATTCATAATATAGCGAAGGCGGTCCATGGAGACTCCTGTCTTGGACATGTCGGCAATGACACGGCCTATGCGCCGCACCGGCAGGGACATCAGGGCATTGTAGGACAAAAACGCGATCAGCCCGCCTGCCGTCAGCTCGTCCCTCACACAGAGGACGGCGCCGTAAACAGCGACTGTCATATTGCGGACAGTCGCGATGACATTTCCGGAGACCCAGAAGGCCGCCAGCACCCGCATCAGCCGGATCCAGTGGCCGGTGTAAAAATCATTCTGGGCCTCGAATCTCTCCCTCTCGAACAATTCCCGCCCGAATGTCCGTACGACACGGACTCCCGTCAGATTTTCCTGGGCAATCGCGGACAGATGCCCCTCTTCACTGTCGACCGTCTCAAACTCCTCTCCGATCAGTCCGTAAAAAATCAGGGAACTGATGATCATAATGGGTATAAAGACCGCAGCAGCCGCCGTCAGTCCGGGCTGGATCGTGATCATAAAATAAAGAGACATAAAGACCAGTATGAAGACATGCAGCAGGGAGGTCAGCTGTTCAGAGACAAAAACCCGTATCGTTTCGACATCCGATGTGCAGCGCTGGATAATATCTCCCGTGCTGTTTTCCCCCAGCCAGGCATACGGAAGGGACAGGATCTGCCTGAAGAGCTGATTCCTGGTCCTGCGCAGAAAGGTCTCCGAGCCTTTTTCATTGCTCACCCTGAACCCGTAGCGGCTCAGCGCTCCCGCCATTGCTGCGGCGGCGACTGCCGCTGCCATAATCCACAGATGCCCGCGCAGATAATCCGCTCCGCCAAGGCGCGTGATGATCCGGGCTGCCCATCCGGGGACGGAGGACAGATTTCCTCCGATCACTGCATCGACAGTGTACTGGATCAGACGCGGGATGATCAGATCAAAAAGAGCCACCAGACAGGCAAAGACGGCCCCTGCCGTAAAGTAGAAAATGCTTCCCTTCAGGAAAAAGAGGATCAGGCTGGTATTTGTCGGAAACCGCAGTCCGCTGTCCTTTTTATTGTCTTTGATTACGTTTATTTTTTCTTTCATTTCTCCGATTTATTAATAAGAATGGACTCGATGTTAAGAATATGCGTTTTATTTTATCATACTATCATGGTATATTAATATCAGTATCAGCAATGATTCCGGACTGACTGCAGATCCGGTCAGCCGAGATCTGAATAGATTGTAGATTCAAAAAAGGAGACATGCTATGAATTGCTCAAATTGCGGCCGTCCCATCCCCGAAGGAAATCTTTTCTGCCTAAACTGCGGCGCCGGCGTTTCCGCCGGCTCCCCCGGCCCTGCTCCGGGAGGGTCGGATTATCCCCGTATGAGTCCCTCCGGGCCTGCACCTGCACCGGCCCCTGCATATAGTTCCCGTCCCGGCTCTTTCGGAAAGATTTCCGAAGGTGTGAGGATCGTGCGCAGCCTTGCCGGCTCCGCTCAGTTTCTGGCTGCATCGATCACCTTCACCCTCTCTATTGTGCTGGGGCTGATCGTCTCCAGTACAGCATACAGTTCCACCCTCAACCGGCTGCTGTCTTTATTGAATGAAATGGGCTTATCCGGTTCCGAGCTGTCCGAGTTGGAATCCCTGAGGGAATACGCTTATAGAATCGACTCTGCTTCCTTTGGGATCGGACTCTTGTTCAGTATCCCTGCCATACTTACTGCAGTAGGGCTGTGGATGACTTATATGGAAGGCAGAAAGACAGAAAAAAGGGACTTTTCGACAACAGGTCTTTCCATCATTCATGTCCTTGCCATTCTGGATTTCGTCGTCACCTGTATTATCTGCGCAATTATCACGCTGTTCGTACTGATCTCTGTCTTTGGGATTCTGTCTTATATGTCGTCAGATGACAGCGGAGGTGTGATCGCCGGCATATTGATCGGAGTCGCGCTGTTCGCCCTTATCATTGTACTGGTTCTGCTTTACAAATTTAAAGTATTCCAGATGGTGGGAGCCGCAAAAGAAATGGCCTTGTCCGGAAAACCGGTCCAGAAGGCATCTATGTATGTCGGCATCATTCTGATGATCAGTGCAGTTTTCTCTCTGCCCGGCATATTCACAGGCCTTGCGACATCGATTTTTGTATCTCTGCAGTCGCTTTGCAGCATCATTTACACTGTGTGTTTCGCGCTGCTGATCTTCTCCTGCAGAAGTAAGACCGAAGATGCTCTCCTTAATCCGGGGGCAGATTATTACAGCGGATCCTCCGATCCTGAAAGGCTTTATAATGATTCACCTCGTTCAGGCGCATCGCCTGACCTGACTCCCTACGCGGAAGCTGCAGGCCGTCCCGCCTCTCCGGTTTCGCCTTACGGCGGTGCCCCCGGCGCTTCCGGAGGACGTCCCGTCCCCCCGGCTCCGCCCTATGCCGGCCGTTCCGGCGCTCCCGTCGGCCGGCCCGCTTCCCCGGCTTCGCCTTACGGCGGTGCCCCCGGTGCTCCTGCCGGCCGTCCCGTCTCCCCGGCTTCGCCTTACGGCGGCGCCCCCGGCGCTCCCGCAGGCCGTCCCACCTCCCCGGCTTCGCCTTACGGCGGTGCCCCCGGCGCTCCCGCCGGCCGTCCCGCCTCCCCGGCTTCGCCTTACGGCGGCGCCCCCGGAACTCCTGCAGGCCGTCCCGCCTCTCCGGTTTCGCCTTACGGCGGCAGCCCCGGCGCTCCCGCCGGATCGTCCCCGTCCTATCGCCCGGTTGACGTCTCGGGATTCGGTCCCGCCTCCTCTTCTTCCGGTTCAGGCGCGGATTTCTCTCCTCTTGATTTTGGTCTCTCTGACATGACCTCTTTGAATTCTGATGAAAAACAGCCGTCTTACGGACGTCCGGCAGAGGACAATTCCTTCGGATTTTCCGGCTTTTCCTCAGACAGCAGCAGTGACTACTCTATGAATTTCACTGCCTCGGGTCCTTCAGACAGGCTCAAGGGATCCCTCCTCAATTCCCTGCAGGATGGAGGAAAGGACAGCGCACAGGAAAACAGGGAACCCGCTCCCTCCAGACTGAAAGGTTCTCTTTTACAGTCACAGGCCGATCGCGCATCGGAATCCGATTATTCCGACAGTTCATCTGCCTCCGCGGATCTCTTCTCCGATCAGGGACAGGCTGCGGATGTGCCCGGCTACCCGGACAATAGTTTCCCTCTGCCGGAAGAAGCTGCCCCCGCGGCTGAAGAGCCCGCATACGATACACCTGCCGCAGCTCCTGCCGGACAGCCCGCCGAAGATTATTCTCTTCCGGAACAGCTTGAGACCGTTGACAGCTCCTACAATCCAGCCACCGTATACGCAAGTCCTTACGAGACTACCTCCCTGGATGAAGCGACGCTCCGACAGCCTCATGCATACCTGTTCCGAGTGAAGGACAACACAGAATTTGCCATCAACATACCCTTTCTCCGCATAGGCAGAAGCTCCTCCCTGTCAGATTATGTCATCGAGGACAATCCGGCAATCGGCAGGCATCACGCGGACATCGTCTGCCATGGCACTGATTTCAGCATCATAGACAATAATTCCGTCAACCATGTTTATGTAGACGGCTCCATCATACCTGCCGGGCAGGAGATTCCTCTTCCCGATCAGGCTGAGATCCGCCTCGCGGATGAAACCTTCCTCTTCAAAGTGGAGAGGTAATGACCGGATTCAAGTCAATATATTCAATCTAATATTATATCCAATCTAATATTGCAGCAGCAAAAGGGAGCGGTCCACATTTTGAAAATGTGCCGCCCCCTTTTTTGTTCTCACAAAAGAGATGTCCCGCCGCAGCTGTCCTTCCTTCCAGTGGTGCACTGGTTATTCTTCATGGAGCTTTACACGTGCTTCAGTCTCAGACCCCCTTTTCTGCCCCGGCATCAGGGGCTGACATAAAAGTCTTCATGCCACAGCGACCTGCCGTCCCAGGTCATCTCAAACTCTGCCGCGTCGCATTTAAACAGGAGCACAGCATGTCCATCCACATCGATCCTGTCAACCGTATAGGTTCCTGTATACGTATAATGATAGTCCTGATCCATGGGATCATTCTGGCTGAATATTGGAAAGATGCAGCTCAGGCGGAAAGTCCCGTCCTCGTACAGATCCATTTCCGTCGGAATCGCGCCGTCCCCCTGGGGCTTGACACCCTCATAATGTCCATAGGACAGACCTATGCTTTCCATGGTCAGGTCCTGCGGCTGGTCCTGATGTTGATCCTGCGGCTGCTCCGGAGCTTCCTGCTGAGGCGGTTCAGCCGCGGATGACTGACCTGTACTGCCCGAGATCGACGTCATAGTTCCCATGCAGTCCACACGTTCCCGGACAAAATACAAATATCCCACGTCAGGATCTGTATTGAAATTATCCCGCTCAAAATCCTGCGATATGCGCATTCTGCCCAGGCGGACCATCTTCCCGCTCACAGGCGCATAGCACTGATCCGCGGTCAGCCTATAGTCATCATGGCTCCGCAGCCTCTGAATTCCAAGTCTCTGAAGCCCCTGTACAAAAGCCTTCTCCGAATTCTCATAGCTTCCGTCAGTCGGGCGGACAACGATTTCCCATCCGCTTTCCATATAGAAAAAACCGGACATGTCCATGGCCGCGTCGGCAGAGCCCGGCTCAAAGTAAATACCGAATGAGTCCTCGGAGAACCAGAATCCCATCCGCGCACCCCCGTCCATAGTTATCGTGCCGTCACGGTAGGAAAAAGCGACCAGAGAGACGTCATCGGCATGGTCCTGCTCCGTCACATAGCTTTCCACATAGATTCTCGTCTTACCGTCCCCGTCTGTACAGCGGAAAAACTCAAAGCTGCTGCCGCTCACAAACAGGTTGATTTCGTCACGAACAGCCGCCTGGGTACTGTCCGCAAGAACATATCCGTTTTCTGTGAGCTCATAGACTTCCAGATGAGCTCCGGTCCATTCTGTCACATAATCCGGGTTGACGCTGGATCTTCCTGTGACAGGATCTCTGCGTATGGTCAGAAGTTCCGGTGTACCGTCGCCGTCGTAATCATAGAGATCTGCCGCCAGAAGGCCTCTGTCCTTTAAAAACGCCTCTCCTGTAATATCCGGATATATGGATCTCCCGGTATCCACAATCGGGACTTCCACAGTCTCCTCCCCGAAAGGCAGGAGGCCGTACTCGTCCGCAAGCTCGCGGATCTTTTTCTCAGCCTGTTCAGCAGGGTCTTCTGAAGGCACAGAGCCGGCTCCGCCTCTGCCGATCCGTTCGCGCAGTTCCCGGTCTTTGGGCTGATATTCCGGATGTCCCACGACCTCCAGCCATTGTATCAGCTCTTCCCCGTCCACGCCGTCCGCTTCAAGTGCCAATAGTCCGCTCTCCAGGGCATGATCCCTGCGGCCGACAACATCGATCACATAGACTGCGTCATAGACCTCTTCTGTGACCGGATGACTTGCTGAAGGAAGGTCTGCGGTCCCCTGGGATGTCTGCCCGACCAGGGTCCGGATCTCTTCCTCTGTCGCACCGTCAGGCGGCAGGACACCTGCGACCGTGATCACCGCCTGATCATAGTTCTCAACTGCTGATTTCCATTCGCTCTTGCCGGTATAAGCATCGCCCAGGCCGGTGTAGGCAGCTGTATTTTTATCGTCGATCTCCACGACTTTTGAAAATGCAGTGACCGCCTTATCGTATTCCATTTCAGACAGATATCTTTTACCCAGACGCAGCTCTCTTTCAACAACAACCTGTCTGGTCTTTCCGAGGACGGAGGGGAGAATGGCCCGGCGGATGATCAAAAGCACGGCAAGGATCACCACCAGCACGGCCAGAACGATCACCAGAATGACAAGGCCGTCCTTTTTCTTTCTGCGCATCTTCTTATCCCCCTTCCTGCGTCAGCTCTTGTCCTTTTGAATAGAAAATGAATAGAAAACAGCGGGAAAAGCAGCCATAGGTGCCGGCTTGCCGGGTATTTGCGGATCCCGAAGGGCCTGCCCGGACTTGTCCTCAGAGCCAGCCCTTCTCTCCGAGCTGTCTGTAAATATCATCCAGAATTCCCATCTCCGGGTCCTGGCTGACATCTCCTCCCTGTCCGCTGAAGAGCTCCTGCGCCTTTGTGCAGTATTGGGCAAACCTGCTGTAGTCCCTGTCATCCGGATCAAGCCGCTCCTGGTATGCCTGCTCCAGGAACGCCCTGCGCTTAAAGGTCCTGTAGTCATCCGGCCACAGCTGTTCCATCTGGTCGAGGTACTCTCCCGCCTTGTCCAGATTATCGATCTTCTGGTACATGGTGACAATATTGTTGTATGTCAGCGCGGACCCCCATCCGCTGCGGATGATCTGATCAAAAACATCAATACTGTTCTGTGCGTAAGTGCTTATTTCCGTCAGGTCATACAGATAAATATAGACCTGGGCCAGCCTTTCCAGGACAGGTGCCTTTTTATCCTCCGGCAGACGCATGCGGGCGTCCTCCAGCATCTGCGCCGCCATGAGCATGTTATCGGCTGTGATCCCCTTGCCCTCATAGGCCTTCTCTTCCAACAGACAGGCGCGGAGTCTGTCAGTGTCGTCCTCTGCCTGCTCAATACAGAAATCAAAGTTGGATATAGCCTCTTCGTATCTGCCCTCCCGGGAGCAGATCTCACCCTGTACAAGGGCGATCTGGCTCTCCCGGAGACCGTATCGGTCCGCTTCGTCCAGAATCTTTTCCGCACCCTCGATATCGCCCGACTGGGCAAGCGCGATCGCATAGTCACGGAAAAAGTCCGGGTTGGTCTCCGTATTGTCCACGGCCTTTTCATAAGCCTGAACGGCTTCTTCCAGATCTCCCTTTTCATAAAAGGCATTGCCCAGAAGATAGCAGACTTCACCGTAGGACTTTGGATCGGAGGGCTTTCCGTCCGGCTCGACCAAATCGCTGCGGATCAGCTGTATACAGGCGTCATATTCCTTTGACAGGTACAGAAAACGAGCCATCTGCACCAGAGGCTCCAGTCTGTCCGGATAAAGATCCCCGCAGTTTTCATACAGGTTCAGGGCCTCTTCATATTTCCCGTCAAAAGCCTGATTACTACCCCCCGCTGTCCCTGCTTCCTGCGCAAGGGTCTCAAGCCTGGTCAGGTTTCCCTGATATTCTTTCTCCTTTGCGTTCCTGCGGATCCGGAAGACACCTGCAGTGATCACGAACACCGCCAGCACCGCCGCTGCCGCACAAAGGAGCAGAACTCTGCGGCGGATCACCTTCTGCCGATAGCTTCGTTCTTTTTTCCGGTAATTGCGGAGTTCCTCCAGCATTTCCTCCGCTGACCGATACCGCTGTTGGGGATCCGGCCGCATTGCCCGCCAGATCACCGAGATCAGACCGTCGCTGACCTGCATCTGTTCCAGTATTTCCTGCATCGGGTCCCAATCCCGGCCGGGCAAATAGCCCGTCAGAAGTGTGAACAGAACAGCGCCCACGCTGAACAGGTCGGCTCGTTCGTCAAAGGATCCTGACGGCACCCTGCTGCCGGTGTTGATCGCTCTCTGAATCGCAAATACCTGCTCAGGTGCCGCATATCCCTGCGTATATCCTTTTACAAAAAGCCGGTTATCTGTCAGATAGCCCGAGATATTAAAATCGATCAGGCAGATATTGCCTTCCGGCGTCAGCATTATGTTGGAGGGTTTGATGTCCCCGTGAAGGACCGGCGGCATCTGTCCGTGCAGATAGATCAGTGCCTCCAGAAGCTGTCCGCCATATTTGACCGTCTCCTCCTGCGAAAAACGACGTCCTTTTTTCATGACTGCCGAAAGAGACTGCCCCTCAATATAGTCCATGACGGTGAACACTTCCCCGTTGACGTCTATAAAATCGATCACTCCGGGCAGGTAGGAATGACGCAGCCGCTTGAGGATGTCGGTCTCCCGCCTGTTTTCATTAATATTGGACCTGGTGATCTTCATCTTTTTGAGGACGACCGGCTTCTGCAGGCGCTTGTGCCATGCCTTGTAAACGATTCCGCCGCTGCCGGACCCGATCTCGCCGTCGATGACATAAGTATTGCCGATCTCACTCATGGGCTGCCAGCCGCCGGATCCTCCCCCGGCAGCAGGACCGGGCATACCCTGTCTGCCCGGAACCGCCTGTCTTCCGCAGGGGTTCTGGCCATTTGCGCCGCCATAGGCTCCGTTCTGTCCCTGCCGGCCCGGCGCCGCCTGTCTTCCGCAGGAGTTCTGCCCGTTCGCGCCTCCATAGGCTCCGTTCTGCCCCTGCCGGCCCGGTGCCGCCTGTCTTCCATATGGGTTCTGCCCGTTTGCGCCGGACTGTCTGTATTTTCTTCCCTGCGCATCCGCGCCGGGCTTTCCATCATAATGACCCTGCATCCTGTCTCCCTCGCCGCGGCCGCGGTTTTTGCCTGCATACGCGTCACTTTATTCCTACAACATTTTCATTATGGACTGAACACAGAATGATTTCAAGCACGTTTGGACTGGTGTGCCGGACAGCAGCAGGCTTGCGGGCATCAGACTTGCCGGCTTCAGACTTGTCAAAAAACAAAACAGCAATGTTTATAATATGATGTTGAGGTCAAAAGGTGGTTAAGGGAACACCGTCTCGTCAAGTTGCACAAACGCCTTGGGCACGCTCTCGCTCTACCCTCGCTGGCAGCGCCCTTCGGCTGTTTGTGCAACTTGACGAGACTCAGAGCCAATGGATACCTTTTGACCTTTACATCATAATATATGTTATAATCTTATGGGAAATGCCGTTTTCAGAGCAGCCCGAATACAGTGCATAGTTCAATGCCTCAAGATCGTCATAACTGCGGCCGCGGGCGGGTGCCCGGTCATGACTGCTGTATGATTGGAACAATAACTGCGGTCATCCGCAGCAGACTGATTTCTATCTACTTTTATATTTTAAACGGAAGGAAATAACGGATATGAAAAAATGCAGCAAATGCGGGAGTGTCCTGGTGGAAGGCGCAAAATTCTGCAGAATATGCGGTGAACCCGTGCCACAGGACACATTTGAGGAGGTCACACTGACAGAGACCGGCATCGCCGCTGATCTTCCCCAACCGGCCGGCACTGCTGCGGGCCTTCCCGCGCAGACAGGCACAGCACAGGACACTTCTGAAAACACAGGAAGGGCACATCGGCCGCATAAGAATGACGCCCCTGCGCAGACGGTATCGAATCAGGACGTCACGGCCCGGAACACCAATATAGAGAAGAGCCAGGACCAGGATTCCAAAGTGCCGGATACCGCTCCCCGTCCCGCAAAGCACCGCCAGGGTTATCAGGATCCTGCCTACGCTGCCATATTGGAGGAAATCGAGAAGAAACAGAAAGCGCAAAAGGAAGCGGCTGCAAAATCCGATGGAGAAATCCCCGGGAGCAGTGTTTCTTCCGCTGACACAGAATCCGAAGGATCTCATGACAATACCCCCGGAGCGTCTTCGGTGACGGAAATACTTCCCGGTGTCTCTGCAGGCGGAAAGACCGGGTCTTCAGTTTCCCGTCGGAAAAAGCTTCCTCTTATTCCGGCGGCGATCGTTGCCGCAATCGTTGTCCTCTTTTTGATCCTCGTGACAAGATTTATGGGCAGCGGCAGCGGTATGACCAGAGAGAAGGCCAAGGATGTAGCCTGGTCCGATTCCGCGCTGGAAATGAGAATGCGCGATATCATGGACAATGACAAAAAGGATTTTTTGCCTGTGGACGCGTGGGATCTGGAGGAACTGGATCTGTCAACCGAGTATTACTCCGATACTCTTTATTTTTTCTATTCTTATCCTGAGATTACGGATATCTCTGCTGTAAAAGCCTTCGGCAGCCTGAAAAAGCTGAATCTATATGGAAACAAGATCAGTGACATCACTGCTCTGGAGAATCTCAGCAGCCTGAAAGAGCTGAGCCTGACACAGAATTATGTCGTTGACCTCTCTCCTCTCACAAAGCTGAAAAAACTGGAGACTCTCTCTTTGTCCACCACAAGGGACGGGACCGCACCTGACCTTGCACCGCTTCAGAAGATTTCTTCTCTGAAAGATCTTTCACTCAATGACATCGATCCGGATATTGATTTTCTGAAATCTCTCCGCGGCCTGGAATCTCTCACTATTTCCAGTTCGACAGTCACAGATCTAAGTTCTCTTACAGAGCTCAGCCAGCTGAAGACTCTCAATCTGTATACAGACGCCGTCAGCGATTACTCTTTCCTGTCAAAAATGACACAGCTTCAGCATCTGAGGCTGTGGGGTAATCAGGTTCAGGATCTCTCCTTTCTGCACAGCCTGACAAAGCTGGAAAGTCTTGACCTCTATGGAACTGCAGTCAGCGATATCAGTCCTGTTGCAGACCTGACCAAGCTGAAAGAACTGAATCTGAGCGACACCTGCGTGAGTGATTTTTCGCCACTGCGCGATCTGACGTCCTTGGAAAAACTGAATCTAAATTCACAGGGTATAACCGACATCTCTTTTCTCAGTGATATGACATCAATGCAGGAACTGAATCTTTCAGACAATCCGATCAGTGATCTGACACCGATAATCGGTATGCGCATGCTGCGGAAGCTTGATCTTTATGATTGTTTAATTGAAGATATTTCTCCGCTTTCAGAAATGAGCCTCCTGACGGAGCTTGATTTATCCGATAACCTCCTGACGGATCTCTCCGCGCTTAAGGAACTGACAAGTCTGGAAAAACTGGAAATCTCGAGAAATAAGCCTTCCGGTCTGAATGCGCTTTCTTCTCTGAATAATCTTAAAGCACTGGATGTAAGCAGCTGCGAACTGGATAAAATCGATCCGATTTTCAATCTGACCGGTCTCGAATCTCTGAGTCTGAGTGACAATTATATCCGGAAAATCGATGGCATTGAGAAACTCTCATCCCTGCGCTCTCTGTCACTCTCTTCTAATTCAGAGCTGACTGACATCCAGAGTCTGGAAGACCTTTCCTCTCTCAGAGAACTGGATCTGGGCTGGTGCGGAGATATCTCTCTGCTGCCTCTCTCCGACCTGACCGGCCTTCGTTCCCTCATACTCAACAGCTATGATGGCGATAGCATCAGGCCGCTTTCGTACCTCAACAATCTCCGTCTATTGGAATTATCCTATAGTGATGGACCCACAGATTATTCTCCTTTATCAAGACTCAGCAGTCTTGTATCACTTGAAATCGGCAGTACCAAACCTTCTGACTTCTCTTTCCTGTCAGACAAGCCCTGGCTTACACACCTGGATATTGGCAGTACAGGTTTTTCAGACTTTACCGAACTGGAAGATCTTCCCTGCCTGAAGGAACTATATGCAAATGAGTTGAATATTGATGATCTGACTCCCTTCTCCGGACTTTCAAACCTGGAATACCTTTATTTGAGAGACAACTCTGTCAGTGATTTATCGCCGCTGGAGGATCTGGCTCTTCTGGAAACCCTCAATCTGTCTGAAAACAAGGTGTCTGATCTGACCCCTCTGCGGGGGATGAAAAATCTTTACTCTCTCGATCTCGAAGACAACAAAATCACAGATCTGTCGCCATTGGAAGAGCTGCCGGAGCTGTCATCATTGTACCTGAATAATAATCAGGTACATGATCTGTCTCCTCTTGCCGAATCAAGGAATCTCTATTCTCTCAGTATAGAGTCAAATCCCATTAGCGATCTGTCTCCTCTTAAGGAATGCTGTAATCTGCGTTCTCTGAATCTGACCAACACTGGAGTAACTGATTTCTCAATTTTTGAGGACCTGCCCGGGATAAGTAATCTGACACTTAATAACCTGGGACTGTCAGACATTTCTTTCCTTGGTTCTCTCAGAAAGCTGAACAGCTTATATCTCAGCTATAACTGGATTGAAAACATCGATATTCTGAAGGATAAAAAAGCTCTGTCCAACCTTTCGCTGGATAATAACGAGATCACCGATATCTCCCCCCTGCGTGATCTAAAGTCACTCAGCTGGCTTTATCTGGAAAACAACCAGATTTCGGATCTTTCTCCACTTAAAGATTTGAGCAAGCTCAGTTATCTTACAATCGGAGGAAACGAATGCTCCGACGATGATATAGAATCGCTGCAGAATGCACTGCCGGATTGCTACATTTACTGATCTTCCTGTGAACATTGTCCCGCACAGGCAGGGCAGCCGCCTGCATGACTTTGGCGTATGACTTTACCACATCATTCAGCTGCATATCATTTAAATGCAAAAAATCCCGGATGCGGAAATCTCCTTTCCGCATCCGGGATTTTCCCTGTATGTTTTCCGACATATAATTCCTGTCCGGATACTGTCTGCATGTCTATTTCTGAATGTTTATTTTTTCAGAGCCTCATCTGACAGAAAAGAGACCGGGCTGTAGTCTGTGATCCTGTTTCTGCTGAGGACCAGATGCTGCAGCCGGGTCATGCCGGCAAGCGGCGAGATGTCATCGATCATGTTGCCGCCCAGTTCCAGCTTCTGCAGGTTGGTCAGATTCCGCAGTGACGACAGGTCGCTGATCTGATTGTCGTTGGCGTAGAGTTCTGTCAGCTGTGTCATATCAGTCAGCGGAGAAAGATCCGAGACCCGGTTCTGGCACAGATAGAGCCAGGACAGTTTTTTCAAGTTCTGCAGAGGAGAAATATCCGTGACCTGATTTTCACGGACGATCAGTCCTTCCAGGCTTGACAGAGAGCCCAGCGGCTCCAGATCGCTGATCTTATTGGTGCTCAGATACAGGGTCCGCAGGCCGCTCAGACCCGACAGGGGTGTCAGATCGGAGATCTTGTTGTTATAGAGCCACAGATGTCTGAGGCTCATCATATTCTGAAGGGGACTGAGATCAGAGATCTCATTGCTGTGCAGATTCAGTTTTTCCAGCTGGTCCATCCCGCTCAAGGGCCTGATATCCCGGATCATATTCTCCTGCAGTTCCAGACTTTTGAGTCCTTTCATTTCCGACAGAGCGGAAATATCCATAATCTGAAAGCCTGCCACCTTGAGTTCTGTCAGATCATGAAATTCGGAAAGCCCGGACAGATCATCGATGATCAGGGAAGTATTGCCCGAATCATTTTCCATCTTCAGACTGTCGATATTGTAGGTGTCACTCACCAGTATCTCATCACGGGTAATGCCCAGCGCACTGCGCACAGCGTCCTTGAGCACCTGATCCGGAAAATCAATGACCCTGGTCCCGTCTTCGTCCTTCTCCTCTTCCTCCGGCTCGTCTTCCTCAGGCTCTTCTTCGTCCTCTATGTCCTGTTCTGCAGTCACACCGGGCGCAGGATTGTCGCTGATGACTATATCTGTACTGTTTCCCCCGCCTGCACCTCCGGTATGTCCGGGATCGGGGATTACATTTTGTCCGTCTCCGGCGTCAGTCTCCTGTACAGATTCCTCTTTTTGTGAGCCGCCCGTGAAAAGACTGTGAAGCCGGGTAATATTGATCAGGAGCAGCAGAAAAGTCAGAAGCAATATAGCCGCACACAGTATCAGTATGACGATATTTGCTATATCCTTCTTCTCCCCGGGTCTACTGTCCCTCCTGTCGTAACGCATATCCATAACTATTTCCTCTCCAGGGCTGCCGTTAAGAATGAACCATCTGATCCATATTGCCCTTTTTCCCCGTCTGTTTCAGACACCATGTTATCACATTTAACTTTTTCTTTCTATCTGTGAAGGGAAAAACTCCATTTGTTAAGCAATACAGCATTGAACAACGGGGAAGCTGCCGATATAATAAACAGGAATTAAGAAATCAGGTTTCAGAAAACAGTATGCCGGAACATCCGGTCAGGGGAACACAGTTCAGAAAGAGGAGTCTCATGAACCGCACACAGCGAAAAAGACATATACTTCGTACATGGCTTGAAGTCCTGATCGCAGGTATTATCTACCTCATTGTGATCAGCTTCACCAGTTTCCGGATCCCATGTGTCTTTCATCTGCTGACCGGTTTAGACTGTCCCGGCTGTGGAGTTACACGGATGGCATACTCACTGGCACATCTGCATTTCAGGGAAGCATTTGCTGCAAACCCCTTTGTTCTGTGTCTGCTTCCCTTTTTAATTCCATATGCCGTCTACCGCACCCGCAAATATATTGACGGGAAAAGCAGTCAGTACAGTATGATCGAAGTCGCGATCCTGACTATACTCCTGCTCGGTGCGATCGCATTTGGAATTATCCGAAACCTGCCTTCCTGATCGAACAGGACGGAAAACACACATACATCATAAAGGAGGAGATAATAATGTTTTGTCCACATTGCGGCAGCCAGTTGGAAGGAACTCCGAAATTCTGCGGAGTCTGCGGACACAAGATCCCGAGTGGTTCATCCGGCGGATCCAAACTGACTTTCAGCCCGTCCGGCGGCAGCTTTAACGGATTTTCACAAGGTGAGGAACTGAACAGCGGTTCTTATTCAGATATGAGCGGGGCGGGAGCCTATAGCAGCAGCGATCAGTATGGTGCCTCCGGCAGCAGCGGATCTTCTGCCTCTTCCTACGATTACGGTGATAACAGCAATTACAATTCCGGCGGCTATGGGGCCGAAGCTCCCGGCAGCTACAGCGGTGACAGCGGTTACGGCTCTGACGGCTATGGCGCGGGCGGTTACAGTTCTGGCGGCTATGGCTCTGACGGCTACAACTCTAACGGCTATGGCTCTGACGGTTACGGTACAGGCGGCAGTGTTCCTACTCCCCCTCCTGTGACTCCCGGTTACAATCCCGGCTCTGACAACGGCTCCTACTTCGACGGTACTGGCGGTGAAATCTTCGTCAAACTCATCCTTTTCTCACTCCTGACTGTCGTCACCTGCTCGCTTGCAACCCCCTGGATCCTGGTAGATATCCTTCGCTGGCGCAAGAGACATACCGTCATCAACGGCAAGCGCCTCGACTTCGACGGTACAGCCGGAGAACTCTTCGGCCTCTGGATCAAATGGCTGCTTCTCAGCGTAGTCACCTGCGGCATCTACAGCTACTGGGTCCGTAAAGACTACCTGGATTGGGAGAAGAGCCATACCTTCTATGAAGGACAGGCTCCTTACTCCAGCACAGGCGAACGCATCTCCTATTTCGACGGAAGCCTGTTCGAGCTCGTCGGTGTCAGCCACCTTGCTCAGCTGTTGAAAGCCGTCACCTGCGGCATCGGCGGCGCATGGGGTGACAACTGGGCCAACGAGGTTGAGTTCAAGGGAACCTGCATCTGCGGAGACCGTTTCTTCTATACCGGAACCGGCGGAGCCATCTTCGGCCTCTATATCAAGAACGTTCTGCTCACAGGCATTACCTGCGGAATCTATGCCCCCTGGGCAATGTGCGCAGTCTACCGCTACTTCTACAGCAATGTTCACTACGATCCCAAGAAGTCCGGTCACTGATCACATACTCTCTTATACAATCTGTTCCGTGCGCGGAAGCAGGGCAGAGGAAGCCCTGCGAACAGGGTAAAGGCGGCAATATGGACTGCTTTGCAGTTCATATGCGCCCCCTGCCCCGACCTGTCCGTGTCCGCCGAAAACCGGAAAAATACATTACACGGGACATATCATGATAAAAAAGAAGCAGCTCCTGCACCGGGTAAATACCGCCGGCAGGCAGCTGCTTTTTTATGTCCGTGCTTAATGTCAGAACTTCATGTCGGAATTTCTGTCAGAACTTCATGTCAGAAATCACTCACTGAAGGAACTCTCCCTCGATCGCAAAGGCATGATTCATGGGGCCTCTTCCCTTTCCCAGATCCAGCATGGCAGCCAGAGCGCCGGAAATATAGTTCTTGGCACTCTTTACTGCAGTCGGAAGATCATATCCCTTGGCCAGGCCGGATGCGATCGCGCTTGAAAGCGTACAGCCGGTCCCGTGGGTATTGGGATTGTCGATCCTCTTCCCCCTGAACCAGATCAATTCCTTTCCATCATATAGAAGATCGTTAGCGTCGTTGATACTGTGGCCGCCCTTGCAGAGAACGCCGCAGCCGTACATCTCATAGATTTCCTTTGCGACAGCTTCCATATCCTCACTGGTGCGCACGGTGCGTCCCGAGAGCACTTCCGCCTCCGGAATATTGGGTGTGATCACCGCGGCGATGGGAAGAAGTTCCTTTTTCAAAGTCTCAATGGCATCTTCGCTGATCAGTCTGGCTCCGCTGGTGGCGACCATGACCGGATCAACGACAATATTTTCCGCTCCGTAAAAGCGGAGCCTCTCCGCGATCACCTCGATGAGGGCAGAAGATGAAACCATTCCTGTTTTCACTGCATCCGGACGGATATCCGTGAAAATACAATCCAGCTGCTCCTTCAGAAAGTCAGGAGTAACTTCCATAATACCTGTTACGCCGGTCGTATTCTGCGCAGTCAGGGCAGTGATCGCGCTCATGGCATAGACTCCGTTCGCGGTCATTGTCTTGATATCTGCCTGGATGCCGGCGCCTCCGCTGGAATCACTTCCGGCGATCGTTAATGCAGTCCTCATATTTAGTCTCCTTCCTGCTGGCTCTGAGGTATGTACAGCATTAATTTTTTATAGCGGCAGAAGGTGGTGCCCCCGATCTGCCGCTTTTTTTGACACAGCCCGTGTAACGTGATTTTCCGCCTTACGGCAGATACGGGCCGGTCGGAGCAGAGAACGCATATGAACTGCAAAGCAGTTCATATTGCCGCCTCTGCCCTATTTAATCTTGTTTATGCTTATATACTTTTTATCTTATTCTTATGAGAGAAGATCCACCCCGGGGCCCATCATTGCGATCTCGACTGCCGTGGCTTCTTCCAGATGGAAGACCATCATCTTGTGGCCGGTCTTCTCGTTGTAGATGTCCTTCAGATTAGGCATCACCTCAAGACCTGCTGCCTCGTATTTGGGATCGGTATCAAACACGGCCTTGCCGGTGTAGCGCATCCAGTGTCCGTCGGGCTTGCAGGCCACAATCTCCACCTTGGGATTGGCGACCAGCTGCTTGTAGACATCCTTAAAATCGCCTACGCCGAACATCTCTTTTCCTTCCATCTCCATGTGGAAACCAAGGGGACGGAGTTTGGGCTGATCGCCGTCTGCTGTCGCGAGAAAAAAGACACCTGCTTCATTCAGAAAATCATGTACTTTGCTCATTTTTCCTCCTCTATCATTCATAAACATTCATAAAATAACAAATATTCCGTCTGCTGACTGTTCTTTATAAGGTCAAAGTAAATTATAGCTTTTCAATGTGTTTTTCGCAATAACCCTGCCCCGTCAGAGATTCAGGCATTGAACACACAGCGGTCCAGGCGGTCCATGGCCTCCTCCACCCGGGAGAGAGGCAGAGCCAGATTAATGCGCAGATGGCAGGATCCGCGGAACATCTTTCCGTCCTGCAGGGCGACTCCTGCCTGCCAGCACAGATGCTCGACTTCCTGCAGGGTTTTCCCGTGTTCCTCACACCACCCTGTGCAGTCCGGGAAAAGCATATAAGTGCCCTGGGGATCGGCCAGGCTGACGCCTTTGAAATGTGTGCGAATATATTCCGCCGCATAGCGGACATTGCCGGTGAGTACGTGAAGCAGTTCAGCCAGCCACGCCTGTCCCTCATCCGTGTAGGCGCCGATCAGGGCATACATGGAGAGAACATTCATCTCATTGTAATGGCAGAGCGAAGATTCCTTGAGGATACGCTCACGAAGAGTCTTATTGTAAATAATATGATAGCTGCCGACCAGACCTGCCAGGTTGAAGGTCTTGGAAGGAGCGTAGAGAGCCACTGTATTTTCACGGGCATAGTCACTGACACTCTGGACCGGGATATGCCTGTATCCCTCCAGAATGAGGTCGGACCAGATTTCATCGCTGATGACCTTTACCTCATATTTTTCAAAAATCGCGAAGGCGCGCTCCAGTTCCTCTCTTTGCCACACACATCCGCAGGGGTTGTGAGGCGAGCAGAAAACCGCCGCATGGATATGCTGTTCGCGTATCTTTCTCTCCATGTCGTCATAGTCCATACGCCATCTGCTCACACCGGGCGCCGTCTCCTCACAGATCAGGGGACTGTGGACAATGTGGTAACCGTTGTTGCGAAGCGTATTCGTAAAACCGATATAGGTGGGACTGTGGACGAGAACATTGTCGCCGCGGGAGCAGAAAACATTCAATGCACTGACAAGACCGCCCAGTACACCATTTTCATAACCGATGCAGTCCCTTGTCAGGCCTTGAACGGCCTCCGCACCGTGACGCTCCTGCTGCCAGCGGATGATCGAGTCATAATACTCGTCCCGAGGCCTGAAATATCCGAAGGCCGGATGCTGCAGACGCTGCGAAACAGCCTGTATGATAGAAGGAGCCGCGGGAAAATTCATGTCCGCGACCCACATGGGGATCACGTCAAAGCCTTCCGCAGGTGCCTCGGGAGCAAATCCGCTCAGATTTCCGATGGCATCAACTGCGAGAGCATCATGTCCGCGCCGATCCATAATAGTAGTAAAGTCATATTTCATCGCTATAATAGTAACCTCCCCTTTGTCTTTTTGTATACTTATCAAGTATATGTCCGGTCAATACGGAAGTCAATCAAGGCGGGGAAAACGTGCTTACAGCGTATTGACGGTGTATCGCCAGCGCATTAGCGTATTGACGGTGTATCGCCAGCGTATTAGCGTATTGACGGTGTATCGCCAGCGTATTAGCGTATTGACTATGCTCGCTGCAAATGCTGTGATATCAGGGCAAAAGACGAAAGGCCTGCCCTGACGGAAGTGAATTACTATTCACAGTCCCTTCGGAACTGTGACAGTAACTTGCGTCTGCCAATTTCAAATGCTTTTCGAGCATGGGCAAACGCCGTTTACTCGTTTTTTTGCATGCCCCCCATGCAAAAAAACCTCGAAGGCGGAGACCGTGAATAGGAGTAAGGGAACTGATCCGTTCACTGCAGTCCGGCAGAGTTTTTCTTGCATTCATCCTGCACGCGCACTAAAATAGTAGTCAGCAGTCCCCGGTTCCGGGAGGAGGGCGGCGAGGTATTCTGCCACGTGCAGTCTGCCGGACTGTCCGGCCGGTATTCAGAGCAAAATAATAAGAGAATGGTTGATATACGCGGCCGCCGGGGCGTATCAGATGATCGGCAACTGTTCTGCAGTCAGAAATAAGGAGGAGCCCATGATTCTCGCAATCGATACCGGCAACACCCATACTGTCATCGGATGCATCGACTCTGATGGACAGATTGTCCACATCATGCGGATGGAAAGCAATCATTACAAGACAGAGCATGAGTATGCCGCAAACATGAAGCTCATCCTTGAACTGAACGGTGTCAATCTGCGCCGGATCGAGGGAGCGGTGATCTCATCCGTCGTTCCTCCGCTCACCATCGTGCTCAAAAAAGCAGTAAAGATCATCACGGGTGTGGATGCGCTGGTCGTTGGTGCCGGCATCAAGACCGGTCTTCCTATAATGATCGACGATCCCGGTACTATCGCAGCGGATCTCGTTGCCACCGCAGTAGCCGCAAAGGAATATTATCCTCTTCCCTGCATCATCATTGACATGGGAACTGCGACGACAGTGACCGTTGTCGACCGCAACGGACGCTACATCGGAGGAGCTATCCTTCCCGGTGTGGGTCTTTCCATGGATGCCCTGACCAAAGGAACCTCTCTTCTTCCCAAGATCGAGATCGTACCGCCCAACAAAGTCATCGCCACGAACACTGTGGAGTGCATGAAGGCCGGCATCATCTTCGGCGCTGCGGGCGCGATCGACGGTGTTCTGGACCGCTTCACAGACTCCCTGCAGGCGACAGGTGATGAAGAGTGGAGCATTGTTGCCACAGGAGGACTTGCAGGAACGATCTGCCCCTGCTGCAGGCACAATATCACACTGGACGAGAACCTCCTTCTCAAAGGCCTTCTCATTATCTGGGAAAAGAACCGGGGAAATCGCAGGAAGACCAGATAATTCCGCTTTCTGCCGCAGAAACGGCATAACAGACATTCCGGCAAAAACATATCGGCAGAAAAATACCTGCAGAAAGATATTTCAGCAAAGAATCATTCCGGCAGAAAGATACCTGCAGAAAGATATTTCAGCAAAGAATCATTCCGGCAAAGCAAAACTGCCGCATCGGGCTTGACCACATGGTCTGAAGCCCGGCGGCAGTTTTTCTTATCAGCATATCAGGGCAGGGGAAGCGGCCGGATGCGGCGCGGCACTGTTTTTCCCGGAAAGATCGCTCAGATCTGTGAGAGATCTCCTGCTCTTTCCTGATTGATCAGAGCGCTGCGACAGCTTTCCCGCTCCAGAGCAAATGATCAGATTTGGGGAAGAACTTCAGCCAGACCGCTCATGAAGTCTCCGGCATAATACTCGATCTTTCCTGTATCGCAGGCCGCGGTCATAGCCGCATCAATCGGAATACGCGCAACGACAGGGATACCTTCCTTTGCCGCAGTTTCTTCTATGTGACTGTTGCCGAACATATGGATTTCTTCACCGCAGTGAGGACATTTGATATAGCTCATGTTCTCGATGAGTCCAAGGATCGGAACATCCATCATCTTTGCCATGCCGACGGCCTTTTTGACGATCATGCTGACCAGATCCTGAGGAGTTGTGACAATCAGAATTCCGTCAAGGGGCAGAGACTGGAAAACAGTCAGGGGAACATCGCCGGTTCCGGGCGGCATATCCACAAACATATAGTCCACATCTCCCCATGCGACATCTGTCCAGAACTGCTTGAGAGCTCCTGTGATCACAGGGCTTCTCCAGATTACAGGCTGCTCCTCGTTCTCCATGAGCAGATTCATGGACATAACCTTGATGCCGGTGACAGTAGTTGCCGGAAAGATTGTAGTTTCATTCGCAGAGAGATCATAGGGAGTCACGCCGAACATTTTGGGAATACTGGGGCCGGTGATGTCTGCGTCCAGAATGCCTACAGAATGGCCATGCCGGCTCGTCCACAGGGCGCTCATGGCTGTGACCGAAGATTTACCGACACCGCCTTTACCGCTGACGACAGCGATCATTTTCTTTACATGAGAGCCCGGATTGGGATCAACCTTGAAATTGGGCTGCGGAGGAGCCATTTTACCGGTATTCGACTTCGGGGTGTTTTCATTGCTCATAGTATTTGTCCTGCTCCTTTCAGAATTATATTGCAAATTCAAGACCCGTCTGCGGGTCTTGTGTGCCGGGTGCGGGATGCTCACAGGCATCAGTCATATCTTTCCAGGATGGATACAGCATCCATCTTCTGCCGCACCGGCAGTCTTTTTATCATACCTTTTATGAATCACTTTTTCAACTCTTTCCGACCATACCTGCTATACCGGACACTTCGTTTTCCGGGCTTCGCTTTCCGTGCCTCGCTTTCCGTGCCTCGCTTTCTGAGAGACATGTGTGATCTTCTGACCGCCGCGCCCTCCGGTCGCTTTGCTCCTTCTTCCGCAGTGGTGATCTTTTTCTTTTTAAGCGTCTCCGTCGCTTCGCTTTTGAAAACCAGTGGTGACCTTCTGACCGCCGCGCCCTCCGGTCGCTTCGCTCCTTCTCCCTCAGTGGTGATCTTTTTCTATTAAGACATCTCCGTCGCTTCGCTTTTGAAAAACATTGGTGACCTTCTGACCGCCGCGCCCTCCGGTCGCTTTGCCCCTTCTCCCGCAGTGGTGATCTTTTTCCATTGAAGCGCCTCCGTCGCTTCGCTTTTGAAAATCAGTGGTGACCTTCTGACCGCCGCGCTCTCCGGTCGCTTTGCTCCTTCTCCCGCGGTGGTGATCTTTTTCTTTTTAAGCGTCTCCGTCGCTTCGCTTTTGAAAATCAGTGGTGACCTTCTGACCGCCGCGACCTCCGGTCGCTTCGTTCCTTCTCCCGCAGTGGTGCTCTTTTTCTTTTTATGTGCCTCTGTCGCTTCTTTTCTTCCCCAACAAAAATGAAAACCGGCACCTCAGCACAATTATTCACTCTTGCCGGCTGGTTATGCCGGTGAGATTGTCATGCTTTCATAAAAATGATAATATGATGGAAGTTCTGCACCGTATGAAGAGAAGCGGTGCCATTCGATTTTTAATGCAATTTTTAATGCAGATGAAAGGATATTTTATGGATGATATCAACATCGCAATGCTGATTGACGCGGACAACGTCAGTTCAAAATATATTCCCGGAATCCTGAGCGAGCTGTCCAAGTACGGGAAGATCACGGTGCGCAGAATGTACGGGGACTGGTCTCAGGACCGCCTTCATTCCTGGCTCAACCAGGCGTCCGGGTATTCTCTGACGCCGGTCATGCAGCCCAACAATACGCCCGGTAAAAATGCCTCTGACATCGGTCTGATCATCGACGCGATGGACATACTTTACACAGGGGATGTCCAGGGCTTCTGTATCGTATCGAGCGACGGAGATTTCAACAAGCTTGCCACCAGGCTCCGCGAGGCCGGCAAGGTTGTCATCGGCATGGGCGAAAAAAAGACGCCGGAGTCCTTCCGCGTCTCCTGTGAACGATTTATTTTCCTCGAGGTCATCAATGAAAGTGAGAGCGACAATGATGATGACGTCGTGACCGTGACCGGAAAGCGGGGACGAACTTCGCGAAAGAAAAATACGGGCGCACAGCTTCCGGTGCCCGCCGCAGGATATGGAAACAGTTTTCCCTCCGGCAGAAGCAGCGCAAGCGGTACAGATTCTGCCGGCAGACGGCGGAAAACTGCAGCAGGAACGGCCGCTGCCGCATCCTCGTATGCAGAGTCTGTCAATCCCTACGGTTCCGCCGGCGGAGGCTCGGGGACGGCTTCCGGGCAGAGTCCCTATGCCTCTTCTGCCTACGCAGGAAACGGGGATTCCTATGTATATGAAAGCTCCTACAGCTACAGTATTGATCCGGATTCCGTCAGCGATGAGCAGCTCTTCACTCCTCCGGAGACCATCGAGGCCACGATCGTAAAGATGATCGAGGATAACAATGCGGAGGGGAAGGAGACTGGGCTGGGGGAGATCGGCTCCCGTCTTGTCAAGATCTTCCCCGATTTTGACATCCGCAATTACCACTACAGCAAGCTGTCGGAGTTTCTCAAAGACCTGCCCTCGCTATCTGTGGAAAACCGCGACAACGCAGTCTGGGTATCTCTGAGCAGTTCACCGGACTCCGATATAGAAAGTCAGATCCTGAAAATATTCGAGAACCACCACACAGACGATATTTACATCACAACCCTGAAAAAAGAACTGGAGGAGGTCAACGACAAGCTGGATGCCACAATCCGCAAGAGCGGTGTGACCCGCTTTTCCGTCTATCTCAACCGCATGATTCCCTCCGTACAGGTCAACGGACGGCATGTCATGCTCCGCAAAAACTGACCATTTTCCATGAGATAAAAAATTGAACTTACTGTATCAAGCTGCTAGATCAGGGCAACTTCCTGTGCATGGAGGAAACGCTCAATGCGTGCCCAGTAAGTCTCGGGGTCAACATTGACAGACTGCACATGGTCGGCCTCCGGGATCCACTGGAATGCCTTCGGGCAGGAGGCCGCCTTGTAGAGGGCGGGCATCATTGCGGGCGGCACGAAGCTGTCAGCCTGACCGTGAATAAAGAGGGTCGGTGTAGCGGAACGGGCAACCGCGCGGATGGGTGCTGCCTTCGCGATATCATAGCCTGCACGGACAAGCGCGATAGCACGGACACTTTCAAGCATAACCGGCGCGGGGATCACCGCCTCATCCAGGCTTTTGTAAACAAAGGTAAAAATATCCATGGCAGACGTATAGGCAGAGTCAGACACTGCCGCCCTGACCTGACCGGGAAGATTGTATCCTGTTGTCATCAGAACAGTGGCTGCTCCCATGGAAATCCCGTGGAGAACGATCTGTGCGTCAGGATCTTTTTCCAGGACCCAGTCGATCCAGCGCAGAATGTCGCGGCTGTCATCATATCCCATACCGACATAATCACCGTCGCTCCTGCCGTGTCCGCGAAGATCCGGCAGCAGAACATTCATCCCGTAGCGGTCGCGATAGACAGCAGCATACAGCCCCATGCTGTCGGAGGCGTCCGAATATCCGTGCACACAGATGGCAAAGCGATGTTCCTCCGCTGCTTCTTTATCGGGGGAAGGATCATTTTCCGCAGGGATATAATTGCCGTGCAGCTGAAGTCCGTCGTCGCCGCGGATATAAACATCCTCGCGCTTTGGATGACTCTTCATCCATCTGCGGCCGGCCGCATACTCTTTTTCCGAAGGTTGCTTGTCAAGCCGCGGATCGTGTTTTTTGGGAGTCATGGAGTAATTATAAAAATGTCCCGCCGCTCCGATCAGTGCACCTGTGCCTGCACAGGCACCGGTCAACAGTACCAGCCCCGCAGCGTCGCGCAGACCCTTTCCGATTCTAGTTGTCATAGCTTAGTATTCTTCCTTCCTGATCTGATCGATCGCTTCTCGTACATTCTGACCGGGCGCTCCCGCTATGCTCCGGACATTCATACCCTGAGGGCAACTGTCAGTGAAAAACGGGTCATGCCGGAACTGCTCCGGGCATGAACGCTCCCTCCCATGAGGGCTGCTGCTTCCTGAGCCGCGTAGAGCACAGGCCGTACAGGTATGTCGGAATCCGTTGCTTTTTCCGTCTCAAAGATAGCCTGCATCCCGCTGCCCGGAATATCTGTCCCGTTATCATCAATTCTGAAATAGATATTTACAAGGCCGCCGGAGGGGCGGTCCGCACGGCAGTGGACACTGATGGTCCCGCCAGGCCGTGAGCGGTTGACTGCATTCTCAATAATCTCGCACAGAGCGCTCCTGAGCAGGCCGGCAAAACCGATCACCGCAGAAGGAAGCCTGCTGTCCATTTGAAGTCTCAGACTGATATTTTTCTCTGCACAGGCAGTCTCCTCATAATCTATGACAGACTGCAGAAATGCAGCAGGTGAAAAAGATTCCTCCCGAAGCGCGCCCTTTCCGCCGGATCCGGTATCTGAGGAATAAACAGGATCTTCCCATTCATCCGACATCATAATGGAATCAGAGAAATCATCGACAGGATCCGTATCCGGATCTGTCTTCATGGAAGAAAAAACTTTCAGACTCTCGGTCTGCGTCATCCAGTCTCCTTCGCGGATTTCCGAAGACGCCGGGAATGTACCGTATGCTCCTGCGCTCCCGGGGACTGCTGCCGCACCGGATGTGCCTGTGCTCCCCGCGGATACAGTTGCTGCACCTGCCTTGCCTGCGCTTCCCGCGGATACAGTTGCTGCACCTGCCCTGCCTGTGCTCCCTGATACAGATACTGCCGCGCCTCCTGCAGTCCTTTTACGGACAGCTGCCTTCCTGTCTGTGTTTAATGCAGATACTCTGCCTGAAGATGCCGCCGTGCCCACAGGGCTGCCGGCTGTGCCGCCGGCGGGTCTTGCGGCTCCTGCGGAAACAGAGGCGGAAGATCCGTCTGCCGGCGCATAGATAACTGCTTTTTCCAATGCTGCGGAGGAGTTCAGCGCACCGGCGGATGTCAAGGAGGATCCCATGGATTCCGCGATCTTCACGGGCGCCTGACGTCTGTCTTCCTCCTGCTTCGCTTTTTGAAGCTCTTCATGCTGTTCCTGAAGCTGTCTGTATTGTTCCTCAAGGAGAACGCGGCGGGCCTTTTCCCTGTTGAGCTGCTGCTCAAGGCTGCGGCTGCGCTCCAGTGCCTCACGCAGCTGTTCTTCCAGAAGATCGCGGGCACTGCGGGCTTCCTTGACCTGCCTGTCGGCGCGCGCTTCATGATTGCGGATTCTGCGGGCTGCATCTTCCTCAATACGCTGACGTTCCTCGGCGATCTGTTTCTGTGCCGCCTTCGACTCTTCCAGCTGACGGCTCATCAGAACACCCCGCTTCTTTTCATTTGCGAGGTTGTTTTCGATACGTGTCAGTTCTTCGGCATGTTTTTTCTCAGCCTCCTTCATAGACGCTGTGAGTTCACTCTGCTTTCTGACTGCGTTTTCCTTTGCCTTGCGCAGATCTGCCCGGAGCTGCTCCTGTCCGGCCCGGCTCATTTTCATCGCCCGGTCGACCCGGTTCTCCATATCTCTCTGCGCCGCCTCACGATCGTAGTAGAACAAGTACAGGCGCATCGTGCCGTCCTTGTCTTTCACCCGGCGGACCATCAGCTCCACCCGGATTGCCTTTTCCTCCGACGGATCGAAGTTCTTGATGCGGAAAATACCGCAGGAAACAGCTTTTGCGACCGCAGCTTTGTCCGGACTCATAATGCAGGACGACATCAGCCTGTCACGCGTAATACTGGTGATCTCCAGTCCGTAGAGCGGATCCTGCAGGATATTCTTCGTAAATACACTGACGGACACTCCGAACATGGATGGAATATTTTTGCTCGTAAAAAGAACCTTCGGCCCGGTCCCGGTAATTTTCGCGGCCGGAGATTTAAGCGCGGCGGCCTTCTCTGCCGCACGTTTTCCCCTGCGGTTTCCGCGATAGACTTTTACATCCCCATCGGCTGCCTCCGGGGCCATCTCAGAACCATCTTCCGATTTATCAGATGAAGTTTTCCCTGTGTTTACGGACGCCGCACCTGCCGCCTGCCCAGCCTGCTTTCCGGCAGCTTCCGCGGCATCACCCCCGAACACCAGGGTCTGCCGGCTGACACCCGATCCGGCGCCGGTATCAAAGATCACGGTCTTCTGTTCGGCTCCGCTTCCTGCCTTTCCGACTGCTTCCGCAGCCTCTTTCCCGGCCCTTTCTCCGGGCACAAATGCCTGCTCCCCCTTCTTCTTTACATCGGATGCGGCATTTGCATGCGCTGTCTTCTCCTCCATGATCCGGGGAGGATATTCGATCACGCAGACCGCCTCGGGAATCTGCCGCAGAATCTCCGTGGCTGTGTCCAGGCGGCCCTGGAGCCGGTCTGTCGTCATCTGAAAGCCGGTTGTCTCCTGGAAGACACAATAATAAACGGTGCCGCCGTCCGCCTGATAGGCCGGCGCCCCCTTCATCCTGTAATAAAAGCTGTTGCCGTCCCGCCGGTAAAAGCGTAAGTTTGCGGTAATACTGCCGCCGTTTTTGCGGGCCTGGGCAATCTCATCATGAATCCGGTCGCGGTCCTCCTCCGAGGCCATGAAAAAGGGATTCTGTGCCATTGCCCGCGCAAACTCATCCTGCTTGTAGCGCAGACGATTGGCAAAATACTCGTTGTAAAAAATCGCCTCCTCCCGCTGACCGTCCAGACAGGCAAGGATCATCACTCCACAGGGGAGATTGGAGACGAAAGCACGCAGCTGCTCCGAACTGTCGCGCTCCGATTTTTTTGAAAAATGCAAAAATGTGATCTCGAGCCGCTTGCTGCGCCGGCAGATCACCATGGAGCACCGCAGATAAAGTGGCCTCTCCTCTTCCCTTGACACGAGATTGACCTCGTAAGCCACTGTCATAATATTATCCGCGCTCGGGGAACTCTTGATGGAGATCAGATCCACATATCGTGCCTCCGCCTCCTCTTTCACCTTCTTGCGCAGATACTTCAAAACCGCGCCTTCGGACAGAAAGTGATGCATATTCTCCGGTGTGATCCAAACCAGATCCCCCGCCAGCATTTTCTGACAGGCATCCGCGTCTCTTTGATCAAATAATTTATATAAAAAATCTTTTCCGAAATCGATGGGAGTTTTCATGCATCCATTATAACAGAGCCCGGTCCTTTTTTCGCCCCTTTTCCGCCAGTTTCATTTTTCTGATTTTTCCACACTAATTATCTGAGTTCTATATCACATTTCCCAATATTGAATTATCCGGCGAATTTTTTAGTGTTTATTGCGCTAAAACGTAATTTTTTCTACTCTTTTTGAATATACTTGTGTTTATGACATTCTGTTCACAAGTATGCTTATTGTATAGGAGATGCCTTATGCGTTACAAAGAAAGACTTCGTTCTTTAAGAGAAGAACATGATCTTACCCAGGATCGTGTTGCGAAAGTGATCGGAGTATCGCAGCGCACCTACAGCGACTATGAATCCGGCCGGCTGCGTGTCCCGGTGGACCGGCTGGTAGATCTGGCCGAATTCTATGATTGCAGCGTCGACTATATCTCCGGTGCAAGCGATATACGAAGACCCTATCCCGGGAGATAAAACGGGTACAGAGAAATAACACCCGGATATCCGGCGTCTTATCTGTCAGATACACTGCGGGCGTTCAGGATTTTTCTCTGCCAATAGACAAATAGACACTTTTCGGCATACAAAATATGAAAGATATGAGGCAGGGATCAGGTTTTATACCTCTCCTGCCTTTTTATAGTGTCCGTGCTTGCGGTTACACCTGTAACACTGCATAATGAGATTCCGGCGCGCATCTGCCCCCTGCGCCCTGCTGCCTGCTTTTTCGAGAACAGAGGGCGGCCCCTCCGGAATAACAGGCGGGCCTGTTCTGTAACGACAGCCCGTATATGATCCGGAAAGTGATCCGGAAAGGCTGAGCTCAGCAGTTGCAATCTTTTGTCTGCCTTGCTAAGATAAGCAGAACACAGTTTTTTGCTGAAAAGCAGCCGTATGCAGGAAAAACTCGAGAGGAAACAGATGATCAGACTACTGTGCGTCGGGAAAATGAAAGACAAGGCTCTGCAGTCACTGGCTTCGGAGTATGTAAAGCGGATCTCGGCGTTTGCAAAAGTCGAAGTCCTGGAAGTGAAGGACGAGCCGAACGACCATGCGGAGCGGGAGGCGGAAGTCATGCGGATCAAAGATGGTGAGGCGGAACGCGTGCTGGCAAAACTCCGGGCGCAGGACCTTGTCATCCTTCTGGATCTGGGCGGAAAGATGTGGGACAGCGAAGCATTCTCACGTCACCTTAACAGCTGGCAGCAGAGAGCCGGGCAAAAAGGCGGCGACCTGGTATTTGTCATCGCCGGATCCCTGGGCCCGGGCAAAGCCCTGCTCGACCGCTCGGATGTGCGCTGGAAACTCTCGGATCTCACCTTCACGCATCTGCTCACAAGGGTCCTGATCCTGGAGCAGATTTACCGGGGATTCATGATTCTGCACGGCCGTACCTACCACAAATAAGGCTGCAGATGCCGGTCGCCCGTTTTTAAGGAGGTAACGAATGAATATCCGTGAAGAAGCAAGGAAAATGAAGCTTGTCGCTCCTGTTCTTGCCGCGTCTTCCAATGAGACAAGAAATGCTGCGCTGCGCGCGATCGCGGACGCATTGAAAGCAAATAAGGAAAAGATCTTTGCCGCAAATGCAGAAGACTGCAGAGCCGCCGGGGAAAACGGTATCGCTCCTGCCGTCATGAAGCGTCTTGCCTTTAATGAGGCTAAGCTTACAGATGTCTGCAAGGGAATCGACCAGCTGATCTCACTTCCCGATCCGATCGGAAAGTCTCTCCTCAAAAGAGAACTGGATGCAGGCCTTGTCCTGGAGCGCGTCAGCGTTCCGATCGGTGTCATCGGCGTGATCTTTGAGGCCAGACCGGACGCTCTGGTACAGATTTCCACCCTCTGCCTCAAGAGCGGCAACTGCGCGATCCTCAAGGGCGGCAAAGAGACTGCAGGGACAAACCGTGTGCTCTTTTCCATTATTCACGACGCCGCCGTCTCTGCGGGACTTCCTTCCGAATGCCTGCTGCAGGCGGAGCTGCACAATGAAATCGATGAGCTGCTGCAGTGCGAAAAAGATGTGGACCTGCTCATCCCCCGCGGCTCCAACCAGTTCGTCCAATATATCATGAACAACACCAAAATTCCGGTCATGGGACATGCGGACGGCATCTGCCATATCTACGTGGACCGCGATGTGGATATGGATATGGCGATCAATATCATCATCGACGCCAAGACACAGTACACAGCAGCCTGCAACGCCGTCGAGACTATCCTGATCAACCGGGAGATCGCACCCGTCTTCCTTCCTCTCCTTGCCAGGTCACTCAAAGCCGCCGGCGTGAAGCTGCGGGGCACACAGGAGGCAGAGGATCTGATCGCCCGCTCCTCCGACGCAGCGGCGCAGATCGACGCTGTCGACATTATGGACGATGACGATTTCCGCACGGAATACCTCGACATGATCATCTCCCTGAAGGTCGTTGCAGACGTCGAAGAAGCCATAGATCACATCAACCGCTATGGATCTCATCACACGGATTCCATCCTCACCCGCGATGACGCCGCCGCAGCCCGCTTCATGCAGATGGTCGACTCCGCAGGCGTCTACCGCAACTGCTCCACCCGCTTCGCGGATGGCTTCCGCTACGGCTTCGGAGCAGAGGTCGGCATCAGCACCAGCAAGCTCCATGCCCGCGGTCCCGTCGGCCTCGAAGGTCTCGTGACCTACAAATACCTGATCACCGGCAGCGGTCAGATCGTAGGCGATTACGCCAGCGGCAGAAGCAGTTTCCACTTCAAAGATCTTTAAACCGGCAGGCACAATGCCGTCTCAATAGGGTAGAGTCGGCAATATGAACTGCTTTGCAGTTCATATGCTCCCTCTGCCCACGACCGGCCCGTGTCCGCCGTAAGGCGGAAAAATACATTACACAGGCCGTGTCATAAAAAAATGGTCACACCTGATCAGGTGTGGCCATTTTGTTTTTTCATCAGGGAATTCTCTCTGCAAGGGCACGCACAGTGACCTTCACTGCCTCTTCTCCGGCAGATCCTGACGTTTCCGATGATTCTTTCGATGATTCCGAGGAAGGCTCAGACGATCCGGCGGTCCCGCCGGAAGCCAAAGCCTCGCTTACCGCCAGCAAAGCTGTATCCCCGTAACCGGAATCCGCGTCAGCCTCAATAAATGTCCCGTTGACCTCCCATCCGGTGATGCGGTATCCCTGCTCCGCCCTGGCAGTGACTGTAAAGGATGTTCCGCAGTAATACTCGTTAGACCAGGAGGCTCCGGGAGAAACCGTCATATTGTTCCATGTGATGCAGGCGCCCTCCCCTGCCTCGATCCGCACGCTGTAGCGTTCCTCCAGTCCCATGTATTTTTTGATATTGGCACGGTAAAGCTCTTCTTTTTCCCGGACATTGTTTTTGGTCTTATCGGCAGTATCCACCATCTCTGCCCAGAAAGCCCCGCCGTAATCGCGGATGTATTCCTTCTCCATATCCTCATAGAGCGCATCGAGGACCGCGCAGGCGTAATCGGGTTCGAACACCGTTTTCAGAAGGTCATCGACATAGGTCAGGAAAGTATCCCGATATCTGCTGCACTGCATAACATGGAAGAAGGTATTCCCTTTATCCTTCATCAGATAATCGATGAGCTCCGATGACCACTGCTCGGGTATCCCGTGCAGGTCATTGGTGAGAATCTGGTCCATATCATCCAGAATAAATCTGTAACGGCCGTCCGTGTAGGGATTTTCCGGATCCTGCTCTCCGACATAGCGCCACATAGACACATTGTTGAAGGGCCAGTCCGCGTTGTTGAAGAGGACCTCAAGCGCAAAATAGAACAGATAATTGTCCATATCCACAGCTTCTTCCAGAGCCTTCTGGTTCTCCTGCTGTGTCAGGTCCGCATTAAAGAGAGGCAGGATTTTGGTCCGGGTATACACGTCATAGTCGCTGGATTCATATTTTTCAATCGCGTCCGGCGTACCCAGTCCGAAAAGCGCGCACATATATTCTTTTGTCACACTCGGTGTGACATCACAGATCGTATAGAATTCCCCGTTGAGATAGGCGATTCCGAGCCTGGCGTCCGGCAGACCGGGAAATCCGCACGCGTCCGAGAGAATCCTGGCATATTTATTGCGCACACTCCGGATATGATACTGCGGTATGCCGTGGGTTCGAAAACGGACCTTGTTGAATGCATCCGGCTCTGACAAAACCTTCTCTGTTCCGGCCGCCTGCGCAGACCATCCGCCGTTGACATTGACCGCTGAAACACCGCTGTCAGCACCGGGTGCGTCTGTTTCTATACTCAACAGATTGCCGGCCCTGCTGTAGGAACCTTTTTTAAAAATATCCAGGCGGAAGTATTGGTCGCTGCTTCCCATAGCAGGCGATGCCTCAACGCGCAGCGTCCTGGTCGGCAGTCCGCGCGAGCTGTATCCGCCCACAGTGATCCCCGTGTCTTCCTCGAGAAGGACTTCTCCCTCAGGGGAAAACAGGGTCACATGTCCGTATTTAATCCATTCATCGCCTTCCTGGTAAAAATTGCCGGAGCGGTCCTCTCTTTTTCCGTCGTCGATATCCTTCTGATAATGACTTCCCTTGACCATGATGCCATTATCATAATCAAAGAGATTGCGGGAATCCGTACTCAGGCATGCCACATATCCGTCATAGCGCTCGAATACGCCCTCGCCGATCACAAACGTCCGTGTCACCACGGCGCTCATGTCATCCCCCTGCACAAGCCGCGCGCGGACAGGAATCACATAAATACCGTCATCCTCCTGCTTTACATACACACCGTTATCAGAGGAGGCGGAATATTTTTCCTCTTCCCACTGCCGTCTCTGGTTCTGAAGTGAATAAGGATCCGAAGAAGCATCCTGCCCCTCCGTACCTGTCTGTTCCGGAGATGGGGCCGGACCATCCGCACTGTCATCAGTTTTTTCTGTCTCTCCCTCAGCTTCTTCCGCCGAAGCATTTCCGTCTGCGGCTGTATCCGCATTGAGTTTTTCCGCCTCGGCCTTTTTTTCCTCCTCGGCTTTTTTTTCTATCTCCGCTTTTTCAGCCGCTTTCACAGCGGCTTCTTCTTTCGCGCGGAGGATCATCTTTGCAAGGTCGATCCCGCCATCGTATAAAAAGCTGTCCTGCATCGGTTCGTCACCGTTGACAGTGTAGCGGATTTCAATGCTTTTCTCCTGCGGGATACGCGAATCCGCAGTCAGCTGCAGGACGAAGCTGTTTTCAAAAAATCCGCTGTCGGCGCTGAAAGACAGAGGATCGCCCTCCACCTTCTGTAAAGCGGCATGGAGCGTCCTCGGCCTGTCATATTTCACATAATAAAAGAACAGCAGGCCGACGAGCAGCAGTGTCATAAGAACTGCATATTTCATTACAATATTTCGTCCTGCATTTTCTCTTTTCAGATGCATTCCTACTTCTGCTCCAATCTATCTCTTCGCTCTTTCCGACCATGCCGCTTGCAAGAGCGGCAGCGCGAGGAGAAAGCCCGGAAAGGGTTTCTCCGATGCGCTCACAGGATGTTTGCGGCGCTCCGACGCATACATCCGGAGTGAAAAATATTGCATCGGCAATATTTTTCGCTCTTTCCGACATGTCGAAGCGCTCCTGCGCTGAGACACCCCGAGGAGAAATTCGTGAAGACGATTTCTCCGATGGGATCACAGGATGTTTGCGGCGCTCCGTCGCAAACATCCGGAGTGAAAAATATTGCATCGGCAAGATTTTTCACTCTTTCGAACATGCCGGAATTTAAATTTTGCCCGGACCTTTTCCTCCTCCGGGAGGCTGCGCGTTCTGGATCTTGACTCTGGACTCGGTAGTCCTGATATAGTTGTCGCTCCTGGCCCTCAGGTTCAGTCCGCCGTCAGAGACATAAGCAGACGCGCGGCTCTGCTGCTCCACCGGTTTCATCTGACTGTACAGTACGGCGTTGACGATAAAGGCCGGGATGAGGGCAAAGGCCACCGCCATAATATAGGAGGCGGCCGTCACATCCTCTCCTGTCAGCAGGAAAGAACTGAAGACCAGCAGGCTGATCACAAAAACTGCCAGAAACCATATGATCTGTTTCGGTTTGGATACAGGGAGGTTTCCGATCATTTTTCCGGTCTGCCCATTCATGGCGAAAAGGAAATTCTGCCCCTGCCATTTAGTGCTCAAAAGCCAGACGGGAAGAACGGCATATTCCGTCTTCTCGTTATAAATCTTTTCGTCATGGGTACGGGTAGTAACGCTGGAATAGCCTTTGACCGAATTGCGCAGAGCATCCTCGGCGCTCTTTCTGGAGCGCTCGGCGGCGCGTTTCCCGCATTCCTTCCGATCGACATCATATTTATTGGCGAGATATCCCGGCATATATGCCAGGGAGAATTCCGTAATAGCCTTGTAATCAAATGGCTCAATGCTGTCCATGAGGTCGTCGGGCATCTTGCTGGACGCATCGACGGGGATACGGCTGAAGCTTATAGTGCCTTCGCGCATAGCTTCGAAATGCTTGGTTCTGGTCACCTGAAATTCGCCCTGGCGGAAAGTTTCCTCCTGTTTAGCGTCATAGAACCCCCTCGCATCCACATGTCCGCTGTAGAGCCAGAAAGGAACATATACGCCTTTGATCTCCTCGAGGTGATTGGAGTTGCTGAAGGATCCGGGGAGGAGGGTCTTTCCTTTGTAATAGCCTTTCAGGGCCTCGATTGCGTCCTTCTTTTCACGTTTAAAAGGAATGACATAATCGGGCTTGAGCGTACCGGCAAACTGGCCGGGGATGATCGTATTGTTGCCGCAGTAAGGGCATTGTGTCGCTGCCGTCGTCGCGTCGCAGATGAGCTCCGCGCCGCAGGAAGTACAGTTGTAGGCCCGCATCTTTGCGGCATCACTTCCCCAGCCGGATGCATCTTCTGCACCCTCCGCAGCTTCCGGCTTAACGCCTCCCGCTGCCGCCTGCATCTCATTCTGGAAAGCAGCCGCCTCCGCGGCTTCCTTTTCAGCCTTCTTGTCTGCAGCCTCCTTTGCGCTCACGGCAGAGGCGTTTTTAGCAGCATACAGCTTTTCGACTTCCTGGACCGTGAAGGAGCTCCCGCAGTAGTCGCATTTCAGTTTCCCGATCTTCCCATCAAAATGGAGCGGACCGGTACATGCCGGACACTGATAATTTGTTACCTGGTCTGCCATCTGTTCCTCCGCTTATATAAATACAGTTTTCACAGGAATCACGCTTTTTTTCTTCTTTATCAAAAATTGTGTCAGGGGAATTATTCCCCTGACACAGAGAAGTCTTTTTCACCGGCGGTCATAACTGTCTTGAGCCGGATCTGTTATTTGGTTTATGCTTTGGGCTTGCCGCAGCCGGAGCAGAATTTGCCGGTGTTTCCCGTCTGACCGCAGGAAGGGCAGGTCCAGGGGCCGCTGTCCGCGGCAGGTTTTGCCGCGCCGCAGCCGGGGCAGAATTTGCCCTTGTTGCCTGTCTGGCCGCATGCGGGGCAGGTCCATTCTTCGGCTTCCGCAGGTTTTGCTGTCCCGCAGTTGCTGCAGAACTTGCCTCCGTTGCCGGTGTGACCGCAGGAAGGGCATGTCCAGCCAGCCGCTGCAGCACCCGGTGCCTGCATCTGAGGAGCCTGCTGCGCTGCCGCCTGCTGCATAAGCTGGGTCACATTGACGCCGCCGGCCTGCTGAGCCATTCCCATACCGGCAAAGCCCATCATTGCACCGTTGGGGTTCTTGGCAGCATCCTTCATTGCCTGTGCATTTGCCTGGACGGAGATGCCGGCTGCGATGGCTGCGTTGCCGCCAGCCGCAAGACCCAGCTGCAGGTTCTTGATCGCCTGTTCGTCTTCTTCGGAAGCCTTGACGCTGCTGACGCCGCAGGTCACAATCTCAATGCCGTATACCTGTCCCCAGGTTGAGGACAATTCGTTGTTGAGCGCCTCGGAGAGTTCTTTCGTGTGGCCGGGCAGAGAACTGTAGCGGATTCCCTGGTCGGAGATCCTGGAGAATGCAGGCTGCAGAGCTGTCAGCAGTTCGGAGCGGAGCTGATCGTCGATCTTGTCGCGGGTATAATCCCTGTCGACATTTCCGCAGATATTCTTGTAGAACAGGATCGGATCTGTCATCTTGTAGGTGTATTCACCGAAGCAGCGGATGGAGATATCCATATCAAGGCCGATGTTTCTGTCTACCACACGGAAAGGAACGGGACTGGCCGTGCCGTATTTATTGCCGATAATATTCTTTGTGTTGAAATAATAGACGCGCTGATCATGAGCGGTCACACCGCCGTAGGATACACGCGCCGCGAATTTCTTGAAGCTTTCCACGATGCCCTTGCCGAGACCGCCGGAAAAAATACTGGGCTCTGTGGATGTATCGTAGGTGTAGGCGCCGGGCTCTGCACTGATGTCAACAATTGCGCCCTGGTCCACGATGATCATACACTGACCTTCGTTGACGACGATGGTAGAGCCGTTGGTGATAATATTATCACTGCCGCCTTTGTTCAGGAGGCCCGACTTGCCGGTGTGATGCTCTCCCTTGCGGACAAGGACATCTGTCGGCATTTCAGAGCAGTAAAAGTAATCTTTCCACTGGTCTCCAAGTACAGAACTAAGCGAAGCGCCTGCTGCTAAAATAAGTCCCATAGTATACCTCCTTGAATGGTCAAAATGTTTTGCGCCTGGTACGTCTTTATGATCGTCCGGACAACCTGACCTTCATCAGGCTTTTCCCGGGCTGTTTTTCCTTTTTGCATCAGATGATTATTGAATCAGACTGTTAATGCATTCAATGCTTAATTCACTCGATGCCTACATTTGATGGCGGACAACAGTGTACTCGTCCCCGCCCTGGTAGTAGGGGCAGGCGGAGTGGGTGTCTGTCACAAAGCGCACATAATCATCTTCATCCATATCCGCTTCGCAGACATAGTCGCCGTAGTCATCGTCATATGCGCACATGGCGCAGGTATCACATTCAATCTGCATGTTTATTAATCTTTTCCAAATGAAAATGAATTTTCCATTCTCTAATGAATTTTCTGAATTTTCACTCTCTTATGGATACTCGGTTTATTATGAATGGTCTGTACCGTTCCGGGGGCAGGGGTCTGCCCGCTCACTGTTTCCGGTCACTTTCCCAGAAGAATCTGTTTGGCTCTTTCCAGCTGGTTATCGGTCTTATCTTTTTCGTAGAGGTCCTTATCAAATTCGAGGACTTCATCGGGTTCGATGCCTACCTTATGAATGTTGCGGCCGTTGCGTGTGTAGTAATCCGCAATGGTGATCTTGATCGCGGAACCGTCGCCCAGAGGATAGAGGTTCTGGACGATGCCCTTTCCGTAGGTCTGGGTACCGACCAGTGTGCCGATCCCTGCGTCCTGGATGGCGCCTGACAGGATCTCGGAAGCACTTGCGGAGTAACCGTTCACAAGGACAACAAGAGGAATGTCAAAGTCCGCGCCGGGGCAGGTGTATTCCTCGCGCTCACCGTTTTTGTCCTCCATATAGAAGATCAGACCCTCGGGCAGAAGCTCTGAGGCAATCTGTGTGACTGCCGAGACAGTGCCGCCGGGATTGTCGCGCAGATCGAGGATCATGTACTTCATTCCGTCCGCTTTGAGCTTTGCGAAGTTTTCATCAAACTGACCGGGCGTCACATCGTCAAACTGGCTGATCTGAAGATAGCCGATTCCGTCTCCAAGCATTTCGGAAGTGACAGTCGGAACATTGATGGTCGCGCGGGTAGCTGTGATCGTGATATACTCACCGTCCCTGTTGACTTTGATCGTGACGGTAGTGCCCTCTTCACCCTTGACAAGATTGGCGACCTCGGCCGTATCCATTGCCAGCGTATCGACGCCATCCACCTCACAGATGATATCGCCTTCCATCAGACCCGCCTCTTCAGCAGGCGTTCCGGGCATGATACCGGTAAAGACAGGGACATGCGTTGTCGCGTCGATCCCGATATAGGCTCCGATTCCCTTGTAAATACCGCTGGTCTCTTCGCTCATTGACTGGTATTCCTTGGGTGTGTAATACACTGTATAAGGATCACCCAGGGAATCCATGAGGCCTTTGTACATGCCGTTCTCGAGGGTCTCGACAGTGGCGTCCTCCGGCTCGTAGTAGTATTCGCGAATGCAGTCTTCGAGGAGCTGCAGCTTTTCGACAGACTCCTGATTCAATGCGGATTCCGTCGTCGAATCGGGATCGCGCTCCGAACTGATGGTCTGCTCCGCGCCGATCCTGACCGGGAGAAGGTGTGTCACGACCGCCAGAAATGCAATTCCGACAGCCATGCCGATCGCGAAGATACCGACTCTCCCGGCTGCTGTTCCCTGTTTACGCCCTCTGTCCTGCGGATTCCAGCCGTTTTCGTTCTCGTATTTTCTCTCGTCCATATCTTGTAATATCCTCTATATTCTGTGCATATCTACAGTAACTGCTCCTTTTGTCATTTTCTATTCTAATGACTGCGGAGATGTTTGTCACTGATTTCAGAGGATTCTTCACTGCAAATACACAGAATCCGGATTCATCAGAAATCGTACTGTTCCATATACTTCATATATTTGACGACCATAAGGGCAATCTTGAACGTGATCGCATCCTCAAATACACGAAGATCCAGGCCTGTACTTTTCTGCAGCTTGTCAAGTCGATAAACAAGGGTATTCCTGTGAATGAAAAGCTGCCGGGAAGTCTCGGATACATTCAGACTGTTTTCAAAGAACTTATTAATGGTCGCAAGCGTCTCCTGATCGAAATCATCAGGATTCTTTCCCTTGAAGATCTCACGGATGAACATCTTGCACAGGGGAATCGGAAGCTGATAGATCAGACGGCCGATTCCGAGCTCATTGTAGGCGATGACTGTGCGGTCCTCGAAAAAGATCTTGCTGACATCGAGAGCCATTTTGGCTTCCTTGAAGGAGCGGCTGACCTCCTTGATCTCCTCAACAACCGTGCCGTAGGAGACACGGATATCTGTGATGCCGAACCTGTGGAGCTGCTGCTCGATATTGAGGGCAGCTTTTTCAATGTCACGCTCCTTATTGCTGTCGGAAAGATCCTTGACGATGACGACATTGGTCTCATCAACAGCGGTGACAAAGTCCGCGCTGGATACTCCGATATACTCCTGCAGCAGTTCCAGAACATTGCGGTCCCGGTCAGCCCCGTTCTCAACGATCATGACAACGCGTCTGACATCCGGTATGATACGGAGTTTTTTTGCGCGGCTGTAAATATCCACGAGAAGCAGATTGTCCAGGAGCAGGTTCTTCATAAAGCTGTCTTTGTCATAGCGCTCCTTAAAAGCCGCCATAAGGCCGCGCAGCTGAAAGGCAGCCATCCTGCCAACCAGAAGAGTATTGTCTGTATCCCCATAGACAACCAGCACATATTCCAGCTGCTGATCCTCCAGAACCTTAAAAAACTGAAAGGGTCCTGCCGACTGGGAATCAGCCGGGGATGCAGCAAAATCAGGAATCGCCAGCGATGCTTCCTGGAAAACCGGAGCAGTGGATACTACTTCTCTTCCGTCGGCATCCATAATACAGATCTCCAGTTTTGTAATATCTTTGATTCCATCAATTGTATTCTGTAAAACCTGATTAGAAACCATACCTTCCACTCTTTCCTGCAGACTGTTCCCTGCATGAAATTATCCTATAAATGCCCCTTTCTCTATTCTAAAGTAAAATAAGCTAATTTTCCACAAAAAATGAAAGAAATTTTGTATGAAATACACAAATACCGTAAAAGAAAAAAACACAGCTTTCGCTGTGTTTTTTCAGATTATATTAATACAATCTTGTCTTCCTCTATCGAAATCCTGTTTTCCTTGAGAAGATGACCAATCGCACGTTTGAACTCGTTTTTGCTCATATGTGCCTGTTCGCGGATCAGTTCCGGTGAGGCCTTGTCTGTAAAAGGTATCATCCCGCCGCCCTCATTTAACATATTGAGGACAGTTTCCACATCCGCCTCGATCTGAAGATAACTCTTCTCCCTGATGCTCAGGTCGAGCTTTCCGTCAGGTTTGACGCCGGTGACACGCGCTCTGACGACATCTCCTGCCTTCAGTTCGCGGACAAGTTCACGGCGGGGGATCAGTGCGGAATAAATACTGTCCACGGCAACGAACGCGCCGAAATTGCGGCTTGTCTCGTAAACAATTCCTGTCACCTGGTCTCCCGTCTGATAGGGGCTGTCGGTTCGAAGCCAGGGATATACATTCATCGTTGCACAGAGACGCTCACTCTTATCCAGATAAACCGCAACCAGTACGGTCTGTCCCTCTTTGACACGCTCACGAGGCTGTTCATGATAGGGGAGCAGCAGATCTTTGTCCAGTCCCCAGTCCAGGAACGCGCCGATACGGCTGACCTGTATGACAGTGAGGTATCCCACCTGATGTAAAGTAAGTTTCGGTTCCTTGCGGGTGGCGATCAGCCTGTCTTCGGAATCCTTATAAAGGAAAACCTCCAGCTCATCACCGATTGCGGCGCCTGCGGGCACCTGAGAGCGGGGCAGCAAAACACGTTCATTAGGGACATCCCCGGTCAGATAGACCCCGAAAGGTACCTGTTTATCTATTCTCAGTGTTTGTTTTTCTCCGATTTTCAGCATGTTGATCCTTTCCGATCCATACATTTTCGGCATTTACTGAAAATTATTATTACATAAAATCATTTCCATAATCGCATAGGGCTTTCCGTTGTGTGCATTGAGCGAAATACAGACCCTGGATGGACCATCCTGATATTGAACAGGGGTGATCCGGTCTCCCAGGACGGCCTGCTGCCTGTATTCGATCCGAAGGACTGCTGCCTTTGTCTTTTCCGGAAGAAGGCCTGCTGCAATCCGGACATACTGTCCGTTATTCATATGCCGATTTGAATCGAGATGATACTCCTGCACTACGATTGTCTGCTTTTCCTCACCCGGGCAGTCCGGGAGCCGGATTTTGCGGGAATCATACAGCATATCCACCTTTGCTTCAAGCTGATATTTATCACGTATTTCTGCAGGAATACGGACGGGATGCATCGTATTTATGTCTACCAGTGTCCATACAGAATTCGCTGCGGCAAGCCTCTCTCCATCAGGCGTCTCCAGCAGGAAATTTCGCAGTCCGACCCCTCCCTTCATTTCATAGGGAGTGGTTCCGATTCTGACCTCTTCACCCAGTACGGGCATTCTGTATATTTCCACACGCCAGTACACAATAATCCAGGCAAGTCCCTGCGACCGCAGCTTTTTCACACCGATCCCGAGATCTTCTGACTGAAACGTTGAGCAATCCTGAAAATAATCTATCAGTTTCTCCGGTGTCAGAAATCCATAGGCATCGGTCTCGCTGTAGCGGATTTTGCCGGTAAACGTATACATCCAATCCTCCGTTACTATAGTGACTGTGTCATTCCGTACAGGTTGTTCCGTCCGGGTATGGCAGTTACTGCCATCCGCATTCACTGTTTTTGATACAGCAGGAAGTCCCGTTCGTATTATCCTGTTTCAACACAGCATGAAATCTCATCCATGTTTACCTTTTGTCAGAACACCTTTGGAATTAAAGTAGCATTTCTTTCCGTTAATGGTCTTCCAGCCAACTGCTTTGACCATAGTCTTCTTGTCGAAATAATACCACTTTCCGTTGATTTTTTTCCAGCCCTTGACAAATTTGCCGGTCTTTTTGTCTGCGTAATACCACTTGGAGCCGATTTTGATAAAGCTGGTCTGACGAACACCCTTACTGTTGAAATAATATGTGCCGCTTCCGATCTTGTGCTTTCCGGGAGTCATACGTGAATAGTCTTTGACCGAAAAATAGTAAGTCTTATGACCGATCACCTGCCAGCCCTTCAGCAGTTTTCCGTTCTTGACAGAAGCATAGTACCATTTTTTACCGACCTTGAAAAATGCGGAGGCACGCACACCCTTGGAATCGAAATAGTACCTTGCGCCGTTGATGTCGAGGAATTTGTTCTTGACGTACTTGCCGTCCGAACCAATGTAATAGACCTTTCCGCCGATTGTCCTCCACACATTTTTAGAGGCCGAATTTCCTGAGGAGGAAGCTTTTACTGAACTGCGCAGAATGATCGTCGCGCGTTTTCCGCGGCTTCCCATACTCCACGGAACATGATACACATTGTTGGTATGTGCATCCACAACAGGCATGCCGGACGCATTTTTGCCCACACAGATTCCTGTATGATCGTAGGTTCCGTTTCCGTTCCAGTCGTAATATACCGGATTTCCGACCAGAACATTACCGTTGCCGGCAGTCACAAAAGCCCCGTACTCTTTGAAGTGACGAATATGGCCCATAACGTTGATCCAGTTCACAGACTGAGGATACCAGTCACTCGTCTTGGGCATACCGCCTGCATACAGGCACTGGGAAACAAAGTTGGCGCAGTCCACGCCCCTGTACTCTTTGTAACTGCGATTATACTTTTTCCAATATTTGTCCGCATAAGCCGCTGCGGCCGCAGGCTTGTACGTATAGTTTGCAGCTGCTGTCTCGTATAGTTCAGCCGCCTGTGCATACTGAGTATCTGCTGCGTGCCTCACAGCTTCGGAAGAAACTGCCGAGTTCTCATCAATCTCAAAAGAGAGAGATTCCTGATTCTGCTGCGCTCCGTCCTCTGCTGATTCTGTGCCGGAAACGGCTGTTTCCCCGCCGATCTGCGCGTAGGCAACCGGCGCGTCATCCATATCCGATTTGACTTCAAACAGAACTGCAGGAGCTTCTCCGGATTCTGTCACCGGATCTTCACCCTCGCCGAGCCAGGCAAAATTTATATCCGTCCCGTTTATTTCAGAAGGCGTCCATACGCCGTCGTCGCTGCATTCAAGAGTCAGGGTAAAAGAATAACTATAGGCAGAAGCATTCACGATGTCCGCGTCAGCAGAAACACTATAACCCTGAGTCATCCACTCATCCAGATCCACTTCCAGCACATTGTCTTTTTTCGTGCAGGAAACAACCTGAAAACGAGGGATCATCTCCCGGATCACTGCTCCCTCCGAAACCATCATCTGCGCATATTTCTCCTGACGGTCCCATTCCCTGCAGAGCGGATCCTGTGCCGATGCAGAGGATACGGATGACCCATCAGATGTGCGCTTAGTATCAGCATCACCGGCCGGTGTCCCGTCTTTCTGACCGGAACCGTTCATCGACGATGTCAGATACTCCGCTTTCGACTCTTCGTAAGCGGTTAATGCCTCGAGAACAACTTCACATTCGTCAGCTTTCAGATCAGAATACAGTACGTCCCCATCTGACAGAATATCCCGCGCAGAAGCAAGAACCTCTTCGTCTGAAAGGCTGCCGGAATTACGATAGAAAGATTCAATAGCTTTCTCAAAAGAAAGTCCTTCCGTTCCGGAGATCTCCCCGGCAGTATTTTCCAAAGCAGCATCCTTGTATTCATTCTGCGCTGCAGATCCATATACCTGCACCGGCCCTGCAAACATGACTCCCATGGCAGCTGCCGCCGCAACGATCTGCACTGATTTCCTAAGATAATACGTTACTGTTTCCAAATATTTTCTACCAAGCCTCTCTTTAATCCCCTTGTCAAATGCAGCTGTATCGTCCGTCCTGATTTGTAATGAATGTACATCCACTGTTTTTCATATTTTTACATTTTGTGAACACCTAAATTAAAGCATAACATTTCGGGCTTAAAAATCAGACTCATTTCTCCGAGAGAGCCTGCCACGAAACTGTTATGCGTTATCCGGCAATTGTAAATGAAAAGAAAGCAGATGTTATTCTATTATATACTTGTAAAAACAACATGTCTACCTGTAATAATCTTAAAAATACCTTAATATTCGCGTCTTCAATATTCCGCAGCCCATATTTGAATCATATTTGAATCATAAAGAACAAGTTCTTCCCGGCAAATGATCACGAAAAAATGAGCCTCTGACATTACTGTCAGAAGCTCATTCAGCCGAAACTGGGCTAGTAGGATTCGAACCTACAAAATGACGGAGTCAGAGTCCGCTGCCTTACCGTTTGGCTATAGCCCAATATTCACAGCCGATATATTTCTCGGCTACGAATTGAAATTATAAGGCATCACTTTGAAAAAAGCAAGCACTTTTTTCAAAAACTTTATGCGCCGGCCAACAGCTATGCTGTGATCCTGCCGGCATGGCGGATCGCTCTTACTACTTACGCCATACAGCAGGATAAAACAGCAGAAGCATGGGATAAAGCTCAAGTCTGCCTGCCAGCATGTCAAACATGAGGACATATTTGGAAGCAAGAGAAAAATGTCCGAAGTTCGCAGTAGGTCCTACAGCGGACAGACCGGGGCCTATATTGTTAAAAGTCGCTGCCACAGAGGTAAAGATCGTCTCAAGGCTCTGGTCTCCGTCAAAAATCGTGACAAGGAGAATAGAGGCAAAGAAAATGCACACGTACACTCCGATATACATGACTACGGAACGGACTGTATCACGCTCGACAGGCTTGCTGTCCATGCGGACAGACGTGACGCTGCGGGGGTGGACGTAGTGGTGGACTTCCTGGATTCCGGCTTTGACCAGGATGACGATACGGGAAACCTTGATTCCGCCGCCGGTTGAGCCTGCGCAGGCGCCGCAGAACATGATCATCACGAGAAGGCAGCGCGAATACTGCGGCCACAGGTCGAAATCAGCGGTCGCGTAGCCGGTGGTCGTAATGATAGAGCCAACCTGAAATGCCGCGTGATGAAAAGCGAGATAAAGGTTGTCGAACATCTTATGGATATTGATCGTGATCGTCAAAATGCTGAATACAATGATCGCGAAATACCAGCGGACCTCACTGAAACGGAAGGCTTCTTTTTTGTCCTTTCCCAGGAAAAGAACAAAGTATGCATTGAAGTTGACACCGAACAGGATCATGAAGATCGTGATGATGCTCTGCTGTATGATCGGATAGCTTGCAATGCTGTCGCCGAGGACTCCGAAACCTCCGGTACCGGCAGTGCCGAAACTCAGGCACAGACTGTCAAAAAGAGGCATTCCCGCAATGAGGAGCAGGATAATCTCCGTGACGGTCATTCCGAAGTAAATGATATAGAGGATTTTCGCTGTATCACGAATCTTGGGAACAAGTTTGCCCACGACAGGGCCGGGGCTCTCCGCGCGCATCATATACATCTGACTGCCCATCCGCCTCTTGCGCATGGGCATGATCGCCAGAACAAAGACAATGACACCCATGCCGCCCACCCAGTGGGTAAAGCTTCTCCAGAAAAGGCTGGCATGGCTGAGTGCCTCGACATCTGACAGGATACTGGATCCCGTGGTCGTAAAGCCTGAAACCGTCTCAAACAGCGCGTCCGAATATTTGGGTATGTCACCGCACAGCACAAATGGAAGTGCTCCGCAAAGACTGATCACAACCCAGACGAGCGCGACACTGATAAAACCTTCTTTTGTATAAAATTCTGTTCCTGCATCCCCTTTGAGATTGATCAGGAAACCGATTGCAAAATATGCTGCCGCCAGAGCAAAATAAATCAGGCCCTGCCTCTCCCCGTACAGAAATCCTGTCAGCGCGGGAAGAAGAAGAAAAACAGCCTCGAATTTGAGTACCAGACCCGTTGTGCGGCGGATTATGGAGTAATTCATACTATCAGCCCTTTATACCTGAAATCCCTGTATTCCTGCCGGCATCTCCTCATCGAGAATATCCCTGATATCCTGGAATCCCATAAGAGTGGTCACGACAATGACGCGGTCATCCACTTCAATCATGGTATGTCCGTTGGGAATAATGATCTGTCTGTTGCGGTATATGCAGGCGATCAGGACACCTTTTTTGATAGGAAGGTCGATGAGGGGAATCCCGATCACAGGAGAGCCTATCTGAATAAGGAATTCAAGAGCCTCGGCCTTGCCTTCAATAATGTTGTAGAGAGTTTCCACGTTGCTGCCGATGGAGTTTTCCATCGCGCGGACATAACGCACGATGTATTCTGCAGCGATATGCTGAGGGTTGAGGATACTGCCGAGATTCATTTCATCGATGATATCATCATAATTGATCCGGTTTACCTTTGTGATCAGCTTGACATCCTTAACGGCCGCCTTGCGTGCGTACAGGGACAGGAAGATATTCTCCTCGTCCATACCGGTCAGGCTGACAAAGGACTCCATCTGTCCGATTCCTTCTTCGAGCAGGACATTCTGGTTGGCGGCGTCGCCGCAGATAATGTTGGCTCCGGGGAGATCCTCGCTGAGGACATCACAGCGGGCGGGATCTTTGTCGATGACTGTGACGTTGATATGACTTTCGAGAAGATTCTTTGCAAGGTAGTAAGCGATCGTGCCGCCGCCTATGATCATGCAGTTGGTGACTCTGCGGGTCTTAAGGCCGACTTTTTCAACGAAGGCACGCGCACTCTTTGCGCCGGCGACAATACTGATCGTATCGCCCGCTTCAAGGCGGAAATCGCCGCCCGGGATCGTAACATCGTGGTTTGCTCCGCGTTCCACAGCGCAGACCAGGACATCTCCCTTGATGTTTTTGGAAATCTCCGCCAGCGTCCTGCCGTCCAGGGCAGATCCCGTAGGAACGGCAAATTTTAGAAGTTCGACGTGGCCGCGGGCGAAGGTCTCGATCTTGATCGCAGAGGGGAACTTGAGCAGACGGGAGGCCTCCATGGCTGCCGCATACTCGGGATTGACTGTCAGGGACAGTCCGAGTTCCTCGCGGATAAAGCCCACTTCACTGTTGTAAATGGGGTTTCGTACCCGGGCAATGGTATTGCAGTCACCGGCCTTCTTGGCGATCAGGCAGCACAGCAGGTTCAGCTCATCCGAATCCGATGCCGCGATCATCAGGTCGGCGTCCTCGACACCCAGATCCTTCTGCACCGAATAGCTTCCTCCATTGCCGACGATACCGAGAACATCACAGCTGCTGGAGACTTCGTTCACCACCTGCTGGTTTTTGTCCACAACGCTGACGTCGTGTCCTTCTTCGCTGAGCTGCCTGGCAAGAGCGGAGCCCACTTTGCCGCAGCCGACTACAATAATTTTCATATTGATTCCTCCGTACCGCTCGCCCGGGCGGTAGTCCGGTCTTCCCGGAAATGCTGTCTTTTCTGTTTATCTGCTGACCCGCAGGAGATTGCTGTTATCTGCTGACCCGCAGGAGATCGCCGGGCGCAGCCTGCGCATCCAGCTGAAGGCGGATCAGCTCTCCGGGATGCGGGGCACTCTGCACAGCTTCTCCGTCTGCGTTCCACATACCGAGTACATGTGCAGGGAGATCTCTGCCGTCGGGACACATGATCTCGATCGTCTCTCCGACCGAGAACTTGTTTTTCTGATGAATGGTCACAAGACCGGGCAGACTCTCCTGCCCTGCCGGACCTGCGCCGCTCTGCTGCAGGCCCTCTGCCGCGCCGGGCGCCGTCTCTTCGATAATTCCCAGAAATACCGCGTCGCTGGCATAGGTATTATCTGTATAGACCATGGACTGCGTGTCGGGCCTTCCGAAGTAAAAACCGGTCGTGAAGTCACGATAGGTGCACTTGCGGATCTCCTGACGATACCAGTCCATGCCGGCGGCATATTTTTCATCGCTCTCAAGATAATCGTCAATTGCGCGTCTGTAGGCACGGGTGATGGAAGCGACATAAAGCGCCGTCTTCATGCGCCCCTCGATCTTGAGGCTGTCGATTCCGGCCCTGGCCAGTTCCGGCAGATGTTCGATCATGCACAGATCGCGCGAATTAAATATATATGTTCCTCTTTCGTTTTCCTCGACAGGGAAATATTCTCCGGGACGAGTCTCCTCCGCGACCGCATATTTCCATCTGCAGGGATGTGTACAGGCACCGCGGTTGGCATCACGCCCTGTAAACCAGGCGGACAGCAGGCATCTTCCCGAATAGGAAATGCACATGGCGCCGTGGATAAAAGCCTCAATTTCCAGATCAGCAGGTGTCCGCTCCCGGATCTGCGCGATTTCCTTCAGAGACAGCTCTCTTGCGCAGACGACGCGGGCGGCGCCCAGCTCATGCCAGAAACGGAATGTGCCGTAATTGGTATTGTTTGCCTGCGTAGAGATATGAATCGGGATTTCCGGACAGAACTGTCTGGCCAGTGAAAACATACCCGGATCCGCCACGAGGACAGCATCCGGCTTCATCTCCGCCAACTCCTCAAAGTAAGCAGCCGCTCGGTCCAGATCCTGATTGTGAGCAAAAATATTGGCGGCGACATGAACATGCACGCCTCGGGAGTGTGCGTATTCAATGCCCGCCCGCATATCTTCGGGGCTGAAATTCCTGGCCTTTGCGCGCAGGCTGAAGGCCTCTCCCCCTATATATACTGCGTCCGCGCCGAAGTTCACTGCTGTGCGCAGGACTTCAAGATCCTTTGCGGGGATCAGAAGTTCCGGCTTGGCGCGGTTTGTCTTCCATCTTTTTTCCATATTTTATCTTTTTTATCTTTTTTTGTAACTATTCAGCTTCACCGGAATCTGTCTCAAAACCGGGACGGGAGCTTGCTTACCGGACAGGTTTGAGACAAATTCCGGTGAAGGCCTGGAGCGGAGCCCCCCGGACTTTCCACAGCGGGCAATGCCGTGCATTGCGAGCCGAAGAAAGCTGAATAGTTACTTTTTTTTCAGTGAAACAGCTGCGCCGTCTCCCGTCGGGAGCAGAAGAGTCTCGAGCCGGGGCTCCTCCATCAGTGCGCGGATATAGGCGCGCATGCGGGCATGGATCGTCCTGTTGCGGCGGGTCACGGCAAAACGGGAGGAAAGTATCTCCCCCTCCTGCAGAATATTGTCCGTGATCATGATCCCGCCCGGACTGAGCAGGCGGACCGCATCCGGCAGAAAACGGATATACTGTCCCTTCGCCGCATCCATAAATACCAGGTCAAAAGAAGCATCCTCCCGGATTTCCTGCAGGACCTGCGCGGCATCTCCTTCCATCAACTCGATGCCGGTCTTTTTGCCGCCGGCAGCCTCTGTGCCGTATTTTATGAAGTTTCCGCGCGCTGCCGCGGCGCGTTGGTGATCTTTTTCGATTGTCAAGATCCGGCAGCCCTCAGGAGCATAGTGCTGCATGAAGAGGGCGGAAAAGCCGACTGCCGTCCCGATCTCCAGAATACGGGCCGGCCTGTTCATGGTGAGAAAAAACCGGATCAGATTCTGTGTCTGCGGCCTTATGATGGGAACACCCGCCAGAAGGGCCTCCTGTTCCAACCCCTGCAGATGCGCCGGCCCCGGAGGTGTCATTGCCTCAATGAACACTTCCATACGTTCAGGATCAGGCACAGGATTCAAACGTCCGTCACTGTCCCCAGACATCTTTATTCTCCGTCTCTGTATTGGTCTGTCCGCTGTCCGCCGGCACTTCTCCCGTGCTCTGATTCTCTCCTGCAGGTACTGAGGCAGGATCGACAGACAGTTTTTCCAGCATTTGTTCCATGGTCATATCAGAAGAGAGGGTGTAGGTTCCGGGCACAATCGAATGCCTGTACCCGGAGAGCCTCGCCTTGACAGCAAATGCATACTTGCTGCTGATGAGGTTCAGATTCTCAAGGACTTCTCCCACCTCGAGCGCGGAAGAGGCCTGCTCTTCGGAAATCGTTACCAACTCACTGTGGGCTTCACCGGGAGTGTCGAGTCCCTTTTGTACGAACAGTCCGTATCCCTCTGTATAGGCGCGTCCCGCCCAGATCACGATCAAAACTGCACATATGATCGGGACAGCATCCATGATCAGACCGATGACCGTCTCAATAATACCTGTTCGCTCGATTTTGTTATCCATAGAGCTTCCTCCGGGATGATTGATGATTTCCTTCACTCACTGACTCACCTTGCCTGCGGCGCCAGATGCAGCTTCGACTGCTGCGGCCGGTCCTGCGGCAGCCTTTAAACTTCAAGGATCATAGGAAGGATGACGGGACTCCTCTGGGTTTTTTTCCAGAAAAAGTCATTCAGTCCGTCCTTCACGGTGTTTTTGTAGCGGTTCCAGTCGGTAACACCGTTCTCCATGCAGCGGTAAATCGCCTCTTCCGCAACTGCGGCGGCTCCGGTCATAAGGTCGTCCGCCTCCTTGATATACACGAATCCACGAGATGTGATCTCGGGACCCGAAAGCAGTTCGCAGTTCTGCGCATCGAGGGCAAAAGCGACAATGACGATTCCGTCCTCTGCCAGGTGCTGCCGGTCGCGCAGGACCACATTTCCGACATCTCCGACGCCGAGTCCATCGACCAGAATATTTCCGACCTGGACCTTCTCGCGGACGGCTGCGCCGTCTTCCGAGAGTTCGAGCACGTCGCCGGAACGGAGGATGAAAATATCCTCCTTGCTATAACCCATTTCACGCGCAATCTTTGCCTGCGCCTTCAGATGACGGAATTCGCCGTGGACCGGAATGGCAAATCTGGGCTGGACCAGCTGATAAATCAGCTTGACATCCTCCTGACAGGGATGGCCGGATGCATGCACGTCCTGCGTTATAACATCAGCTCCCTTCATGAGGAGTTTGTTGACGACTGCTGTGACTGCCTTTTCATTGCCCGGGATCGGGCTGGAGGAAAAGACAACTGTGTCGCCTGGGCCGATGGTCACCTTGCGGTGCATGCCGTCCGCCATTCGGCTCAGAGCGGCCATGCTCTCACCCTGGCTGCCGGTGGTGATGATAACAGTCTTCTCTCCCGGATAGTTTTTGAGCTGATCGATTTCGATCAGGGTATTGTCCGGGACATTGAGCACATCAAGCTTGGTGGCAGTCTCAATGATATTGACCATGCTGCGTCCCTCGACGACAACTTTCCGGCCGTATTTATAGGCGTAATTGATTATCTGCTGCACCCGGTCCACGTTGGACGCGAATGTGGCGACAATAATGCGTGTGTCCGCGTGATCACGGAAGATCTGGTCGATATTTCTGCCGACTACCTTCTCGGAAGGTGTGTGTCCGGGGCGCTCGGAATTAGTGGAGTCGCACATAAGGGCCAGCACACCTTCATTGCCCAGTTCGGCAAAGCGCTGCAGATCGATCGCATCACCGTAGACCGGCGTGAAGTCGACCTTGAAGTCGCCGGTGTGCACAATGGTGCCTGCCGGAGATTTAATGGCCAGTGCAGCTGCATCCACAATGCTGTGATTGGTCTTGATGAATTCGACATCGAACTCTCCGAGTTCTACAATATCGCCGAAGGAGACCACATGGCGTTCGGTAATCTCGAGCAGATTGTGCTCACGGAGCTTGTTTTCAATAATACCCATTGTCAGGCGTGTCCCGTACACGGGAACATTGATTATTTTCAAGACATAGGGGAGAGCCCCTATGTGGTCCTCATGTCCGTGGGTGATGACGAAGCCTTTTACCTTGTCAATATTCTCTTCCAGATAAGTGGTATCCGGAATAACCAGATCGATGCCGAACATATCGTCCTCCGGGAACGCGAGGCCGCAGTCCACAACGACGATGCTGTCCCCGTACTCAAAGGCTGTGATGTTCATACCGATCTGCTCCAGTCCTCCCAGCGGAATGATCCGCAGAGAAGGAGCGGGCCCCATATTTAATTTTTCCTTGTTGTTTTTCAATCTGTCTCCTCTTCCGGGGACCCAATCCCGCCTTTTCAATCCTTCGGAGCGGCCTGTGCTTTTCTTCTGCCTGTCAGATCCGGATCTGTGTTCTGCAGCGGTTACTGACCTGTCCGTTCTGACTCTCTGTTCTGTCTTCCCGGCAGCTTTGACTGACCCCGGCCTGTGATCTGCAGATCTGTAATCTGCGGTCTTCCCTGCAATATCTTTATAATTCTTACCCCGGTTCTTATTATTCCCGGGATTCTTGCTGTTCTTATCCGGTCTGTTCTTATCCTCGCCGCCGCTGAGCCTGGCCTGTAAGTGAGATCCGGTTCCTTTCTTTACTGCTTTTTTCTTTGCCGCTTCTTTCTTTACCGTTTCTTTCTTTACCGTTTCTTTCTTCTTAATTTCTCTCTTTTTATAACCCTGCTTTTTTAATTCTCTCCCGGGTGTGTCTTTTTTAAACTCTCTTTTTTTAAATATACTTTTCTTCAACTTATCTCTTCTACTCTTCTCTTTCTTCTTCTCTTCTGTCTTACAAACAAGCCCATCCAGGGAGCGGCATCCGCAGCGCGGTCACAGGATACCTGCGCCGCCCGGCGGTAAAATCATCCGGAGTGAAATAACCGCCCCTGCGATATGCGGCAGTCCGTTCGTCCCCGTCAGCTTTCTCCTCAGATTTCCACTTCAATGCCGAGTTCTTCGAGGTCATCGCGCATCAGCAGAAGGACTGCGGTCAGTTCATCTTCATCTTCCACGACATCAAAAGTGACCTCATTCCCGTCATCATTGGGATTGGCGCGCAGAATGAGCGCTTCTGCATCGTCATTCTGGCTGTCTGTGACAAACAGATACTGTTTTCCGCCCAGCATTGCTTCTTCCAATACGTAAAAATCCACTGCGTGGTCTTCGCCTTCCGGCATAAACTGTACTTTTTCCATAATCACTCCTGATGATCCGGGACAGGTCCGCAGAAAACGGACTCATCCCGTCGGACTCTCTTGCCTATCTGCCGTTTTCCGGCGCAGCAAAACAGGCAATCTCCTCGCGATGGTTTTCCATGTATTCCCTGAGTATGATGCCTGCAGCGATCATATCGACATAATCATGGTATTTTTCACGGGGGATCCCCTGTTCTTTCATTATTTCATCGGCTTCGACCGTTGTCAGACGCTCATCGGACATAACAACCGGGAGACCGGTTCTTCTCTGCAGACTTTCCTGGAATTCCAGTGTCTTTTCTGCCCGCTCTCCCTGCGAATCGTCCATATTTAACGGCAGTCCCAGAACAATCAGACCGACATCATACTCCTGGATCAGCTCCTCAATTCGCGCAAATGTCCTGCGGAGCTTGCTCTCTCTGTCTCTGCGGATGATTTCCTTTGGCTGTGCTGTAATCAAAAGCTCATCACTGAGAGCAACACCGCAGGTCTTTCCGCCAAAGTCCAATCCCATTATTCTCATATCTGCTTCGTCATTTTCCGTGTGCTGATCTCCGGATACATCAGTCAGTCAGACCAGTGGTTGGCCTGGATATAGCTGCGCATGATTTCCTCGACCAGCTCATCCCGCTCCACTTTCATGATCAGACTGCGCGCGCCCTTATAGTTCGTCACATATGTGGGGTCGCCGGACATGATATATCCGACAATCTGATTGACGGGGTCATACCCCTTCTCGGAGAGTGCCTCATACACAACGGAAAGGATTTTCTGTACTCCGTTTACCTGATCAGGCTGAATCCGGAAAAACTGTGTGCTCTCCAGATCCTTTCTCGAATTGTTTCTATCTTCCATACACGCCTCGCAAAAGACCACATCCCCGCAAATCTCTGTGCTGCCATGTCCACAGTATTGATTCCGGTCTCTGCCGCATCCGGCAGATATCGCAGCAGGCACAGAATCGCGGCGAATCGTTCAAAAGTCTATCCTTTATCTTACCTTATTTATTGTTCTGATTCAATATTTGTTTATCATAAGTCTCCCGTACCCGCAGTGACCGCCGGTCTGCCCGGTTTTTCCGGATCAACGTTTTTACGATTTCCCTGTCATTCCGGACAGAACAGTACAGCGTCTCCGCGGGACAAAGAAATACTGTCCTCAAGGAAGGTCCCTGTGAGCAGCATGCCCGAGTGCAGGCCGGAATCTTCCTCGTCCCCGGCAAAAACAGCGCCGGTCACATAGCGGGCAGTACTTCCTGTCCAGTATTGTTTTCCCTCATGGCTGCAGAGTTCCTCGAGCAGGATCGTCTCCTTCTCTCCCTCAAACTGCGCGCGGAAATCTGCCGCCTGGGCTGACGTCATAGCAAGCAGGCGGTCGCTCCGCTGCGCCTTGACAGGCTCCGGGATCTGTCCGGGCATCTTTGCCGCCGCTGTGCCGTTTCGTCTGGAATATCTGAAAACATGGATCTCGTAAAAACGGATCCGTTCGAGGAAAGCACATGTGGCCGCAAATTCCTCTTCGGTCTCACCCGGGAATCCGACAATGACATCCGTCGTGATTGCCGGGCGGTCATAATACCTGCGCAGCAATTCCACACTCCGTGCATATTCCTCTGTTGTGTAGTGCCGGTTCATGCGGCGCAGAGTGGCGTCGCACCCGCTCTGCAGAGAGAGATGAAAATGTGGGCAGACTTTTTCCAGACCCGAAAGACCTGCTATAAAGGATTCCGTCATGATCCGGGGCTCCAGAGAACTGAGGCGGATCCTCTCTAATCCTTCCAGGCTGTTCAGTTCTGTCAAAAGATCCAGCAGAGCCTTTCCCGCACGGACAGGATCAAAGCGGATTCCGCGGGGAATACCGTTCTTGCGGGCAGCACCTCCCTGTTCCTGCCGGGATAAATCCGGATTTGTCAATGCATCCCGGCTTCTCACTGCATCCCGGCTTTTCGCTGCATCCGGTTGAGCGTATGCCTCCGGGGAGCCGGCAGCACTGTCAGCAGGAAAGTCCAGCCCGTAAGAACTAACATGAATCCCTGTCAGGACCACCTCGCGGATGCCGTCAGCCACCAGTCCTCTGACCTCCCGCAGGATCTCATCCTCTGCCCTGCTGCGGATCCGCCCCCGGGCAAACGGAATGATACAGTAGCTGCAGAACTGATTGCATCCGTCCTGAATCTTGATATAGGCACGGGTGTGCCCGGGACTTGTCAGATACATGTTCTCAAAGGCAGGCGAGCAGGTCAGATCCTCCCGGAAGGAGGGCTTTTCCCGCTCTGTCTGTGCGGGACTCTCCTGTCCCTCTCTCTCGGAGAGGAACTCTGTGAGGATACTGCCGATCTGCGCTTTTCTGTTATTTCCGATCACAAGATCGATCGCGTCATCCGCCTCCACCCGCTCCGGATCTGTCTCCACATAGCAGCCGACTGCAATGACAACGGCATCCGGATTCTGTTTTTTCGCCCGATGCAGCATCTGACGGCTCTTGCGGTCCGCAATATTGGTCACAGTACAGGTATTGACCACGTAAATGTCCGCCTCTTCCTGGAAGGGGACTTCCTCAAAGCCCCCATCCCGCAGAATCTGGCGCATAATATCCAATTCATAGCTGTTCACCTTACAGCCAAGGTTATGAAAAGCGACTCTTTTTTTCAAACTCTTATCTCCTGCGGGCCTGTCGGCATGGATCATTTGAGCCGTTCCGAAACCACAAGGGTTTTATAACCCGGATTTTTATCATTGACTTTTATCAACTCAGATTTTATATTTTTTTATGGAACAGGCGTTTCCAGACGATCCTATCCTTCTTCGGACAGTCAGTCCGCCCGGAAAGGGGATCCGTCTGATGCATTACAAGTATCTCCTCGAACAGGTGCCGTGCACCGGAAAGGAAAAGGGTTAATCAATCATATGAAAACAGTATCTATCTCTTTGAATTCCATCGACAAGGTCAAATCTTTTGTGAATGACCTCACTAAATTTGATGATGATTTTGATCTCGTCTCCGGACGTTATGTTATCGACGCAAAGTCGATCATGGGTATCTTCTCTCTGGATCTTTCCCGTCCGATCAATCTGAACATTCACGCTACTGAAAACCTTGACAAGATCCTGGAGGTTCTCGATCCCTATATCATCAAATAACATCAAATAACGATTTCAGGTCATCCTACGGAACCATCCTGCAGAATCCGGCGGCAGTCATCCCGATTCTTCCGATTCTGCCGGTCTCTGAGCTGAATCTCAAACTGAATTTGTTTCGAAAAACTGCGCGTGTGCCGGCATTCCCGGTACACGCGCTTTTTCATGACACAGCGGGTGTAATGAATTGCCCTTCTTACGACGGACTCGCGCCGGCCGGGATGGCCAGAGGGCGGCGGCGCTGTCTCTGCCTTATCTTTCCTCCTGCGGGCGGTAAGTGCTGACATTGATGATCTCATCTGTCTCGAGGGCGCGTTCCACCATCTCATCGATTTTCTCATCGAGGTTGTGCTCGTGCTTACGGATCACATCTGCCTTGGGCTTTGTCACAGGGTGCTTTGCCACAAAGATCGTGCAGCAGTCCTCATAGGGCAGGATAGAGGTCTCATAGGTGCCGATCTTTTTGGACACCTGGACGATCTCTTCCTTATCGAAGCCGATCAGAGGACGGAAGACGGGCAGTGTGCAGACCTCGTTGGTAACCGCCAGGGCAGCCAGAGTCTGGGACGCAACCTGTCCGATGCTCTCTCCTGTAATGAGGCCGAGGCATTCGTTTTCTTTCGCAATACGCTCCGCAATGCGCATCATGTAGCGGCGCATGATGATGGTAAGTTCATCGTGAGGGCACTGCTCGTAGATATAGAGCTGAATTTCCGTAAAATTGATATTGTGCAGGCGGATCGGGCCGGTGTAGACCGAAATCTCACGAGCCAGATCAATGACCTTCTGCAGAGCGCGTTCGCTTGTATAGGGCGGCGCGTTAAAATAGACAGCGTCGATCCGCACACCGCGCTTTGCCACCATGTAGCCTGCGACAGGGGAATCGATTCCGCCGGAAAGGAGCAGCATGCACTTGCCGCCGACCCCCACAGGAAGGCCGCCGGGTCCCGGGATGACCTGGGAATACAAATAGATTTTCTCACGGACCTCAATGCTGAAAGTGATCTCAGGCTTGTGCACATCAACGCGCATATTGGGGCAGGCCTCGAGCACTGCATGGCCCACTTCGGCGTTGATCACAAGGGAATCCTGAGGATATTCCTTATTCATGCGTCTGGTGCGCACCTTGAAGGTATGCGCGGTCGCAGCTGTACCGCCGTCTGGATATTCGGACTTTATAAAGGACGCCGCTGTCTCGCAGAGCTGTTCGATGGGCATGAGGTCATACTCCGCGACCGGGCAGATCCCCCAGATACCGAAAACATGGGAGAGCGCCTCGGTGACTTCCTCGAAGTCGTAGTCGCTCTTTGCTTCGACAAAAACTCTTCCGTAGGTGCGGACCACATTGAAATGTCCCTCGCAGGGGCGCAGGGCGATCCGGATCTGACGGACCAGAGCCTCCTCGAAGATGTGGCGGTTTTTGCCCTTGATGCCGATCTCGGCGTATTTGATCAGAAATGCGTCGTATTTGTTCATACCTGTGGTTATGACCTCCTGTTTACTCTTTCAAACATGTCGAAGCGTTCTGCTCTGAGACACTCCGGAAGAATGCCCGCAGTATAAAAGACGGACCATTCATGTCATCGATTATTCCGATGCAATCACAGGATACCTGGCCATCCCGCGGCTAAATCCTCCGGCCGTCCGCGGCAAAATCATCCGGAGTGAAAAAGATTGCATCGGCACTATTTTTTGCCCTTATTTTCTCACAAATTTCGGCGCTTCTGTAGCTTGGGTGGGTAAGTAAGCGCTGAATCTTGCCCACCAGTAAAGTTGTGGTTACGGTACGCCGCCCTTGCGTGAACCTCAGATGGAT
>ONKG01000008.1 GCA_900318375.1 uncultured Lachnospiraceae bacterium
GATGATGCGGGCATTTGCCGAAGCCAGTTCTTTTTTGAGGCGGCCGATCTCAGAGTCCTTTTTCCGGATCTCGGCCCCATGCAGCTTTTTAAGCTTTACATACCGCTCTCCGGATTCAAACTCTCTGATCCTCAGTTTCTGCGCGCGGACCTTATATTCAAGATTTGTGACGTGATCGTAATCGAACCGCATGTATTTCCTCCACGCACAGCCCGAACCGGAATGTCCGTATGCATTATTCCAGATAACCTGCAGATGTACGCCTGTGGATGTCTGAAATGATGTTCCTGAGTGTGTTGCATTGTTTCAGCAGTCTGGCATTTTCCTTTTTGACTGCCTCGAGTTCTTCCCTGCAGCGGGCAAGTTCCGCTCTGCATGCCGCAAGTTCCGCGGCACTGCTGTCCTCAGCAGGCCCTTCAGCCGGAACATCCTGTTTTTTGGGGCGGCCCCGGCGGCCGTTGGTGGGGATGATCGATTGTGTCTCCTCATCCCATCTGCCCAGGTAAGTACGCGTGGGACGTGCCTGGCCTTTTTCCGGATCCCACTTTGGCGTTGACTCGTAACAGTAGATGATGCCGGTTTTTGGATTTTTGTATTTGACGATCCCCATAGTGGAACCTCCTTTCATTCATAGGCATATTATACCACATACACATGCCTATTTATAGGGTAAAACCTGGGGGTTTTATGCACTATGACGACGGCGATTCTTTGTTTTTGCTGTCCGGGAACAGGTCAGCAAAAACGGCAGAGCAGTATCTACAGTCCTGTTGCAACGTATGGCTCACGGAAAAATGCAGCAGGGGCGTATGCCGCTGCTGCATGGGTAAAAAAGCGTTTAATTTTTGTTGGGATTATTTTTATATATTTTCAGGTGGGCCTGAACAGTAACTGCCGGAGAAAAGCATGCAGGGCACAGGACGAATAGGATTTGATAACAGACAATGGGTATGGTATACTTGCGAAAATCAGGTTTTTTCAGTGCTCCGGATTTGTAAGTGAGCCTTGGACCTGCAGCCGGGAAATGAACCCGGAAAATAAGTTTTATAAGAAGATTTGTAAGAAGGAGAGTGATAATCTTCTATGGACGATGGCAGTCAATCTACATGGCTGATTGTAATACTGTTGCTTTTAGCCGCCATGCTGTTTGCTGTAATGGAGACGGCATTTGCGTCGGTTTCCCGTGTGCGTCTGAAGACGGGCGCCGAGAAGGGAGAGAAAAGGGCGGAGCGCGCCCTCTTCGTGACAGAGCATTTTGACAGGGCGATCACGACGCTCCTGATCTGTACAAACATAGTTCATCTCGCCACTGCCTCGATCGTGACAGTCTATGTGACTAAGCGGTGGGGTGTCTCGGCAGTTTCCATTTCCACATTGATCACCACGCTGGTAGTGTTTTTCTTCGGAGAGATGCTGCCTAAAAGTATTGCGCGAAAATACAGCGAACCTCTGAGTCTCGCGACAGCGGGAATTCTTTGCGCGCTGATGACCATCCTTCGTCCTGCGGCAGCGCTGCTGACCTGGATCGGAAACACAGCGGCCAGGATGACGAAGGGGGAGATAGAGAGCTCTGTGACAGAGAACGACATCTATGACATTATCGAAGATATGGCTGAGGAGGGAAAGATCGACGAGGAGCAGGAAGATCTGATTTCCTCCGCGCTGCAGTTCGGCGATGTCACGGTGGAGAGCATTCTGACAAGCCGGGTGGATGTCGCCGCAATCGATATCGATATGTCACAGGAGGAGATCCTATCCTTTATCAAAGAGCAGAATCACAGCCGTCTGCCGGTCTATGAGGGGTCTATTGATAACATTATCGGCATCCTGCATATAAGGCGTTTTATCCGAAATTATATTCGTAAGGGTGAGGCACTCGATATCCGGCCCCTGCTATACGAGCCCTTTTTTATCCACCAGTCCACAAAAATTGATGATCTGCTCACAGTCATGTCCAAAAAAAAGATCAACCTGGCAGTGGTCACGGATAATTACGGGGGCACTTTGGGAATCGTCACGGATGAGGATATCCTGGAGGAACTGGTAGGTGAAATCTGGGATGAGGACGACAGGGCCGTGCGCAATGTTGTGCCTATGACGGACGGTTCCTACAGCGTCAATCCCGAGGAGCATGTGATCGATGTCCTGGATGAACTTGGCGTATCCTACAGAGAGGAGCAGGAAGAGGAAATCGGACGAAAGCTCATGAGCGAACTCGCCTACGAAGTATTTCCTCACATACCTGTTGCAGGCGACAGCTTCCGTTATCTGGGAACAGAAATGTCCGTCCTTCTCATGCGTCAGAACCGTATCCTTCGTATGAAGGTGCGCCGTCTTTCCGAACCGGAACTGGAAGAGGACGCGGCCATGGCGGATCTTGAGGCGGAAGATAGTGAAGCCTCCCCGGGTAATTCACACGGTGACAGCAGAAACGGAGCAAAGAACGAAAGCAGGTCCTTGTCTGACGGCAGGGCATTCGACGGCAGAGCATTTCTGGAGAACCGTCCCTACAAGGTGCACCAGGCACAGGGCAAGCATTATGCACAGCGCAGCCCGGAAAAGAACTCCAGGATTTCCGCGGCAGGATCTTCGGGCGGAAAGCAGGACAGATCGCAGAAAAAAGGCACATCGCGGGGAGGTGAAGGAAGATGAGTGGATTCTACTTTTACATCGCCGGCATTATTCTCTGCGTCATATGTTCGGCCTTTTTTTCCGCATCGGAGATGTCTTTTTCATCCTGCAGCAAGGTCCGCCTGGAGCATGCTCACGAGAACGGCGACAAAAAATCCGGCCTTGCAGTCTGGATCAGGGAGAGGTTTGATGACGCACTTTCGACGATCCTGGTGGGCAACAACCTGGTGAACATCGCAGCGTCCTCCATGGGGTCTCTGGCGGTGATGGCTGTCCTGAGCGAGGATTACGCCTGGCTCTCCACCCTGATCATCACAGTGGCAGTCATTATCTTCGGCGAGACGATTCCCAAGATCGCGGCGCAGAAAAATGCCACCCGCTTTGCGCGTTCTTTCGCCTATCCGGTGCGCGTCCTGATGTTCATCCTGCGTCCGGTCACATTGATCGTGGTCGGATTAGTGAATGCGATCACCCGTCTTCTTCCGGATATGAAGGAGGATGACAGCGACGCTGCTCTTGAAGAACTGCATACTATGATCGATATGGCCGAGGACGAGGATATCCTGGATGAGGATGCTTCCGAACTGGTCAGTGCGGCTATTGATTTTGCGGATATTTCTGCTTCCGAAGTCATGACGTCCCGTGTCGACATGGTTGCAATTGATATCGATGATCCCTGGGAGGAGATCCTTCACATCATCGATCATTCTCCGTATTCCCGCATTCCCGTATATGAGGACAGCGCTGACCACATGATCGGAATCCTGTCTTTGAACCGTTTTCTCAAGGCCATGATCGACAAGGATGTAGTTGAAATCCGTTCCCTGCTCCTGCCGACCTGCTATGTGTACAAGACAATGAAGCTTCCCGCTGTACTCTCGTCTCTGCGGAACGCCCAGCAGCATCTGGCCGTCGTCACGGATGAGTACGGAGGAACCCTGGGCGTCGTCTCCATGGAGGATGTCCTTGAGCAGCTGGTCGGAGATCTCTGGGATGAGACCGACATTGTTGAACGTGATGTCGTCCAGCAGGGCGATGGTGTCTATGAGTTGGACGGAGATATGCCTGTCTCCGAGTTCCTGGAGCTCATGAACTGGGACGAGGACGATTTCGATTTTGACTCCGAGACTGTCGGCGGCTGGTGTATCGAGATCAGCAACGGCTTCCCGAATGTCAATTCCATCTTTGCCTACGAAGACATCGAGGTCCGGATCCTGGAGGTCTCGGAACGGCGCGTGCGGCGCATTCTTGTAAAAAAAGACATCAGTGAGCAGACGGACTGATATAAAACGGTTTGATAAGTTTTTTAATAGAAACACGGTTTTCTTTAGTAGAAATGCGGTTTTCCCTTTCGGACAGCCGCGTTTCTTTTTTACTTTATAGTGACACGGCCCGTGTAATGTATTTTTCTTTCTTACGGCGGACACGGGCGGTCGCGGGCAGAGGGCGGCAGGGCCGCCTCTATCATATTGCGGTGTCTCTCCCGTGGTATAAAGTCCATAGATGTGGTATCTTTTATAGAGACTATTTTTTGATCTTCGGATCGGAAAGGTACAGGCTATGGCAAAGGCGAAGTGGTACGAACTTGACAATAACGCAAAGATTGTTCCCTCGACGACAAAGGGATCCGATACGCGTGTTTTCAGGATCACCTGTGAGTTGAAAGAGGAAGTAAACGGCGAACTGCTGCAGCAGGCACTGGACAGGACGGTTACGATTTTTCCTCATTTCGCGAGTGTTCTGCGCAAGGGTCTGTTCTGGTATTATCTGGACAGCAGTAATATCCGCGCTGTGGTGCAGCGGGAGAATAAGCCTCCCTGTGCGGCAATCTATCGGGACGGGAGGCGCAGGCTTCTTTACAGGGTCAATTATTACCGCAGGCGGATCAATCTGGAGATGTTCCATGTGCTTACAGACGGTACAGGTGCCTTTGCCTTTCTGAGGACGATCGTATGCAATTATCTCATTCTGGCGCACAACCTGGATGAGGAGCTCCCGCCGGATGTCTCAAGTGTAAAGGAAAAAGCAGACGACGCTTTCAACCGGTATTACAGCAAGGAGACAAAGGGAAAGCCGAAGGAGCAGAAGACACTTCCCCGACGCGCCTATCATCTGCAGGGAGAACGAGATGAGTATCTGCAGATGCATCTGATCGAGGGTACCGTTTCCGCCTCGAAGTTTCTGCAGGCGTCCAGGAATCATAATTCCACCGCAGCTGCCTTTATGACAGCGCTCTTTATGGAATCCATCATAGAGGAGATGCGTGTGCGGGATAAAAAACTCCCCATTGTGCTGAGTGTCCCGGTGAATCTGCGCAATTATTTTCCTTCGGATACGGCGCGCAATTTTTTCGGCGTCATCAATGTCGCTTTTTATCCGGAGCAGTATGACGGGACGATTGAGAGCATCCTTGAAGAAGTGCAGGCTTCCTTCCGACGTCAGCTCACGCAGGATCAGATTTCCCTGTCCATGCATGATTATGCCCGGCTAGAGCATAATATTGCAATCAGACCGGTTCCTCTGTTTATCAAAAATCTGGTGATCGCTGCAGTCAACAATAGTGTTCAAAAGGGCATAACCGGTACGGTTTCCAACGTCGGAAAGATCACAATCCCTGAGCCTTTCTCTTCCTACATCGACCGCTTCAGCTGTTTTATGGCTGCTCCTGATATACAGATCAGTGTCTGCTCTTTTAACGGGAAGATGTGCTTCGGGGTCGGCAGTGCTTTTGAGACAAATCCTGTCATCATGCGTTTTTTCAGAAAAATGGTTGCCCTCGGTATTGATGTGGAAATCGCCACAAACGATTCCTGGGAATAATGCACAGACGATTCCCGGGAATAATGCAGGAGAGAAAAATGCAGTATTGTCCGAGTTGTATGATACAAATTCGAGGAAAAAAGGCACGCTGTCCGCTCTGCCAGAGAGAGCTGATGGACTCCGATCCCGGTATGGCAGTTCAGGCGTGCCCGCCGGCGGAAAACCATCCGGAGACTGAATCCGGACCGGGTGCAATGACACCAACGGAAGAAAGACCGGAGACAGGCTCCGCGGCAGCCGGCGGCAATGATGCGGACGCTGGCCCGGATCAGGTCCTGCAGGCAGTGAACTATGAAGATGATGATCCTTTTGTCCGGCTTCCCAGCCCTAAAGTAAGCTTTATGCTGATGGTCCGCATGGTGACCTTTGTCTGCATCAGTCTGGAAATACTGTTGGGAGCGGCACAGATCATTTCCGGGGGCAGCGGATGGTTTCTGGGGGCCATGCTGTTTATCCTTCTGGGCTGGGCAGACTTCAGGATCGCGGTCTATTATCGCAGCAATATGATCCGGATGCTGACGACGCAGGTCTACATCATTATGATCGCATGTCTGATCATTGCGCACATAACCAGAACCGGAAGCTGGGCGGTTACCTGGGTGGTTCCTTCTATGTTCTGTCTTCTGATTGCCGTCACATTTGCCGCGGCCAGGGCACAGGGCATGGAATTGCAGGAATATATTCTGTACCCTGCTTTTGATGTACTGATGAGCCTTCTGCAAATCATACCGATCGTTCTTGGGGTTAATCCCCTGCCTGCGCCTGCGATTATCTGTATAGCAGCAATGCTTATTCTGGTTAACAGCCTTATCGTTTTCCGTGGCAGGATGCTTCGCCAGGCAGCGGAGAAATATCTCCACCTTTAACAAAGATCCGGCTGCGGTCAGACCTAATATTTCCGGCTGCGGACCGAAGCACAGTTTTTCGTTTGCGGACCTAAGCAAATTCATCCGGTCGCGGGCCGGGGCAATACGATCCTGCTGCTTCCAGAACTGCGTCCGTCGGGCAGGATGGGTAAGCAGGCAGGACAGGTAAGCAGGCAGGATGGGTAAGCAGGCAGGGCGAGTAAGCGTCAGGGCGAATAAGCGGTCAGGGCGAATAAGCGTGCAGGGCGAGTAAGCGTGCAGGATGAGAAAGCGTGCAGAATGAGAAAGCGTGCAGGACGAATAAGCGGGCTGCCAATATGCTGAGAGGATTTTAATACATGGAACAGGAGAAACGTCAAAGCCTTGCGGGGCACGCCATTGAAGCCCTGCAGGAAAAGCTTGGAGAGCATCCCGTCGAAGTTCTGCAGGAAAAGCTGGGTGAGCACCCCATCGAGGCCCTGCAGGAAAAGCTGGGTGAGCACCCCATCGAAGCCCTGCAGGAAAAGCTTGGAGAGCACCCCATCGAGGCCCTGCAGGAAAAGCTGGGTGAGCACCCCATCGAGGCCCTGCAGGAAAAGCTTGGAGAGCATCCCATTGGGGCGCTGCAGGAAAAGCTGGGTGAGCATCCCATCGAAGCCCTGCAGGAAAAGCTTGGAGAGCATCCAATTGAGGCACTGCAGGAGAGAGTCGGAGACCGCGCGGAGCAGGCAATCGGAAGCATGATTGAGAAAACGCGGCTTGAGGCGCCGGAGCTGCAGGTCTGTCCGGGACTGGGATTCTCGCAGGAAGTGCCGAAAGCGGAGCTGCGCCAGTGGTACCGCGTTCCGGTGGCGGGCGGCAAGACTGCGGACGGCTCGGAGTATCATATCTATATCCGTAAGGGAACAACAGATCATCTGTGTGTTTTTTTGTCCGGAGGAGGCATTGCCTGGAATCCCTATACGGCTGAACGCCCTGTGACCGGAGGCCGGGTCCTGACGTGGCAGCCCAATTATTACTGGAGCAATCTGCGGCCTTTCACACAGGTCTTTAATATCGGCGTCGGCATCACTGACAACAGCGCCCGGCTGAATCCCTTCCGGGATTGGAACTTCATTGTGATCACCTATGCAACGGGAGATATGCATCTTGGACGGAATAATTACCGTTATAAGGATGAAGAAGGACAGGAGAAGTGCCTGTATTTCCATGGCTATGAGAATTTCATGCAGTCTATGCGTATCGGAAAGGCACTATTCCAACAGGCAGACAAACTTCTGATCGCCGGAGAAAGTGCGGGTGCCTTTGCCGTACCTGCCCTGGCGGAGCAGATCCATCAGGAATTTTATCCGGAATGCCACGATGTGACGCTTTTTTCGGACAGCGCCCTGCTTCTGAACAAAGAGTGGAAAAAAACAGCCCGGGAAGTATGGAATGTCCGTCCTGAGACCGCTGCGGATATCAAGGGGCGGAATCTTACGCTTGACTGGTACCGCGCTCTGTACCGGAGAAGAGGAAATCAGTACAAATACCTCTATGCCTGTTCGGTTCGGGACTATCTGCTGAGCGCCTTCTACAACGACGTGAAGAACAAAACCTATGAGACCGACGAACGGATGCAGCGGATCTTCACCCGTCAGCTCCGCGATATGGTCCATGCCATGCAGAAGATGAATCCATCCTTCGGAATCTTCCTCTACGACTGGAGACGGCCGGTCCTCTACCGGGGCGGTACGATCCACACCATGGTGCGTCAGCCCGAATTCTATCTGCATCGAAAAGGAATGCCCAGCATGGCAAAATGGCTGGCAGCCGCTGTGAACGGAGAGGTGCAGAGTGTGGGTCTTGAGCTTCTGGAAAAGAAAAAAAGAGGGAGAAGAAAGAAGAGAAAGCCCGGGGAAAGAGAAAGGGAATATATTGAACTCCCCCTGAAGCCATTGCAGGAAGCCGAAAACAGGGTGAAGGACGGGCAGCTCTGAGAATCAGCAGGATCAGAATAATTAGAGCGAAACGCATGTCGATATAAGATTATTTGCTCTCAGAGCTTTATACCGCGAGTGGTCCGGATCTCCGCTGACCGCATTGCGGCGCCGCTTCATCGAGCAGCATGTCGGAAAGAGCACACGACTCGCGAGTGCCTCTTATATTCATACGGGAGGTGCACGATAGTCAGTGCGCCTCCCGTATTTCCATCTCAGTCAGGGAATATTTCAACAGATCCTCCGGTTTTGCCTGCGGCCGTACCCATTCCAGTGCAGCATCAGGCGGCAGGATCAGGGGCATCCGGTCATGGATGCGGGAAAGCTCCCTTCCCGGTTCTCTTGTCAGCACCACGAAGACCGGGACATTATTCTCAATCCGGTAGAGACCGCAGAGCCAGGTGACGGAAGAGGCCTTTCGGACTGTTTCGGCGAGAATATTTCGCGGAGCAGTTGATGTAGAGGAGGTTTTTTCTAAAGCTGATGTTTCTACAGTATAGGTTTCCGGAGAAATTGTCTTCAGGGCAGAGACTGCTGAAACAGACATCTCATTCTGCAGAGAGGATGGTCCGGGGCAGATTGCGAATTTCCTACCTGTTTTTTTTCTTCCGTTTTCGTCTGTAAAGTGCTCCCATTCATAGTACCAGGAAGCCGGGATGATGCAGCGGCGGCATGCCCATGCCTCACGAAATGAGGCCTTCACGGCGGCGGTTTCAGAACGCGCGTTGACGAGAAGCTTTCCCTTTGCGGAAGGACCGAATCTCCGGCCTGAATTCCGGCCGGGATTCTGACCGGATTTCTGCAGGGAATGGGGGGTTTCGGCATTTCCCGATTCTGCCGGCAGACGGAATCCCCACTCCATGGGGTAGACAGCTGCATTTCCGTTTTTATCAGGTGCCAGGACAGGGACAATATCGGTCGGACGGATTTCCCCGGAAATGCTCAGGATCTCTGACGTAGATCCTGCCTTGTCTGCATCCGCATTATTTTGGGCCGATGACGCAGCAGAGGACCCGCCAAAGTCTGAGTCTGTAAAAGACAGCTGCTGCGCAATCATCCTATCCCTCTTGTCAGGGTTGTTCCCGGGCATGATTTTACTCATCCGGTTATGTACAAACCGTCGCAGTAGGGGAGACTTCTCTGCTGTCTTGACAATATATTCCAGATCCGGCGAACCGGGCAGAATGTAAAACCGGGTACACATGATCGCGAAATAACCTCCTTGTTACAATCAGGTATCAGAACGGGATAATTTCTTTATAGTCAGGTTACGGATTCCTGTCAAGAAAATTTCCGGGCTACCAGGGGATAGACAATTTGCGGGACATCGGGGGACAGAAATTTCCGGGACACAGTGAGGGACACTGGGAGTTTATCTGCTTTTATGTGCTGTTTATCGTGAGACAGCAAAAATAGTCAGACAAAGTGTATACTAAAACTGTCAGAAAAAGCATTGGAACAAGTGATACGCCAAGGGGGAGGTACATAATGAAGAGATTGACGGCCTGTTTATTGATGATGTTGATGATTACAATATTTGCGCAAAATGTCAGTGCCTACGAGTCTTGGATTGAAGAGCAGCTTGAACCGGCAGACTGCAAAATCGATATGGGAGATGGAAGCACTGAGACTGGCGACCCGATCAGGTATTCAAATCGATATGAAGCATATCTTGATGTGGTCGAGAAGTGCATCGAACAGTATGGGGCTACAGACTTCTCAAATTATTCTTCCGGGTGGAGGCCTCATTTTACTGGACTATCTTTTCTTAAACTTGTTGACTTCAACGGCGATGGGATAGAAGAATTGATGCTTGTGTTTAATTCGCGGCCGGAGGAGGATTTCGAGAATTCCAATATACGTGATTATGTTTACAATATCTGGGGTTACGATGGAAAACAGGCAGTGCTGCTGCAGGACGGCAGGGGGCTGTTTGGCACAAATGGAGGAATGCAGACAATTCAGTTTGTAAATAATCCATTTGGAACCTTCCTTCGCAGAGGTGCAGCGGATAGCTTTCAGTACGACTTTTACTATGGTTATGAAGGAGAGAAATTCGGTCTTTGTAAATCTTTGGTCTGGGAGCTGAAATATAACGAGGCATCTAAACGGTCGGAACCGGTTTACTATGAAGATGATAAGTCCGTAACGGAGGATTTTTACAACAGTGAAAAAAAATTATGGGATGGGGGGGGCTTCTTCCTGTTATGCAGAACTGTACTTTTTGACACCCTCCAGCGAAGAAGAAAAAGATAAAGTCTGGGACCTTATTGAAGAAACGATCAGCTTCCTGGAGCAGCATTGCGAGGAGTTATCAGTTACCCGGGAAAAAGGTAAAACGCTTCTGAACGTGCAGTTTCATCAGGCGCAGGAGAATCCTCCGGTATATATGCTGGTTCAGAAAAACATGTATACGGCAGAAGAAAAGACGATTGCATTACTGCAGCCTCCTTCAACGTCAGATGATGAAGAAGATAAGGAATATACGATCACTTACGATTTTTCCACTCAGCTGAATCTTGAAAGCGGCTCGTACCAGTTCAAGCTGATTGATGAGAAAGCACCTGAGGATGCTGAACCTGCAATGGTAGTGTCATATATCTATGATGAAAATGAGAAGATTGCGGAAGATGATGAGTTTGGAAACGAGAGGGAGTACAGAAGGCTTGTGTCTTTTTCAGAATATGATAATCCCCTGGATGATCCTCTCGTAATAGAGAATATTCGCAGCAGGCTGTTAAACACGGTACTCAAAGAGAAAACAGTTGATAAAATAATCACCAGGCTGTCGCATGCGCCTGATCGGGTTTCAAAAGTATTTTTGTATGAGTTTTATAAATACACATTCGATAGTACCAAGGGCGGATCATCTAATACAACAAGCACGAGGACGATCCATATTAATGAGGAAATGGCTTCGAAGGATGACTATGATCTTCCCTTTGCCATATTCCACGAGTCGGGACACCTTGCCGAAGCGCTCTATATGCTGGACAAAGGCGGGTTCTGCTTTGCTAACAGGGATATGATCTATAACATGCTCTGTGAAGATACTATGGATATTATCGAAATGGTCCTTCAGGAATGGGCGGATGAGGAAAAAAAGACACTTACCAAAAGTGACCTGGCTCATACTGGAGACAGCCTGCTGGCAAATATTTCCAAGTGTATTTTAAGCGATAAATATATATATTCCAGTTTCGGAGAACTTTGCTTACGTGACCCGGACGGGTTGACACCCGAGGAACTGGATGCCTACAATTTTGTGATAGAGAAGCTTGGAGACAGCATAAGGGGGGATTTCCTGAATCCGGCAATGAACGGTATATCAGGAAAATTGAATGAGTTACTTGTTAACGGAAACATGGTGATAGATGTTCTTCCCGGATTGACAAATAATAAGCTCTATGCCGACTATTCATTTTGGGATCATATCCAGGCTGTTTTGGGAGTCTACGGAAAGGGGCATGGGCCTGGATTTGGAGATTGGTATTATTGGTATTCTGAAGACGGGCATCCAAGGGAATTGTTCGCCAGAGAAGCGTTTGCAGAGTATTACGCTTCATATTATGCAAAGGACACTGTTCTGCTTTCAATCAATCAAGAGTATTTTACATCCACATGCGATTTTTATGATGATCTGATTTATGACTTGGCAAAGTATTATGAATCAGTGTTCTGATGCTGATGCCTGTGCAAAAGGTGCTCCGGCATGCTGTAGAAGGAAGAAAGCAAATGAACGATAAAGGCCGGAAGTTGAGAAGACAGTTTTGTTTTCTTAACCTCTGGCCTTTTGATTTATTGAGGAGCTGCCGAAAGGTATCTTTCGCCTGAAGGCTAACGACAGCCCGCAGGAGGGCAGAGGGCGGCAGGACCCCTCTACCATGCATGTGTTCGACAATGTGCCCTGGCTGGGTGACCACGGTTTCCGTGCCCAAAACCTCAATATAGAACCCTCCCTCAAAAACTCTCAAAAACCATTGATAGTGGGACAATCAGAACCGTCCCCGGTGTCCCGATCATTTATGAAAAACTATGCAGAATTTCGTTTTTTCGGCAAAACTTAAAACACGTGCAAAAAAGGATATGACCTGTTACAATAATTGTACTGCACAGGGCAAAGCCGCCGTTTTTACGGAGGTGATTGTGTGATTATTAATTGGAGTATTGATTTTTTAAACGCAGCTGTCCGTAATGTCAGAAGGCTGCGATTTTCTGTTGAAAAAAACAACATCCTGATTATCGCCTTGCTATTGCTGTCTCTGTTCTTTTTGTGCAGCTGCTCCTCAAGAGCGGAAGAGCCCGTTTTGGAGACAATCAGGACCCAGGAAAGCGCAGACGATCCTGGATCCGGAGAAAGGAAAGACGGCATCATATCCGGAGACAACAGCGACAGGGTTTCATCCGGAGGCGGCAGTGACAGGGCTTTATCCGGAGACAACAGTGACGGGGCTTCATCCGAAAACAGCAAAGGCAGTACCTGGTCCCGGAATGATACTGGAGATCAGACTGCTTCCGGCGGTGCGCTGAGCGCACCCGGGCAGGAGGAATATGACAGCCGGCAGCTTCTTACAGTACATGTCTGCGGCGCGGTTAAGAAGGAAGGCGTGTACACACTTCCGCCGGGCAGCCGGATCCGCGACGCGGTTGATGCCGCCGGCGGATTTTCCGAAGATGCGGACAGGTCCTACCTGAACCTGGCAATGGAGCTGGAGGATGCATGGCAGATTCGTGTACCTGCAAAAAAAGAGACAGAAGCGCTTGAGACACCGCAGAGCGCGGCAGAACAGGGATCGTCGATGAACGCCGGAGGCGGTTACGGAGTTCTGACCGGACAGGATTCTCCTTTTATTGTAAAAGGAGGAGCGGCCGGCGACGGGACCGGGACGGGCGGCTCCCTTCAGGAAGGTTCAGACACAGAGAACGAGAAAATCAATCTGAACACAGCAACTGCACAGGAGCTGATGAAAATACCCGGCGTCGGTGAAAAAAAGGCGCAAAGCATTATAGACTATCGTGAAAAAAACGGGCGGTTTGAGGCAATCGAAGATCTGATGAAGGTTCCCGGCATCAAGGATGCCAGTTTCCGGAAGATGAAAGACTACATCACGGTGTGAATAAATATCTACAGGATATATCTGAGGCAGATATATCATTTTACATAATTTGAAGGAGTGACAGATTTATGGCATTAAAGATACTGGTCGTGGACGATGAGAAAATGATCGTGAAAGGACTGCGCTTCAGTCTTCTTCAGGATGGGTACGAAGTGGATTGTGCCTATGACGGGGAAGAAGCTGTCAACATGATCCGGGAAAAACAGTTTGACATGATTCTTCTGGATGTAATGCTCCCCAAACTGTCGGGGTTTGAAGTGCTGCAGCAGGTCCGGGAGTTTTCGGATGTGCCGATCATTATGCTCACTGCACGCGGTGATGACATGGACAAAATTCTCGGCCTCGATTACGGGGCGGACGACTATGTCACCAAGCCCTTTAACCCGCTGGAGGTCAAGGGGCGGATCAAAGCCATTCTCCGCCGCACCTCACGCGGAAAAAAGGCTGAGGCTGTAAATGAGAACATCATTGAAGTGGGTGATCTGCGCATGGATCTGGACAACCGCCGTGTCACTCTTTCAGATAAGGAAATCAATCTGACCAGCAAAGAATTCGAGCTGCTCGAGCTCCTTGCGACACACGCCGGTAAGGTCTACAGCCGAACCATGCTGCTGCAGATGGTATGGGGCAAGGAATACCCCGGTGACGTTCGAACAGTGGATGTCCACATCCGCCGTCTGCGTGAAAAAATCGAACACAATGCTTCAGAGCCCAGGTATGTGCAGACAAAATGGGGAGTCGGCTACTATTTCCGCAGCCAGGAGAAGTAAGAAGTCCTGATCGGAGAAATGTGAAGTTTCGGAGAACGAAGTAACGATGTGCGGAAAACCAGACATCTCATGAGGAGGGCTGAGAAGTCCTGCCCGGAGAAATGAGAAGTCCTTTACAGACGGGACAAGTTGTTCCTGGCTTGAAAGCAGCAGTTACGTGCCTAAAAGCAGCAGTCCCAGGCTTGAAAGCAGCAGTTACGTGTCTGTAAGCAGCAGTCCCAGGCTTGAAAGCAGCAGTTTTGTGTTTGTAAGATAAAGAAAATCTATGCGTGAAAAAATCAGGAGGATCCTTGACAGACTGACTATTTTCAAAAGTCTGCGGGTCATATTTTTCATCATTATATTTATGGTCGGTGTGGTGCCGTGCATTCTGCTTCAGAACGGTATCCTTCGAAACTACGAGGAGCGTGCTGTCGAAGTGCGTGTGGAGCAGGTCAAGGGCCAGCTCCGGTCCCTGGCTAACCACCTGATCAACAGCAACTATCTGGTCAACCCCGAGTCCGGACAGGTCGATGCGGAGCTCTCCGAATTCTCGACTTTGTACGACGGACGGCTCATGATCATCGACACGACGCTGACGGTTGTCAAGGACACTTACGGGCTGTCGGAGAATAAGACGATCGTCTCCCAGGATGTCATTTCCTGTCTTGTGACAGGAGAGCGCAGTGGTTCGGAAAATTACGACAGAAAATACGGATTTATTGAAATTGTCGTCCCTATCATCGAGACTAAATCCATGGAGGGCCTGGACTATGTTGTAAACGGCAGCGACAGCACTTCCGAAAAAGACAAAAGCATCGATTCCATACAGGGAATCCAGAACGACGGGAATAACCAGGCAAATACAGTACGAGGCGTACTGCTTGCCAGTACTTCTACGGAATATATCCAGAAGACCAAGGAAATCCTGAGAAGAAAGGCTTTTATGCTGCAGCTGGTCATGCTGGTCATTGTCTTTTTTGCGTCCATCTTTTTTTCCGGTATGCTCGTGCGTCCTTTTGAAAAGCTGTCCATAGACATCCTTGAAGTCAAGGAGGGATATTCCAACGAGCCCATTTCCGCGCCTCAGTACACAGAGACTATGCACATCGCGGACTCCTTCAATACTGTTCTTGGCCGCATGAACGCTCTGGACCAGTCGCGGCAGGAGTTTGTCGCCAATGTTTCTCATGAGCTCAAGACACCCATGACATCCATGAAAGTTCTGGCAGCGTCTCTGTTGTCGGAGGAGAATGTGGATGCCGCTGTCTACAGGGAATTCCTGGAGGATATCGACAGCGAGATCGACCGTGAAAACAAGATCATTTCGGATCTTCTGGCCCTGGTCAAGGAGGACAGGACTGATATTGATTTCGAGGTGTCAGAGACGGATATCAACGGGCTTGCCAAAAATGTCTTAAAGCGCATGCGTCCGATCGCGGAAACCCGGGATATTGCACTGACCCTTGTGAATCGCAGGGAGGTATTGGCGGAGGTCGATTCCACCCGCATAAATCTGGTGCTGACAAATCTGGTGGAAAATGCTATCAAATACAACAGGGAGCATGGAGAGGTCACTGTTACCGTCGATGCGGATGAAGAATATTTTGAACTGATCGTCTCGGATAACGGCATCGGAATTCCCGAAGAGGAGCAGACACGCATCTTTGAGAGATTTTATCGTGTAGACAAATCCCGCTCCCGTGAGATCGGCGGCACCGGACTTGGGCTGTCGATCACAAAGAGCGCGATCATCCGCCATCACGGAACGATTTCGGTCGAGAGCACAGAGGGAGAAGGAACAACCTTTACAGTGCGGATCCCCCTTCATTATTCTGAGCAGCCTATGGAACTGCGTGTCGGGAATCAGCGCAGACAGATCCTGCGTCTTTTGCGGGGAGGCAGAAAAGACAGTGCCAAAAAAGAATACATGGAAAAAACAGTCCATGTCTCCAGGCGTAAATTCAAACCAGGGTCAAAAGCGGCGGACAATCCGCAGAATCAGCAAAATCCTCAAAATTTGCAAAAACCGCAAAATCAGCAGAATCCGCAAAACCAGCAGAATCCGCAGAACTATGACCGGGAGCTGGTGAATGAGAATTTCGAAGATAAAGCACCGGGACAGGAAGGGGGGCATCGGACATGAAAAAAGATACCGCTTTCCTGACGAACATCCAGAGAGATTTCCGGACAGAATTCCAGTCGGATTTCCGGACAGAATTCCAGCTGGATTTCCGGACAGAATTCCAGACAGAATTCCAGCCGGATTTCCGGAGGGATTTCCAGACAGAATTCCGTACAGATCTCCGGACGAAAAAAGCTGTGCAGCCTCTATTGCGGAATGCAAAGCTGAGCCGAATCATAGCATACCTTCTTATTCTGTGTCTTCTGGGCGGTCTGTGCGGCAGCCTTTCAGGCTGTGCAGCAGCGAAAGAAGACGAGGAGGCAGTACGTGTTTTTTATCTGAATTCGGAAAAGACCGGACTCATTCCCAAAGCCCAGAAGCTCCATGCGGAATCCGTCTATGGAAAGACAGAAGAACTGCTGGACCTTCTTGCATCTGTCCCGGACGGTGAGATGTATTGCGCACCCATCAGCGGATTTGAACGCAAGGATTACTCGATCGAGAATGATACAGTGCTTCTGGAGTTTTCCGGAGAGTATCGGAGTATGGATACGATCTCCGAAAAGCTGACCCGTGCCGCAATCGTCAACACGTTGTGTGAACTTACTGAAATCCACCACGTCACAATCCGTGTGAACGGAGCCCTGATCGTGGATGAACACGGGAACAAATCGGAAAATATGACCGCGAACCAGTTTATCTACAACGCCGGCAGCGAAATGCTCAACTTCGAGCGTGAGGAAATCCACCTTTATTTTGCTTCTGAGGACGGCAAATCGCTGGTCGAGACTTACAGAACTGTTGTTTTCAACAGTAATATTCCCATGGAGAGACTGGTCGTTCAGGAAATCATCCATGGGCCGAATACGGATTTCAATTATCCGACGGTCAATGAAAATACGAAAGTCGTAAACATTCTGACCCGTGACAACATCTGCACAGTGACACTGGATTCCACTTTTCTCACGAATCCCTATTCGGTCGACCCCGAGGTCGCTGTTTACTCGATCGTCAACTCCCTCACGGAGCTCCCTGCAATACGCCAGGTCCAGATCATCATTGAAGGAGAGAACAACCCTGTTTTCATGGATACCTTCAAGCTTGATTCGGAGACCCTGCTGCAGAAAAACACCAAACTCATCCAGACCAGACAATAAATATATTGTTGAAAATATTCAAAAATATGGTATAATGAACTTATCGCACAGGACAAAGCCGCCGTTTTGGATAACGGAGGTGTCTGAGCGATGCATACACGGATAAATCGTGCACACGGCGCAGCCACCCGAAATACTCGGGGGCTGCGCTTTTTTTCTTATATGACAAGAAGACCGCTGTTTGCATTTTTTTCAATCCTTGCAGCCGCCATTGGGCTCACAGTGCTGCTCCTTCCAGTGAGAATCAACGATTACGAGTCCCTGCGGGAGGAAAACGTGCAGCTGACCGGCACAATCAGCGCAATTGAACAAAAACCGGAGGGGGATATGCCGGTCTGGCGGATGATCCTCACCGACGTAGACATAGAAAAAATGAACCTGTCCGCGGGAGCGGGGACCGGAAAGAAAGCAGGTATGAGCGAAGCCTCTGACAAAGATGGGACAGGGGAAAAAGCGGTCATGAACGAATTCTCCGACAGAGGTGAAATCGGTGAAATCACTCTGGATAAAGACAAGAAAGTTCTCTGTGTGCTGGATCATGCGCCGGAAGGAGAAATGAGTGCCCGCGTTCGTGTCAGGGGAAAGCTGTTTCCATTTCGCAGCGCCATGAATGAAGGGGAATTTGACCTTCGCATGTACTACCACATCCTGCGGATAGAGTTTTCTCTGCGCGATGCTGAGATCATGGCCGTCTCTGCGCCCACAGACAGGATTGCGGCAATACTTTTCAATTTCAAAAAAAATTTGTCCTCTATTATAGACCGTGTCTTTTCCAAACAGAATGCACCAATCCTGAAAGCCATGCTTTTAGGGGAAAAGGGCCTTTTGGAAGAAGAGACAAAGGAACTGTATCAAGGAGCAGGAATTGTTCACATTCTCAGTATCAGCGGGCTTCACCTCTCCCTGATCGGGATGGGACTTTTTTCGCTGACCGGAAAGTGCAGGTTTATTCCCCTGCCGCTCCGCGCGGCATTATCAGTTATTGCAGTTTTTCTGTACGGAAAAATGATAGGTTTGGGCACATCTGTTTTCCGTGCCCTTATCATGCTGACTCTTTATATCATTTCAAAAGTCATCGGCAGGACCTATGACCTTCTGACAGCTGCCTCCATCGCCGCATTTCTCCTGCTGCTGGACCAGCCTCTTTACCTTCTTCATACAGGCTTCCAGTTCTCATTTGGTGCTGTCCTTGCGATTGGCATTCTGCTGCCTGCCCTCCCCGGCCGTGCCCTGAAGACGCTGGCCATTCCGGCTGCCACTCTGCCTGTTTATTTATGGGCGTACGGCACTTTTCCCGTCACTTCTCTGCTTTTGAATCTGATCGTCATCCCTCTTATGACAGTCGTCATGGTCAGCGCCGGCGGAGCTGTGCTGCTGGCAGGACTGCCTGACTTTTTTTCAGGCGGAGGCGGAATGCCGGATACTCTCTCCGCTAACAGAGCGCTGCCGTCCGCTCTGAAATGGCTTCCGCGTATCCTGGGCCTTCCTGCGGAGCTGATCCTGGATTTTTACCGTTTCCTCGCCGAATCTTCCGAAAAGATTCCCGGACATGAGATTGTATTGGGCAGACCTTCACCGATCCGGATTCTGTTTTTCTATATTATGCTGCTTATCCTTGCGGCCATCTCTGTCCGTCTCCAGATGCCGCACATGCGAAGGCGTATCGAAGCGGAAGCAGTTTCCATGCACACTGAAGATGATGGCCGGAAGAAACTCGACCACTTTGTTGAAAATTCTGATCGGAAGAAATACAGCAGTCTGGATGAAAACCGGGCAGACATGCTATTGCGTCGGGCGGCTTCAAAAATATGTCAGATGCTTCATCTTCGTGACAATCACTCAAGAAAGAACTTTGCCTGCATTTGCACCGTCCTATGGATGGCTGCTGCATTTTTTGTGCTGGTATACCACCCTTGGCCGGCTTTGGAAGTGGATATGATCTATGTCGGACAGGGGGACGGAATCTTTATCAGTTCCCGGGGAAGGCATTTCCTGATCGACGGTGGAAGCTCTACCAAAGAGGAACTTGCCAAATACACCTTGCTTCCATATCTGCACAATAAGGGAGTTGGCCGCCTTGACGGAATCTTCCTGACCCATGACGATACAGATCACTGCAGCTGCCTTCTTGAATTCCTGGAAGCAGCAGCGGAGGACAAGCCTCTCATCCTGATTAATGCTGTGTATCTTCCCGATATCGCAGAAGCCGCAAAAGGTGAAAACTATAGAAGGATCGAGCTGCTTTCCGGACAGGTCGGTATCCCAGTCTGCTACATAAGCCGGGGACAGCGGATCCGCAGCGGGAACCTTACCCTGGACTGCCTCCACCCTGCGCGGGGGGCCTCTTATGAGGATGCCAATGAATACTCGACGACTCTGCTGCTGAGGTATGGAGATTCTTCAAAATTGATATCAGACAATTCCGACATTGCCTCACGTTTGTCAGGAAAAGAAAAGGGCTTCTCTGTTCTCTTTACCGGGGACCTGGAAGGGCAGGGAGAGGAAGATTTTCTGCACTACCTCGCGGAGACAAAGCTGCTGAAAACTCAAGATGGCTTGCTGAATATTGATGTACTGAAAGTAGCTCATCATGGCAGTAAAAATGCTACTTCCTCGGAATTCCTGCAGGCGGTGCACCCTGACATGGTCATGATTTCCGCGGGTATTAACAACATGTACAAACACCCGTCAGAGGAACTGTTGAACAGGCTGGCAATATCGATTCCTGATTCATCTGTTTACAGGACAGATTTACAGGGGGAAATCACGATCTGCCACAAGAAGGGGGGAGACGACTATCGAGTCAAGACCTTTTCAGGAGGCACAACAGAGGTTTTTTCTGCTTCGAAAAGAAGAAGCCTGGGAAGCGAAGCGACGGAAGTTCCGAAAAAGTGAAAGATCACCACCATGGGAGAGGGAGCGAAGCGACCGGAGGCCGCAGCAGGAAAAAGGTCACGCGTGCCAGGAAAAAGCGAAGCGACCGAGGCGCCGAAAGAGCAAAAGATCACCACCATAGCGGAAGGAGCGAAGCGACCGGAGACCGCAGCAGGAAAAAGGTCACGCATGGTGCGAAAAAGTGAAGCGACAGAGACGCCGAAAGAGCAAAAGATCACTACTGAGGCAGAAGGAGCGAAGCGACCGGGAGCTGGGAAGGGAAAAAGGTCACGCATGGTGCGAAAAAGCGAAGCGACCTAGATGTTTCAAGAGCAAAAGATCACTACTGCGGGAGAGGGAGCGAAGCGACCGGAGGACGTGGAGGGAAAAAAGGTCACGCATGGTGTGAAAAAGCGAAGCGACCTAGATGTTTCAAGAGCAAAAGATCACTACTGCGGGAGAGGGAGCGAAGCGACCGGAGGACGTGGAGGGCAAAAGGTCACGCATGGTGTGAAAAAGCGAAGCGACCGAGACGCCGAAAGAGCAAAAGATCACCACCATGGCAGAGGGAGCGAAGCGACCGGAGGCGGTGTAGGGCAAAAGGTCACGCATGGTGCGAAAAAGCGAAACGACAAAAATGAGACAAGAGCAAAAGATCACTACTATGAAAAAAGAAAGGGGTATTGGAATGAATTTGCATGAAATTATACAGATAGAGGCAGACAGGCTTGAAAAAGAGGTTCATGAATTGGAGACGAGGCTTGAAAAGGCTCCTAAAGGATCGCTGCGGTGTCATAAGAATGGAAAAAGCTTCAGGTGGTATTTCATAGACGAAAAAGATCATAGGGTAAAGGAGAAAAATGCAAAGCGAAAATACATTTCCAAAAAAACAGGGCGCCCTTTGGCAGAGAAACTTGCAAGAAAAGCTTATGACAAAAGAAAACTGGCTGGTTGTAAAAAAGAATTAACTGCGCTGAAAAGATATCTGAACTGCAGTAATTCTGAAATAATGCCGGAGCAGAAATACCTATGTGAGAACTCCGGATTCAGGGAACTGCTTATTTCTGGTATGCCATTAATGAACAGGGAATTAGAAGAATGGAGAGTGGCTGACTATCTCAGAAATCCGTTTTATCCGGAAAATCTTCAGATCTGTTCTTCTGACGGAACTATGGTGAGATCTAAATCAGAGGCTCTTATTGCCTCTGGACTGGCATCTAATGGAATCCCTTATCGATATGAGTGCGCATTGGAACTCGAAGGACAGACACTTTACCCTGATTTTACGATCAGGCATCCTTTTACAGGAAAAGTATTCGTATGGGAGCATTTTGGTATGGTTGATCAGGAGGAGTATTTGGAACGCACACTGAAAAAACTCAGGGTATATCTTCGCAATGGCTTTATTCCCGATATTAATTTTATTATGACTTTCGAAACGCGTCAGGTGCCCCTGGGATACGATGTCGTTTTTCGAGTAATTCAGGATTATTTTATGTAAGAGGCTTAATCAAGTATGAGCAGTATTTATGGATGCATAGGGTGTGTGAAAGATGATATAATTATTAACAGTTTTTCGTTTTATTAAACAACTGCCTCTGGAAAAGGAATCTCCCTAAGATTCCCTTCCGATATAACGGCGTGAGGAATAGGAGGACGGACAGCAGATCATGAGCAGCAGTTACGATATAAAATGTAAGGTAATCGAGGAAGAACTCAGGTCCGTGTGGCCGGACTGGCATGTTGCCGGGCGTCTGGGCGGCAGCACCTCCAGCGATGTCTTTCAGATTTACAGGGACAATTTCGGGATCCGAGTGGATTCCGCCCTCAAAGTCATCCAGGTCGACAGCGGGACGGCTGCAGTGACGTCGTCCTCCAGGGGACAGGATGACGGGGAAACTGAGGCCGGAGAAGCGGAAGCCGAGAAAACGGAAGCAGTAGGTCAAAGTGATATCCCTGAAGCGCTTCTTGGTGAGATTCAGATCATGGAGGCCCTCCGCGGAGCACCGAATATTGTGGCTATAGAAGATTATTCTTTCAAGAGGGAAGGTTCGACCTGCAGTCTCTTCGTGCGGATGGAACTGCTCACCAGCCTTCAGGAAATCCTGGCGGGGAGAGGCGGACACGGTCCCCTGTCCACCATCCTGGAGATAAGCAGATTGGGCAGGGATATCTGTACCGCATTGATGCACTGTGAGAAAAAAGGCATCATCCACCGGGATATCAAGCCGGAAAATCTGTTCGTGGATGAGTTCGGTCATTACAAGGCAGGGGATTTCGGCACCTCAAAGCGCATGGATACAGTACATGCTGCCCGGACCATGACCGGCATAGGAACAATCTCCTACATGGCACCCGAGATCTTCCAGGGGCGGTCCTACAACAATACAGCGGACATTTACTCTCTGGGACTCATCCTCTACCAGCTCCTTAACAATGGCAGGATGCCCTTTCTTCCGACAGAGGATTCCTATACTGCGCAGGATGTCGACAGCGCCAATTACCAGCGCCTGAACGGGATGCCCGTTCCCGGCCTGGCCGGAAGAACAGTCGGGGGCGAGATGATCGACAGTCGGCTTGATGCTGTTGTGTGCAAGGCCTGCGCTGTGGATCCCGAAGACCGCTATCAGACTGCGAAGGAGTTTTACGAGGCCCTGGAGCTTAAAGAGACAGCAGAGAAAAAAAACGTACCGGTATATAAAAAAAGACCGCAGGGCTCTCTGGCGCCGATTGAGTCTTTACAAAATCAGCAGCAGGAAAGATTACAGGCGGAATCCGGGATAAAACCTTTCGTAGACCTGGAACCTGCCGTATCTATTTTGAGCCTCCTGGAGGAGAAGGAGAGATTAAAGTCAGAAGAAAAGATGTCGGCTTCCCCGCCGCCGGACAGGTCTTCAAAGAGTCTGCCGCCGGAAAGGGAAGAATCGGAGCCGGGAGAAAAGGAAAAACCATCGGCTTCCCCGCCGCCGGACATGTCTTCAAAGAGTCTGCCGCTGGAAAGGGAAGAATCGGAGCCGGGAGAAAAGGAAAATCCATCTACCGCCCCGCTGCCGGACATGTCTTCAAAGAGTCTGCCGCCGGAAAGGGAGGAATCAGAGCCGGGAGAAAAGGAAAATCCATCTACCGCCCCCCTGCCGGACAGTTCTTCACAGATTCTTCCGCATGAAATAAGGCTATCATGGCCGGAAGAAATGACATCGGCCGCCCCGTCGAAAGAAGAAAAGCGCTCAGGCAGAAAAAATAAACCCGTAATCGCCATTGTGCTCCTGCTAATTATTGCGGCAGTGGCACTGGTCGCCTTACATAACGGAAGAGGAATTTCTGTGAGTCCCGATACTGAAGCTCCGTACACGGTATCCACAGATAACGATCGTGCTCCCCGGCGGCTTACCGACTCCTGGGATGAGATCATCGCCGCGGGAAAAGACGGGACCTATATTTACAAATACCGGATAGGGGATACGAAAGAACTTGACCTGGGAGAAGAAGGTCTGATTGAAATGGAGCTTGTTGCTTTCGATGCAGACGAACGGACATTTTTCTTCGGGAAAGCCCATATGACCTGGATTGCAAAGGATCTTCTGAAGACAAAGCAGCCCATGAATAAAAAATGGACGAATCGAGGCGGCTGGCCTAAATCGGACATGCGCGCATGGCTGCGGAAGAATGTTCTTCCCTTGTTACCGAAAACGGTACGCTCGAACATCAAAAAAGTGAAGAAATATTCCTACTCGCAATCCGATGGAAAGACAATCTCCTCTTCAGATAAGATCTGGATTCCATCCAGGATGGAGATTTTCGGAAAGAATGACGCTTTTGAGGACAAAGGACCGGAATATGTAACGGCTTTTACGGATGATGCTTCCAGGATAAAACGGCACCCCGGTAATTCTAATCCGTCGCACTGGTGGCTGCGGTCCACTCCCTATTCTGGTGAAGATTCTTTCAGCGGTGTCAGCGACTCTGGGGCCAAATGGAAGGGAGCCGGTCCCAGCGGTTATCAAGGCGTAGCAATCGGCTTCTGTTTTTAATACAGACGCTATTCAGCCGGCGGGCTTCGTCCCGCCGGATTGGGAAATGTTCGTCTAAAGTAGAGGTAAGTCAATCCGTATTTGTGGGGTAATAATTAATGTTCGCACAGGATGTATTCTCCGCATATTGACGGATGAAAAAATGCCGGCTGCGCCATGGCTTCATAACAGTCATGGCGCAGCCGGTTATTTTACCAAATTGCTGTTTACGAAAGCGCAGAGAGCGCTTTTACTGAATGCTGTTGACCATTGCCGTCAGTCTCTCGGCGTTCAGTCCGAAATCTTCATCTCCGCCGAGGCCTTCGGCTACGATGCTGAAATACATATTGTCCACTGTCCAGATGCTCTTTGCTGCATCGCCTTCCCTGTTGCCGAAGCAGGTCACTTCAATTCCATTGACATCCTGCGTCCAGGTGTTGGCATATTCTGTGTAATCTCCGGATATGTCGCCTTCTTCGGCATAGGTACCCTTGCGGACTGTCAGGGCACTTGCCGGATATTCCAGACGGGCTTCTGCAATGCCGTGCATGCAGCGGTATGTCTTTTCAAAAAGCTGTCCGAGATCGAGGCCGGGATCATCTGCGATCACAAAACTGTCGATGCCGGCTCCCTTTGCGGCTTCTTCAGCGCTTTCCACATCGCTCCAGGGATTGCCGACGCCTGTGTTCTCTTCTGCTGCATCACGCAGCGCTGAAGAAGTGCTTTCTTTTTCATCCGCAGAAGTTGTCGCCGCTTCAGTGTTTTCTTTTTCATCCGCAGAAGCTGTCGCCGCTTCAGTGCTTTCTGTTTCATCCGCAGAAGTTGTCACCGCTTCAGTGCTTTCTGCTTCATCCGCAGAAGTTGTCGCCGCTTCAGTGCTCTCGGTTTCAGGTGCGGTATCCTCTGCCTTTGTCTCAGCAGGCGCTGCTTCTTTTTGAGTGCTTTCTGCTGCGGCGGGCTCTTCCTTCTGCGCAGCAGAACCGCCGGAACCACATCCCGCAAGCAATGCTGCGAGCATGACGGCAGCAAGGATCATAGATAAAAAGATTCTCTTTTTCATTTTTTCTCCTTTTTCCATGTGTTACAACTACATTTGGAATGTGATAGACAACAGACCAAAAAACGGGGTCTTCATTGATTGATATATCACATTGTTAGATAAACCACAATGGGATAGGGTTTATTAACATCAATATTTCACACTCTTCCACAGCTTACCGGAGCACCTTGTGCGCAGGCATCGTCAACGAGAAATTCGTGTTTTGATTTTCGAATAACGAATAATCGTGTAAAAATTTGTGCATTTATTGTATATGAATGATATAATAATCGGAAAGACAGAATAAGACAGCTTTTATCAGCAAAAGTCAAATACGGAAAGACGGTAACACCATGACGGAGAGAACGAATACTTTTGTAATCACACAATTCTGACTTTATAAGCACATTCTGCAGGTGAAGATCCTTCGGAATGTGCTTTTTGTGTGTGAATGTGGAGCAGTTTTAAAGGAGCGTATGACAGCTCGATTGCTTCGCGGCGGCGGGCTGCCATGAGGAGGTCTTTTCACCTCTTCAGTAATATTATTCTCGTTCTTTTAGGGGAGACTTGGAAAGAGCGGGGAGCTTTTCCGGAGAAAGGAGGTTTTTATGAAACTTCGGAAATTTTTGACAGCAATAGCCCTCTGTACCATTCTGGCTGGCTGCGGTGCGGCCAATTCTGCGTCCGGAGCACCCGCCGGACAGGCTGCAGAGGCGGCAACGGCCGGTAAAGCCAGCGAAGCAACAGCGACCGACGAGGCAAGTGAGGTTACAGCAGCCGACCAGGTACCTGAGGAAGCTGCTGCTGAGCCCGTCCGTTTTGATCCGTCCGTGGAGTATACAGCGGAAGACAAGCCTGTTCTGGATACAGAGCTGGTTTCTGTGACGATCACAAATATTGCAGCAGATGAAGAAGGACTCAGGACGGAATTGCAGATTGAGAATAAGTCAGATAAGGCATACTCCTATGATTTCTCAAAGATCTGCCTTAACAGCTGTATGGTGTCTTCTTTTGATTACGATCAAGAAGCATTAGGGGAAAATGTAGCCGCCGGTGAGACAATCAACACATGGTTCAAGATTCCCGCTACACAATTTGACAAATACATGCAGGCAGCTGCCGACAGACTCTGTTTTGCGATTAATGGAACCTCGGAGGATTACAGTCCTATACAAGACAACGGTGATGAGTCAAGCCGGTTTTCAGAAAAGATCACTCTGTATCCTACCGGAAAAACAGAAGATGCGATTACCTTAAGCCGTGATATTACAGAGGAGGAGTGTGAGTTTCTCATTGATAATGATGATTTTTCTTTCGGTCTGATCAAAACGGTCTCGACGGAAGGTGACGAGAAGTCCGAAGTGGTTGGTTTCTATGTTGAGAATCATACGGATCATGATATTTACGGGAATATGCAGGATATCTATGTCAATGATACTCCTGTAAAAATACCGGTCAGCAATCCGGAAGGTGTAAGTGGAGTGCCAACCGAAATGGATGCATTTATTCCTTTTAATTTGTACGCAGGAACGAAAACAAGAACAGCCATGATCACGAAGAAGATCTTTGACTACAATGATTTCGGATTTGTCAAAGACCTGGCCTTCAAACTGACTGTTATGAATGATGATGGTACTGAACTGGAATCCAAAGATGTGGAATACCACTTTGAGGGAACAGAACAGGCAGAAGCTGAGGGCGCTGATGAACAGGAAGCGGCAGAGAGCAATTATGTCAATGAGCCTCAGGTTCTGGTCGATTCGGACATGTACAGCCTTACAGTGACCGGATACCGTCAGAACAAACGCGGCTTTACGGTCCTGTGCGAGATCATGAATAAGGCGGAAAAAGCATATCACTACACTCTGAGCAGGAATGGATCGATTTTGAATCAGTTCTATATCAGAGATGATTTTGGAGCGGGTATGAATTTTGGAGAGTCCGTTGATGTCGAAGCCGGAGAAACATCTTCCTGCGAACTGACGATCCCTGCTGCTGCCCTGGAAAACTATGAAATTGAGGTGGTGGACAGAGCATCTTTTTCAATCAGCGGCGGTTCAGTAGACGATATGAATGCGGCGTCTGCAGCCCATAGTGAAGGCAATTTTGATTATGAAGACAAAGACGAGAGACTGGAAGTCAAAACTGTCACTGTCTATCCTACGGGAAAGACAGAAGAAGAGATCAATGACGCTGTTTCTGTAAAAGAAGAGGACTGTGCTGCTTTTGTCAGCACGGACAATTTTGTTCTGGGGATCACAAAAAAGATCAACAGGAATAATACCGATGGCGTTATAATGACATATTTTGAGAATAAGACAGATCAGGAACTGTTTTTGCAGCTGGATGAAATATCTGTCAATGGTACACAGCTGATCTCGGAGTTCGAGGGCAGCAGCGATACTAAAAAGGAGACTCTCGAGCTCCCTCCGCTGACAAAAGGATTTATGCCGCTGATAAGTCCTGCTCTCCTGGAGAAGCAGGAAATTACGGAAGACATTTCCAAATTGGAGTGCACTGTTTATCACAAGGAGCACCCTGCGCAGGGAAACCAGTTTGCCTACTATTCGGAAACAATCTCTTGTGATTTCTGATCCGGAATCATACACCGGCTCGCCGGTAACCGCAGTGGCGAACCTCTTTCCGGCCTTTCTCATTGCCTGCTTACTTGCGGGCGGCAGATTGGAAAGCGTCCGGGATACCGTCAGGTGCGGTAAGCGAGTCTTAAGCAGAAAAACAGCCATTATGCTATAGATGGCAGGATATACCCCGGAGCGGCGAAAAAGCTCCGGGGACGGTTTTGAGTCACGAGGGACGGTTCTGCCCGACTCATTGCGCGCAATGAGTCAGGCAGAACCGTCCCTCGTGACTCATGTACTGCGGCGAGAAAAAGAAATAGGAAAAAATCGTTGCTTTTTTTGTGAGAGATGGAATTGCAGTGCTGTTTCGTGGTACAATTATTCATTAGTACTCTTATGTACATAAGCGTGGAAATAAATGGGAAAAAGTGAACCAAATCCGTTTAAAACATTATATTTTCTGTAGAAGAAAGCTCTGGGAAAAGCATGATCCCGGGAGGATCGGGCTTTGCAGGAAAGAGCCGGATTGGACAGAGAGGAAATATACGTGAAAAAAATAAAGAACTTTGTTATAGGCGGAATTGAGAACAAGATTTTCAATCTGGTACTGGTGACTACGATCCTGATTGTGGCAGTCTATACTTTTGTGATCTATCATCAGTCGAATCGTCTGAGCACGCTGGTGAGCGAGACCAATGACAAGCAGAAGCAGTCGATCATGGAAATCTCTGACGGTACCATGGAAAGCGTTGTAAATGCCTATCTTGTCAATGATACACAGCTGAAGGCGAATGTCGCGGAAGAGGTTTTCCAGGATATGAAGTCCAATGTGACGATGCTGGGGGATTATGCCGGGGCTCTTTTCGAGCATCCGGAGAATGTAACTCCCGGGGAAGCTGCGCGTCCGAATCCTTCCATGGATGGGAAAACGTCCGTTCAGCTTTTATCAGATGCCGGCGTTGACTTAAGTGACCCGGATATTTCCGGACGTGTTGGTCTGATTGCGAATATGTCCGATATGATGAGGAGCATGTTTGATAACACGCAGCTGGATTCCTGCTTTATCGGGCTTCCCGAGGGCGTATTTCTGATTGCGGAAGATCGGGCAGGTGCCAAATTTGATGAGAATGGTGAGATCAAGACCATACCGGTGACGCAAAGACCCTGGTATACAGGGGCTGCGGAGACAGGAAAGCTGTATTTTACCGATGTGGAAGTGGATGCCTTTAACGGCAGCATCGGAATTGTCTGCTCGGTTCCGGTATATCAGGACGGAAAGCTTGTCGCCGTTGTGGGAGCGGATCTGTTTCTGAACTCTCTTCAGGAGTATGTGGAAGCGTCGGATGAATACGGCGGCTTTGTATGCATTGTCAATGAGCAGGGACATGTGATTTTTTCTCCGAGAAAAGAAGGTACTTTTCAGGTACGTCTTTCCTCTGAGGGCAAGGATCTTCGCGAGTCCGACAATACAGATCTGGCTTCTTTTGTCAAAGATTCGATGCAGAAACCGACGGATGTACGTCTGATCGAAGAAGACGGTACCCTTTATTATATGTCGGGAGCGCCTCTGCCGACGATCGGCTGGACAGTGATCACGGCAGCCAGCTATGAGAGAGTGATGAGTCCTACTGTCATGATGGAGGAAAAATATGATTCCATCCTGGATGAAGCGGTCAGGACCTATGATGAAGAAAACGCGGGCGCCAGGAGGACGATCCTGATTCTTCTTCTGGTGGTATTTATTCTCTCGACCGCGAGCGCATTGATCCTTTCAAAAAGAATTGTAAAGCCGCTCAATACAATCTCGAAAAACGTGGAGAGATTAAGTGTGTCACATGATCAGTTCCGCATGGAGGATGTATATCGGACCGGTGATGAAATCGAAGTTCTGGCGGAAAAATTTGCCAGCCTGTCATCCAGAGCTGTCCACTATGTGGACCAGATCAAGAGAGTTACAGCGGAAAAAGAGAGAATCAATTCGGAACTGGAGATGGCAAACGCCATTCAGGTCAGTCAGCTGCCCCACCTGTTCCCGGCATTTCCGGACAGGAAGGAGTTTGATATTTATGCCTCGATGACACCTGCCAAAGAGGTCGGCGGAGATTTCTATGATTTCTTCCTCGTTGACAATGACCATATCGCTCTTGTTATGGCGGACGTCTCCGGAAAAGGTGTTCCGGCTGCCCTCTTTATGATGGTTTCCAAACTTCTGATCCGCAGCCGTGTCCAGAGCGGGGAGAGCCCCGGTCTGGCTTTGAGGAACGTAAACAACCAGCTCATTGAAGGAAATGAGATTGAATTTTTTGTTACGGTATGGCTTGCTGTCATTGAGATTTCGACAGGTAAGGGCGTGGAAGTCAATGCAGGACATGAACATCCTGTGCTCCGCCGTTCCGATGGGGACTTTGAGCTTATTAAATATCGTCACTCACTGGCAGTGGCGGCAATGGAAGATATTTCCTTCAGAGAGAGAGAGTTTCAGCTGTATCCGGGCGATACCGTCTTTGTCTATACGGACGGCGTGGCGGAAGCTGCCAATTCCCGAAATGAGCTTTACGGTACAGAACGTATGCTGTCAATCCTGAATTCAAAGCCGTGTGAAAATCCCGAGCAGGTCTTACGCAACGTAATGCATGGTATTAATGACTTTGTGGACGGGGCGGAGCAGTTCGACGATATTACCATGTTGTGCTTCAGGTATTCGGGGCCCGATAAGACAGAAGAAATCAGTGACCATGCGGAAGCAGCGGAAACAGTGGATGCAGTGGAAGTAGTTTCAGGTAAAATCTCGTCTGCTGATGAGACTTTATCCGGAAAAGGCTCGACAGATACAGAATCATAAGAGTCGTGTGCAGAAACAGAATGTTTAGAAATAGGGTAATAAAAACAACGAATTCGGAACTCTAATATTCGTACATGCAGCCAAGGCATTCTGTTTCAAATATGGATGAACATGGATGAAAAAATACCCGCTCAGCATCCTCCGGTGAGGATTTTGAGCGGGTATTTTCATTTGAATGTTCAGCCTGCACTGAACAGGCGGGAGTCGATAAGCATTCGGAACTTCAGCATGCTCCGACGAAGCGGGAACCGATAAACCTTCGGAACTTCAGCCTGCTGCGGCGAGTCGGGTGCAGAAAGGATCCGGAACTTCAGCCTGCTGCGACGAGTCGGGTGCAGAAAGGATCCGGAACTTCAGCCTGCTGCGACGAGTCGGGCGCAGAAAGGATCCGGAACTTCAGCCTGCTGCGGCGAGTCGGGCGCCATAAGGATCAGCTCACGACATTGATGGGTTTTCCGTCAAAGAATCCGCGGATATCATCTGCGATGACGCCGACTAGACGCTGGCGGGTTTCGAGTCCTTTCCATCCCATGTGCGGTGTGATGATCACATTGTCCAGAGTATAGAGCGGATTGTCGGCAGCGGGCGGCTCTGTCTCCTGAACATCCAGGCCGGCGCCGGCGATCTTCTTGTCGGAGAGCGCGCGGATCAGAGCGGGCTCATCGATCAGGGCGCCTCTGGAGGTATTGATCAAGAATGCGGAGGGCTTCATGAGGGCAAGGGTGTCTTCATTGATTAAGTGACGTGTCTTATCGTTCAGAGGGCAGTGGAGTGAGATAAAGTCACTGTTTTTGAGGAGTGTGTCCAGAGTGACGAAGGAGAGATTGTCTTCATCGGGTCTTGCAGTCCTGGTATAGCACAGGACCTTCATATCCAGCGCCTGTGCAACGCGGATCACCTGGCGTCCGATATTTCCGTATCCGACAACGCCCAGCGTTTTTCCGTTCAGTTCCACATGAGGCACCTTCAGATGCTCTGTGAAATTACTGCGGTCGCCTCTGCCCAGCATCTTTATCTGGGTCTGCATTGTGGACGAGAGGTTCAGCATCATCATGATAGCAGTGTGTGCCACTCTGTGGGAGCTGTAAGCGGGCACATTGCAGACACTGATTCCTTTTTTCACCGCCGCATCGATCGCAATATTATTATAGCCTGTTCCCGCTTCACAGATCAGCCTGACACTGTCAGGAAACTTCTCGATCATCTCCGCCGGTACCGGAAGTTCTTTTGTCACAACGACACAGGCACCCTGGATCCGATCGATGATCTCTTCCGCTGAGCTGTCCTCATATACAATCGTCTCCGGAGACAGAATGCTGAAGTCCAGCAGTCCGTCATAATTCATTTTTGCCGCGTTCAAAACGACTACTTTCTGATTGCTCACAGGTTCCTCCTTTGCGTTTGCACTGACGATTTTTCATATTTTATTTTACTACGCTGAGGATTTCGATGGCAATGAAAAGTCTGTGGATATCGCGTGCGATTTACCGGACAGATACGTATATTCTCCCGACGGGAAAGTATTGCGGCGGTATATGCAGCTGCCGGGTACATTCTTTTCAGGGGTGTATAACAGCTGTTTGTTTATACCGGATGATTTCCATAGGGACTGCAGGAAATATCCGGCGGAAATGCCCGGTAAAAATATGTCACGGCTTCTTATGTTGACGGTATTGGGTTACAACTATAAAATAGGAAACTGTAACAGAAAGTATGAATAAACAGCGAGTCAAGCGGCTGCAAATGCCGAGCCGGCTCGAGCATTTGCGGGTACTGGCCCATGGCCGCAAGTATAATAAACAGCGAGTCAGGCGGCCGCGGCGCGGAGCAGTGCGTAGTATATTCATATTAGTCTGTGGGTGCAGGAACATGGCCGCAAGTATAGGAGAAATGCTAAGATGAAAAAAATACTGATTGTCATTGATATGCAGAACGACTTTATCGACGGTGCGCTGGGAACAGCGGAAGCACAGGCAATCGTGGAGGCGGTGAAGGAGAAGATCCGGTCTTATCCTGCGGAGAATGTGATCGCCACAATGGATACTCATTATGAAGACTATATGCAGACGCAGGAGGGAAAATATCTCCCTGTACCGCACTGTATCAGGGGAACAAAAGGCTGGGAGATCCGTTCCGACATTGCCGGTCTTCTGGAAGGCGCTGAAATCTATGAGAAACCCACATTCGGAAGTATGCGGCTTGCACAGGATATGAAGGCTCTTGCGGACAAGGAGGAAGTTGAATTCGAAATCGTCGGTCTCTGTACGGATATCTGTGTGGTATCCAATGCCCTGCTTCTGAAAGCGGCTATGCCCGAGGTGAAAATTTCCGTGGACGCATCCTGCTGTGCCGGTGTTACACCCGCAAAGCATGAGGCGGCACTTGAGACAATGCGCTCCTGCCAGATTCAGGTTTTCTGATTCCCTGCAGAGCAGAAATATTTCTCGTTGACGATGCCTGCGCAAAAAGTGTTTCGGCATGCTGTGGAAGAATGAAAACCAAAGGAAAACAGAAAAGAAGGAAAAAAGAAGGAGAAAGAGGAGAAAAGAACATGAAAAGATTTATTCTGAAGAGGACTGTGCTGTTTATCATGGCTGCAGTCATGATCGCTGCGCTCGCAGCCTGCGGCAGGAAAGAGGATAGTAAGGAGCCGCTTGCCCTTATCGATGCCAGGGCTGACGGCAGTATCGTTTCCAATTATGATAAGACTGATATTGGCACCGGAGGCGGATCCGGGTTTACGATCGAAGAAGGAGAGTATCTTGTAATTGAAACGGCGCTCACAGAGGGAAAGGTTCATGTCAGAGTAACACATGACGATTCCGACATCGACAAAGTCCCTGTGGCGGATACAGACACTGCCGCAGTCATTGATTATGTGTTCGAGGGGAGCGGAACCACGGAGTATATGGAAATCGAGCCCGGAAATTATATGTTTGATGTGACTGTCGAGGAAAAGGCAACAGGGACCATCACCGCATCAAAGAAGCCTTTTTCCGATGACTCCGCATCGGCAGGTGAAACAGTTTCCGCGCAGTAAAGCAGGCACATAATGGAAAAATATCAGAGTATCAAAAAGCAGACCGGAAAAGATATAGTAAAGATATAGTAAAAAAGAAAAATGTAAAAAAGAAAAAGGAAAATGAGACAGATTTACGTGAAAGACTGACGTAAGAAACCAACGTAAAAAATCAACGTAAAAAATCAACATAAAAGATTTACATTAAAGATTTTACGTGACAAATTTACGCAGAAAAACGTAAATCCGGCAGGAGTCAGAGGTGTAAAATGCCTGCAGTGGAGTCTTTCCGCCGCGGAGCTGAAAGAACTTGACGACGCCCTTGCGGCTGTTTTCTGACAGAAAGATTATTTCAGAAATCACAGACTGACCGCGGTCTGATGGAGAGCGGCAATGAAAATACGAATTCCGAGACAGGAAATCCGATGCATCCTCGGCGGACGCTATGAAAATCTGCATAGAGAGTTTCTTGGAATCGATATTTCCGGCCGCGGCGTGGATCCCATTTACCAGAAGGTATATTACGTCAGCTATCATGATGACACCGGCTGGAGCATGTACTGGAATGACGCGCCTGCCTTGTGCGATTTCCGCGACGGCTCAATTTACTGCTACCATGATCCGTCCCTTCCCTTAACGGAAGTCCGCCTGGTGCATGAATTTGTGCACCGTGCTGCCCGCTTTCGGCAGTCCATCGGTGTCTGGTCCTCAGGCGTAGTGGTCGGAAAACCCTGGGTGAAGATCAATGAGGGACTTACGGAGTATATTACAAGCCTCTTGTGCGGTCCCCGATATGAAGAGATGGTTTCACCGGAAAACCGCTACCTTCTCTACCTGCCGTCAATCAGACGAGTGGAGGAGAAGATTGGCAGGGAAGCCCTGGTCCGGGCTTATCTGGACCACAATGCAGAAATATTCCGGGATTATATTACGCCGGCGGGAAACAGCGGTATGTACCGCTTCCGCTGAAGGGCACAGAAAATACCGGCCGGGGCTTCAGCAGCCGGACAGTACGGGGGAAATGGTATGTACCGCTTCCGCTGAAGGGCACAGAAAATACCGGCCGGGGCTTCAGCAGCCGGACAGTACGGGGAGAAGTGGTCTGTACTGCCTTCGCTGAACGGCATAGGAAGCCGCGGCATAGATTGCGTCAGGAAAAGGGAAAAAGGAAATCAATGGCAGAATTCAGTTCAGAGAATACACTGAGGACAGAAGATCTTGAAGAGACAGGAAATCTGGAAAAGACAGAAGACCTTGATAAGACAGAAGAGCTGAAAAAGACAGAGCAGAAGACAACTATCTATCTGGTGCGGCACGGTACGACCCGGTGGAATCAGATGCTGCGCTATCAGGGCAGGGCGGACAATCCGCTGGATGAGGCCGGAGAGCGGCAGGGCGTGCTGCTGGAAAAGTATTTTGCCGATATCGATGTAGATCTGGGAGTCACCAGTCCTCTGCAGCGCGCAAAAAAGACTCTTCAATATGCCCTGGCCTCTCAGAAGCACCCTGTGCCGGTAATCGTGGAGCCGATGATCACAGAGTTTGATTTCGGTCTTGCGGACGGCATGACCAGAGAAGAAATAGAGGAGCAGTATCCGGAATTTTACAGGAAGTATGTCCTGAATGAGGATCGGGGGCACGCGGCAGCGCCCGGAGGAGAGTCGCTGGAACAGGTCTATCACAGGATGAGGGACGCAATCCTGAGGATCGCCCGGGAGCATCCCGGGGAGAAGATCGTGGCTGCCTCTCATGGAACAGCGATCCAGACATTTCTGAATTATGCCTCCGGCATTCCCTGGGAGGAAATGAAACATTTTCTGCTCTATAATGTCAGCGTGAGCTGTGTGGAAATCGATCCCGACGGCACGCCCCATATCATTTTTCTGGGAGACCACAGTCACGTTCCGGAAGATCTCGAGTTCTGCTACGCCAGAAAGAAATAATTGAAAAAGAAAGCGGTGTGCTATGAGTGAAGTCCTGTCCCTTCCGGGCAGAGGAAATACGTATTTTTATTTTACGCAGATGGGGGAGGATGGATTTTCTCCTGAACAACAGCAATATATTCGGAATCTGATTCTGGCTTATCGGACCCGCTTTCCCGGGCTTGAGATCACGGCAGTCTGGGATTTCGGTATGGAGGGGGGCACACCCTACGAAAATGATAAATACGGGGTCTTTGCCGACTGTCCCGATCTGGCTGTGTCCAACAGGGACATGGCATCCATTTCTTTTAATCATATCCGGGTCAGCCGTATGCCCATGGATATTCCCCAGGACCTTCTGGAAAAGATTCTGACGCATTATGAGGCGGTAAAGCATATATCTGCCATGGCTGCCCGCATGCGTCCGCAACTGATGTCGCAGGGAACTCCGCCCGCCGGTATTCTGGCGACTGTTAATGAGGAAGCGTCAAAGTATCTGGACGAAAAAGGAATTCCTGCAGAAGAAATAGGAGGAGCGGATCATCCCGGTTGCATCGCGCCGGGCCCCCATAATTTCCTGCCCCTGGAGGATCCGTATTTTGCGGATGTCTGGGCCATCCGGCAGCTGGAGGAGAGCATGAGCATCCGCAGGCTGACGGTACACGAGATCGGACATGCTCTGTCTGATGTCTATAATGTTTCGCGGGATAAAAGAGTCCGCAGGCTGCTGGCAAAATGCAGGGACGGCTTTGAGGACAGGGAGGAATTCTGCGCTGAGTGCTTTATGGCATCCGAACTGACAGACCGGATCCCGCTGGCAAACGAAACTGCTGCGATCTACCGTTCCTGCGCAAAATGTACTTTGCAGGCTTTTTCAGAGGGGCTATAATTAGAAATTGATGATAACTGTAAAGACCTGCCTGAAACGCAGGGCGTTTTTCGATGAGTTATTCTTTCATCGGTGCGGACGCATCGCGAAACTCCCGGGAATACAGGCGAACGCCCGGGAAAGGCAATCGCGGTATTTTACGGTCACCCTCCGGTCAGGAGTGCGGCCGGCAAGAACTTTTTAACCAAGAGGAGGATGAGAAATGAAAACACTTGACGATTATATTCGTGTGATCCCTGATTTTCCGGAGCCCGGAGTAATGTTCCGTGATATTACAACCGTATTTCAGGATGCTGACGGTATGCAGCTGGCGATCGACCAGATGCAGGATGCCGTGAAGGATCTGGACTTTGACGTCATCGTCGGAGCAGAGTCACGTGGTTTTATTTACGGCGCTGCGATGGCTTATAATCTGCATAAACCCCTGGTCCTGGTCCGCAAAAAAGGCAAACTTCCCTGGAAGACAGAGTCTGTCGACTATGACCTGGAGTATGGCAAGGCAACTCTGGAGATTCATATTGATGCGATCAAGCCCGGTCAGAGAGTCCTTCTGGTAGATGACCTTCTGGCTACAGGCGGAACCGTCAAGGCGGCAGCGGAACTGATCGAGAAACTCGGCGGTGTTGTGGCCGGAATCCTTGTCATGATTGAACTCAAGGGACTCGACGGCAGGAAAAAACTTGAGGGATACCGCGTTGACAGTGTGATCGCCTACGACGGCAAGTAAAAGAGATTTCCGGCATAAATCAGACGATGTACGCTCAAGATACTCCTTCCCTTGCTATTGACAGCCTGACCGCAAAGCGATATTATGCACTTTGCGCGAAGCTTTGAGCCCATGCACGGCAAGATCAAAACACGGGCGCGTCGAGCCCGTTTGTAAGTGACAGGATTTTGATTTGTACGTATACGGTGAAGGCTGCGCACCTGCCGGCATGGCAGGTGCGTTTTCGCAAATGGTTGTTGGAAAAACAGTAATTTTTTACTGGCAGAATCAGGAAGGAAACAGGGAAGATATGTTTAAATACGCCTGTCTGAATAATATTTCGGAAAAAGGACTCAGCAAATTCACCGATCAGTATCAGCTGACTGACGATCTGAAGGAGGCAAACGGCATTCTGGTCCGCAGTGCTTCCATGCACGGGATGGAACTGACAGAGGAGACGCTTGCGATTGCCCGGGCGGGCGCAGGTGTAAATAATATCCCGATCGATGAGTACGCAAAGAAGGGAATCGTGGTCTTCAACACGCCCGGCGCCAACGCCAACGGCGTCAAGGAGCTTGTTTTTGCCGGCATGCTTCTGGCTTCCCGCGACATTGTTGAAGGTGTCGACTGGGTGCGCGCGAACTGGAATAACGAGGATATAGCCAAAATCGCGGAGAAAGAGAAGAAGAGATTTGCGGGCTCGGAGCTGCAGGGCAAGAAGCTGGGCATCATCGGACTGGGCGCGATCGGAGTTCAGGTCGCCAACACGGCGGTCAACCTCGGCATGCAGGTCTATGGATACGACCCTTATGTCTCTGTGGATTCCGCATGGCATCTGTCCAGCCGGATCCATCATGTCATCCGTATCGAGGACATCTACGAGGTCTGTGATTATATCACGATCCATGTTCCTGCCCTTCCCTCCACAAAGGGAATGATCGACGATCATGCCATCGCCATGATGAAGACAGGCGTGATCCTGATCAATATGGCACGTGACGTCCTGGTCGACGAGGAGGCAGTAGTCATTGCTCTCCGCGCCGGAAAGATCCGCCGCTATGTCTCTGATTTCCCCAATCCCACGGTTGCAGGCCGCCGCGGATGCATCACGATCCCCCACCTCGGCGCTTCCACCGAGGAGGCAGAGGACAACTGTGCTGTGATGGCAGTTGAGCAGCTCTCCGATTACCTGGAGAACGGCAATATCAAGAACAGTGTCAACTACCCCAACTGTGATCTGGGAAAATGTGAGACAGGAAACCGTATCAGTGTTTTCCACGAAAACAAGGCAAATATGATCACCCGTTTCACCGGAATCATCGGCAGATCCGAAGTCAATATCGCCGGCATGACCAGTAAGTCAAAGGGAGACGTCGAGTATACGATTTTTGACCTCGACAATGCACCGGCACAGGAACTGATCGAAGAGATCAGCGAGGTTCCCGGCGTATTCCGTGTCCGCGAGATCTGCCGCAATGAATGATGCAGGCTGTCTGGAATAAAAAAATATCGAAAAAACAAAAATATATCGAAAAAAACAGACCGAAAAAAGAAACAATCGAAAAAAGAAAAAAAGCAGTGCAGCCCGTTGGGCGGGGCACTGCTTTTTTTGTGTCAGAGATTGCTGATACTTGGATCTGTGCAGGAAGCGGCCTGGTTTTCAGTGGTGGAATACCGGTATTTTTTACCGTTTGCGCCTGTTCAGGCCCGTGGCATGTTCGATGTGCCATGCGGCAGATTCAACATTTTTGGCAAAAAAGACTTTTTTGAGATCATTTTTGTCCAGGAAACCTTCCTCGACCATTTTTTCGAGCATGGCCCTGAGCGGATCATAAAATCCTTCAATGTTCAGGATGGCCGCAGGCTTTTCTGTACGTCCGAGCTTCTTCTGGGAGATGACTTCGGAGATTTCCTCCAGTGTCCCTGTTCCGCCGGGGAAAGCGATAAAAGCGTCACCCATTTCAATCATTTTTGTGCGGCGTTCCTCGATCGTGTCTGTGACGATCATCTGAGTCAGGCCGTCGTGCTGCATATTGTTCTTCAGGAAGAATGCAGGCTCGATTCCGATGACTTCACCGCCGTGTTCCAGAACGGAATCCGCAAGGATTCCCATCAGGCCGATTTTGCTGCCGCCGTAAATCAGCCGGTGCCCGTTTTCTCCAATCCATTTGCCCAGGGTCTTTGCTTCGTAAACATACATCTGGTCTCCACCCATACTGGCGGCTAGATAAACTGTAATATTCATAATTCTGATTCCTTTTTCACTTTATTAGACACGGAAAATACGCTTAATGACAGATGGAATCGCCGCGCGCTGTGTTACCTGCTCACGCCCTTCCAGGGGGGCATGTACTGCAACAAACAGAGCTTTCACTGCACGTAATTATTATAACAAATATTGTACATGCAATACAATCCTTATAAAACTAATCATTAATAAATCAGGCGATATAAAATTTATTTATTCCATAGCGGTTCATACCGGAAGAGTTCTGCTATAATGGGTATGAATATACGGCGAGCCAGGCGGCTGCAAATGCCGGGCCCGCCCGGACATTTGAGAAAAACTGGTGAGCGTCCAGACTTGAGGGAGGAGCCGACACCTATGGATACAATACTGATCGGTATCGCCGGAGGCAGCGGCAGCGGGAAGACTACATTGGCAAACAGCCTGGTGAATTATTTTGGCGAGGATGAAGTCAGTATCCTGCGTCATGACAATTATTATAAGCGCCACGATGAGATGACCTTTGAGGAACGCAGACATCTCAATTATGACCATCCGGATGCTTTTGACACGGATCTTCTGTGTGAACACATCAGGGAACTGAAAGCAGGCCGCCGGGTAGAGATGCCGGTCTATGACTATTCCATCCATAACCGGTCGGACAAAACGACAGCGGTCCTTCCCAATCCGGTCATCATTCTTGAAGGAATCATGATCTTTGCGGAGCCCACGCTTGTGGATCTGATGGATTTCAAGATTTTTGTAGATACAGATGCCGATGAGCGCATCCTGCGCAGGATCATGCGCGATGTAAATGAGCGCGGCCGCTCTCTTGAAAGTGTTGTCCGTCAGTATCGCGAGACGGTCAAACCCATGCACGAGCAGTTCGTGGAACCCAGCAAGCGCAAGGCGGATATCATTATTCCGGAAGGCGGGAAAAACGATGCTGCCATGCAGTTTATCGTGGATTTCATCCGCAATCGTCTTCGTTAGCAGCACGCGTCAGGAGCGGGGCGTCTCCTGATTTTAAAACTACGCATTTCTTCGCGCCCTGACATTTTCTTCTGAGTTTAACCTGCTATACAGTCCTGTTTTTTCACACCATATGTTTCAAAGGAGGGAACTATGAAAAAGTGCACCAGAAGGGCGTTGATCGCTCTTTGCCTGTGCCTGGTTCTGCTGGTCCCGGCATGCCGGTTTGTCCGGCCGGGTGAGCTGACCGGCGGCAGTTCGGGTACGGGCGGCGCAAACGGCGCGACACAGACACATCCCGTCACCAACAAGATACCCAAACTCTTTGGCAGCAAAGGTCTTGAGGGAAGTCTCAACAACCTCAACGTGGATATGACGACCGTTCTGGCGCTGATCCTGACCATTCTCATGATCTGGATCTTCTACGGGACCAAATGGGGTCTGCATCTGCGCGCGGTCGGTGAGCATCCTGCTGCTGCGGATACGCTTGGTATCAACGTCTACAAGGTCCGCTACATCTGTGTCATCATTTCCGGACTTCTGGCAGGTCTGGGCGGCGCAGCCATGACACTTGCCATCGTGCCCCAGTTTATGCCGACTGCTATCAGCGGCCAGGGCTTTATCGCCATCGCAGCTGTGATCTTCGGTAAATGGACCCCGCACGGCGGTTACCTCGCCTGCCTCCTCTTCGGTTTTGCACAGGCTCTCACTGTTGCACTGGGCGGCGGAAACTTTGCGGTTCCCTCGGAGATCCTCGCAATGCTTCCCTATGTCCTGACGATCATCATCCTGATTCTCTTTGTAGGACGTGCTTCCGCTCCCAAGGCTAATGGCGTACCTTACAACAAGGGCTCCAGAGTATAAAGCCTGAACAGAAAACCGGGCTGAGGACAGAAGCAGAAACATACTGAAGCAGCTAACTGAAAACAGAACTATAAGAACAGGCCGTCGGTACACATGATCATCATGTGCGCCGGCGGCCTTTTTAACTGTTGAAGCAATTGCCATAAGAAAAACTTTTACTTGTATCATAAATCATGATTTGAATTACATGTTAATTATATGTAAACTAAGAACTATAAATAGCACGGAATTCAATACAATTTTGCCTGATTGATAGAAATGGCTATGCGTTGCTGCGGGTTTTTATACGATTTTTAAATTATTTTTCCGGCATGCAGAAAAAGAGAACGGCTTTTTAAAAAGAATAAAGTATTAGAAGAACGGCAAAAATCAGAGAATATTATCATAACAAAGCGTCAATGCTTTATGATCGTGTCTCTGCTGGAGATAAATCTCCTGAGGGGGAGAGGAGGCGGATATGCTGCTGGATGCGAAAATTCTGTCGCTTTTGAAAGTGGTGGAGACTGGCAACTATACACTTGCAGGGAAAGAACTGAATCTGACACAGCCCGCGATCAGCCAGCATATACGGGCAATCGAAACGGAGTTCCATATCCATGTTTTTGAACGTGTGGGCAAGAAACTGATCCTCACCAGGGAGGGGGAAATCCTTGTGCGCTACTGCAGGCGCATGCAGGCTCTCTACAACAACCTGAGCAGGGATCTGCAGAGCGGGGCAGACCGGGTTCTGTCTCTGAATATCGGAATCACCCATACCATGGAGAGCAACCGGATCTCTGAGGCGCTGGCAATTTATGCCAGCACCCACAAGGGAATAACCATTACGCTTATTACGGATACCCAGTGCGGCCTTAGAGAGAGGCTCAAGAATTATGAGCTGGATTTCGCCATCATAGACGGCAAATTCACAGACAGTTCACTCTCCAATAAGCTGCTGGATATGGACAGCCTCATGCTGATCGTTTCACCCGATCATCCTTATGCAGGGCGGGAATATGTCACGATCGATGATATCCGCTCAGAAAATCTTATCCTGCGGCTCCCCAATTCCGGAACCCGGGATCTTTTCCGCGCGTCCATGGAGAGCAAGGGACTGAAGGTGGATGAAATGAACGTGATCCTTGAAGTGGAAAATATAGCCACGATCAAGGATCTGGTCCGGCACGGATACGGTGTCTCTGTCCTTGCAAAGAGTGCCTGCCTGGATGAACTGCGAAAGAAAAAGCTTGTCGCGCTGCCCTTTGAGAATCTCAATATGGTACGCGAGATCAATTTCGTTTATCCTCAAAAAGGAACGGACGGGAAAATCATGGAGGAGATCACAAAGATCTACAACGACATGTAAGATCTGCCCATCGGCCCGATTTTATGCCTCCGATTCGGAGCCTGAGTATTTCATATAGCCGGACATCATGCATCCGCCCCTGGCGCCGGCTGCAATGACAGCTTCGATGTTTGATTCTTTGATGCCTCCGATGGCGTAGACGGGTAGGGGACAGGCGGAACAGATCTCGCTTACAAACGAGAGGCCTTTCCCGCGGAGGCCTTTTTTGCATGCAGTCTCAAAAATGGTGCCGAGGATGATCCGGTCCGCGCCCAGGGCGACAGCCTGCCGCATGTCCTCCATGCTGTGGCTGCTGGTGCTGACGCATGCAAATCCGTCGGGGCGGGCTCCCAGGGCAGCCAGGGCGGGGAGAGGCAGGTGGAGATTTCTGCAGCCGATCTCTCTTGCGATCTCGATCCTGGAATGGACGAAAAACGGGACCTTTACATCTGCTTCTTTCCCGCAGATGGCCTGCACCTTCCGGGCGAGGAGCAGATACTCCTCATCCGGAAGATCCCGTTCCCGAAGAATCAGAGAATGGGGATGGAGAGATGTGATTTTTTTGATTTGTGTCAGAAAATCTCCGCTGCAAAGACTACGGTCTGTGACCGCGATCAGATTATCATATAGATGCATGGCGTATTACCTTTTTGCGGGAGCAAGGGACATGGGGACATGGGGCAGGGGGACGCTCTTTTTGTATCTGTCCCTCTGTATCAAGTAACGGGACATGGGGACAGAAACAAAAGGACCGTGTACAATGCCGCCCAAACCCATGCCCAATGTCCATTTCCGATGTTCAGACATAAATATAATCGTTGAGAACGGGCTGCAGGCCGCCCTGCTCCATATCTTCGTACATTCTTGCAAAGGAACGATTGTCGCTGATTTCAAACTGCTCGTCACCTACATCGTCGGAAGCGGGATCGGCACTCAAACCATCCGCAGACGGATCCTCAAATTCCACGTGATGATCAGCGGATTCGGATCGTGCCTCAAAGGTCCCTTCCTCTTTCTGCTTGTCGTATTTTTCTTCGTGGTCCCCGATACCGGTGGAGACGCCTGCGGAGACCTTGGTGGCGCAGATCTTGGCGATGCCGTTGCGGAAAGCGGCGCTCTCACGGCTGGATACGGTGATTCCGGCGAAAGGCAGGAAGATCCGGTAGGCACAGAGCACCTGACAGAGCTGGCGCTCGCCGACGTCACGGGGACTGATCTTGTCATTGTTGACGATGGGACGAAGGCGGGGGCAGCTTAGCGAGATCTCGGCGTGGGGATACTTGCGGTTCATGAAATAAGCATGGAGCCCTGTAGCAAGCGCATCCCTGCGGTAATCAGCCAGACCCAGCAGGGCGGAGAAGGCCACCCCGCGCATGCCGCCCATCAGGGCGCGCTCCTGAGCGTCGAATCTATAGGGCCATACACGTTTGTGGCCCATCAGGTGCAGTGTCTCGTACTTGTCGGTGTCGTAGGTCTCCTGGAAGACGGTCACGTAATCGACACCGCACTCGTGTAAATATTTATATTCGTCAACGTTGACAGGGTAAATCTCTATGCCGATGTTACGGAAATACTTGCGCGCGATCTTGACTGCCTCGCCGATGTATTCGATATCGGAGTATTTGCGGCTCTCGCCGGTCAGTAAGAGGATCTCCTCCATGCCGGTCTCGGCGATGACCTTCATCTCGTGCTCGATTTCCTCGAAGGTGAGCTTCTTGCGGCGGATCTTGTTGTAGCAGTTGAAGCCGCAGTAGATGCAGTAGTTCTGGCAGTAATTGGCAATATAAATGGGAGTAAAAATATACACGGTATTGCCGAAGTGGTTTTTGGTCAGAAGCTCTGCTTTGCGCGCCATCTGTTCCAGAAAGGGGGCGGCAGCGGGGGAGAGCAGTGCCTTGAAGTCCTCAATGGAGCAGCTTTCCTTACTCAGGGCGCGCATGACTTCCTTTGCTGTGTAAAGAGAAGGGTCGTAGTCATCCATCAGTGCAAGGACCTTATCTTTGATGTCGGAATCGATGATCTCCATCCCCGGCATGTACTCCATATGATTCGTGCGGAAAGAGGGATCCTGCTCGAGACGGTGTTTTCTGGCAAGTGCTTCAGGGGGCAGTGTGTCGCTGTCCACAAAATAGACCTGGTTTTCTTCATTCATGATGTTGATACCTCTTTTTGGGGGGACGGTCCTTTTGCTTCTGTCCCCCTGTCTCGATGCTCGATACATGGGGACAGAAACAAAAGGACCATCCCCAAATGACTCAATGATTAATTACCGCCCAGGAAGCCTGTGAGCGGGTCGGAAGCGCTGCCGCCGCGGGCAAGGACACGGCCCATGCCGGTCAGATAAGCTTTGCGGCCGGCTTCGATGGCAAGACGGAAAGCTTCCGCCATGGCGGGAACATCGCCGGCAGTGGCTATGGCAGTGTTTGCCATGATGGCAGCGGCGCCCATTTCCATGGCCTCACAGGCCTGGGAGGGCTTTCCGATACCGGCATCCACTATGATGGGAAGATCGATCTCGTCGATCAGGACCTGGATCATTGCTTTTGTGGCAAGTCCCTTGTTGCTGCCGATCGGGGCTGCGAGAGGCATGACAGCTGCCGCACCGGCATTCTGCAGGTCGCGGGCAACATTGAGGTCCGGATTCATATAAGGGAGGACGATGAAGCCTTCCTTTGCCAGGACTTCCGTTGCCTTGATGGTCTCGTAGTTGTCGGGGAAGAGATATTTTGCGTCGTGCATGATCTCAACTTTTACGAAATCGCCGCAGCCCATGGCGCGGGAGAGACGCGCAATACGGACCGCCTCCTCTGCGTTGCGTGCGCCGGAGGTGTTTGGAAGGAGTGTGACACCCTCCGGGATAAAGTCCAGTATATTTTCCTTTTCTTGGGTGTTTGCCCTGCGGAGAGCCAGGGTGATGATCTGTGCGCCGCCCTGTTCGACTGCCGCCTTGATCAGCTTCAGATTGTATTTGCCGGAGCCGAGGATGAAACGGCTCTGAAATTCATGTCCGCCCAGAACGAGTGTATCTGCCATGTTAATACCGCCTTTCTTTATGTAAGCTATTTATGTTATTCATTTATGTTAGTCATTTATGCAAGTCATTTATGCAAGTCATGCATGTAGGAGATGTATTTCAGCTTTCACCGACGATCAGCTGCAGGACTTTGTTTGCCTGGTGCCCTGCGCAGATGGCGACACGGGGAGCCATGAGTCCCGCACCGGGTGCGCTCTCCGTCGTATCGTCCCCGCAGACATAGAGCCTTCGGAGCTTCTGCTGTGTCCGGATGTCGTTTGCGTCCCCCAGACCCGCCATGCCGTTTCCGGAGACCACGATGGTATCCGGGCATTGCGAGAGGAGAGAGCCGACCAGCATGGCTTTCTGGTCCGGCCGGTCAAAGGCCTCGCACACGATAGGCCAGCCGCCAAAGAGCTCCAGGACGTTTTCCGAAGTCACCCTGATCTGCCGTGTCTGTATATCCAGCCAGGGGTTGATCTGCATTAGAATGTCATGCAGTGCCTGTGTCTTGGGCATGCCCAGATGGGGAATCATATACATCTGCCGGTTGAGGTTGGTGACGTCCACAAGGTCAAAATCGACCAGGAAGAGATGACCCACGCCGGACCTGGCCAGGCTGACCGCAATGTTGGATCCCAGGCCTCCAAGTCCCGCGACAGCGACCGAGGCCTTTTGCAGTTTTTCCTTCATCCAGACAGGAAAGCGTTCGTCAAAGGCACGGTCCAGTTCTTCTTTCGTGATAGGGGGACTGTTTTTTTCGATTTCCGGATTTTCTGCTTTCTGCATATGGATCATATGGGTCAGCCCCCTCCTACAAAGCGGAGGACCTCCACGCTGTCTCCGTCCTCCAGAAGAGTACTGTTCAGAGACTCGCGGGGGATGATTTCCAGATTTTTTTCCACCACAACTCTTTCCGGGGTGTAGCCCGCCTGCTGCAGATAGGCAAGGATCGTCATGCCGGCAGCCTGCTCCTGCTTTCCGTTGATCGTGACCATTGATACCTCACTTTCTTTTCCTGGTGTCAATTGTTTTCACAAAAACATGCATACAAAAAGGGACGCACGTCTGCCCGTGCGTCCCTTTGAATCCTTCGATATAGGTGCGCGGACAGTGAATGCGGCCGCATGGATATGCAGTAAATGCATACTGCCCATGAAACCCCTTTTCATATATGCTGTCAGCGCCTTGGTTGTAATGACGGCAGAGAGTGGTGCCCCCGGTCTGCCGGTAGAAAAAGGAACGGTACCCGCCAACGACAGGTACCGCAAAAAATCTTACGCTATTTCCCTACGTTGGCATTATCCAAATCAGGTTCCGGGTCTGGACGATACAGTCCACTCTCAGCCGGCTGCAAGCCAGCTCCCCTTTTTCTTTCTCTTTCAGCATTGTAAAACTTTCAGGGATATGTGTCAAGACAGAGGGGGACGGAAACAAAAGGACCGTCCCCTAATTTGCCGGGTTTATGTTATGATAAAAGGTAAGCCGGAGATTTGAAAACAGTCGGCGGATTTTGTGACTTTATTAGATTTGTGTGATCCATTACACGAATCATTCATAAAACGAATCATTCATAACAGTACAGGTGGAATCATGCAGGATTTTTATTATAAAAGAGTGGAGGACGGCACTTATTGCGTCACAGGATATGAAGGAGATGAGCAGGATGTGGTGATCCCTGAGGACAGGGTCATCACGATGGTGTACGACAAGGTCTTCCGCGGACATTCCGAGATCCGTTCCATCCATATCCCGGACACAGTGACGGACCTGGGGGAGTTTGTCTTTGACGGCTGTGTAAACCTCAGGCATCTTGTGCTGCCGGCAAATCTGAAAACACTCTGGGGCTATACCTTTATCCGCTGCGGAATCGAGGAGATCGTACTGCCGGACGGACTTCGCATCATACCGCCCTTCGCCTTCAAAGAGTGTAAAAATCTTCGGAGAGTTGTGTGCGGAAGAAGGATGGAAAAAATCCATGCCTGGGCTTTCGCGGGATGTGAACAGCTTTCCAAAGAGGGACTGATACACGCTCCCGGAGTGGAGATCAGTCCTCAGGCCTTTGAGACGAAAATCCTGAACACATGATTTCTGCATTTGCTGCATCCGCTTTGCGAAAGAGAAAGACTGCGCAGCAGGAATCGGAAAAACCACATATGTTTTTGTCCTGAAAGAGAGGAGAATATATTATGTCACAGTATCTCATCATACTATTGACAAGCTTCATTTTCAGTGCCTGCGGATTTTACATGTATATCTATTTTTTTTCATTGGGATACGGCTTTTCGATTGCCGCGATCGGCGCAGTCATGCTCTTCATCTTCAGGGGCTCTCTCACCTGGGGAACTGCGCTGCAGTGTCTGCTCTTTATGGTCTACGGCATCCGTCTGGGCGGCTATCTGCTCATCCGTGAGATGAAAAGTCCGGCCTATAAAAAAGTTCTCAACCCTGAGCTGACCCGCAGCCGGCAGATGGGTATGGTAACCAAGGTGTCCATCTGGATCAGCTGTGCCCTGCTTTACACCCTGGAGGTCTCACCGGTCTTTTTCCGTCTGAAAAACGGGGACGGTACAAGCGGCACAGTCATCGCAGGACTGATCATCATGGCCTTGGGCATCTGCCTGGAAATGGCTGCTGACCTGCAGAAATCCGCCGCCAAGAAAAAGAATCCATATCGCTTTGTGGATACCGGTCTTTACCGGATCGTGCGCTGCCCCAACTATCTGGGCGAACTGCTTCTCTGGCTGGGTGTGCTGATCTCCGGGATCGGCTCCCTGCGCGGGATCCTGCAGTGGGGCGCTGCCTCATTCGGATTTATCCTGATCGTCTATATCATGTTCAGCGGTGCCCGCCGCCTGGAGATCCGCCAGGACCGCAACTACGCACTGGATCCTGAGTATTTGAAATATATTAAAACAGTTCCCATCCTTATTCCCTTCATTCCGCTCTACAGTGTGAAGAAATATTCTTTCCTTGTAGCATAGTTTTGTGAATGGCAGAATTTTGTGAACGTTTCGCTTTTGCGCATTGCATTCCGCATTGGCGATCATAAATGATCGGCCATGCATTTTTTACTGATCGGACACGCAAGTTCTTTACCGGTGGAATAATGAGAGCATTGAACCTTTATACCCTCACAAGAATCAATGACAGCGAGGCATTCTCGGGACTGGAGAATGCGCTTTCCGGGCGCCCGTGGCACAAAGCTTTCAGCAGCCATGAAGCGGCCTCTCTCTGCGCGCTTGTGAACGGGCTGGCAGACAGTTTCATGGCAGCAGGTACCGAAGGGACATCGACGGAACAAATCCCTGCTCCCGGTGATGACTGGGTCTCTTTCTTCGATGGATTCTATTTTTCCTATACCATTGAACATATCAGCAAGGAATTTGATCTTCTCAAATTCTCCGCAAACGCGGACTGTGCCCTCAATATCGAACTCAAGAGCGAGGCGATAGAGGAGGACCGGATCCGGAAGCAGCTTGAGCAGAACCGTTACTATTTGTCCCATGTTTCCAGGACGATTCTTTCCTACACTTATGTCATGGAGAGTAATTCTCTGTATTACCTCAATGATCACGGTTTCCTTCGGCAATGCCCTCTCAGCGAGCTTGCCGCGGCCATGCAGCGCCCTGTCCTGCAGACCTACGTAGAGGAAAATATAGGACAGTTTTTCCGGGCACAGGATTACCTGATCTCCCCGGTCAGAAACCCCGAAAAACTCCTGACCGGACGCTATTTTCTGACCAATCAGCAGTCAGAATTCCGCAGGCAGATCCTGGAGATCCTGCAGCTCTTTGAAGACGGATTCCCGGAAATACCTGACAGCAGGGAAAACGCAAAAGGAAGGCCGGAACAGGCGGAAAATCTGAAAAAAGCAGACGCGGCTGCAGGCAGAGAGGAATCAGGAACTGTCTCTTTATCTGAACCCCCTTATACGGTGGATACTGAAGAAAAGACCGGAGGGGCGCATTCCTCCGTCCCCATGATCTCTCTGACAGGAAATGCCGGCACCGGCAAAACATTGCTTCTATTTGACCTCGCCATTGAGATCTCCAGGAAGAAAAAAGTACTCTTTGTGCATGGCGGACCGCTCAGGGAGGGACACCGCATAATCGACAGCCGCCTGCACAAGGTCCACATCTTTTCCGGAACGGAATCTTCAGCCGAAGATATCGGCAGAAAACATGATTTCACGGAATATGCCTGCATCCTTGTCGACGAGGCCAACCGTTTTGATTCCGCCCGCCTGGAAGCGCTTGTGAAAAAAGCCATCGAGTATGAAATTCCCTGTATTATTTCCTACGATCCTCACAGCATACTGGGGGCGATCCCCCTTATGGAAGACACAGAGGCTATGATCAGCCGCTATGAGACGCTCCGCCTGGAACTCTCCGGCAATATCCGCATCAATCGACCGATCTTTTCCTTCCTGCGCACCCTGTTCCACCGCAAGGAATGGTCCGGCTCAGCGGATTACAGCTGTATCGATGTTCTTTATGCCGCGGACAGGAAGGAGGAAAGAAGGCTTATTATTCACTACCTGGCGAACGGGTATGAACTCATTCGGTCGACACCGGAATCCTTCAGGTCCGGCGAGATTATCAGCCAGGAATTCGAGAGAGTCCTGATGATTCTTGACAAGCGTTTTTATTATGACGAATCCATGCATTTATGTGCGGACGGCAGGAAGGGTGCCGCCATACCGCCTCTCTACGAAGGTCTTTCACGCGCCCGTGAAAAGCTTTGCCTGCTGATTACGGGAAATGAGACACTTTTCAGGCAGATCCTGGCGATCCGCACCCATTCGGATTCTGACCCGGAGTCATCACTTCACAAATAATGAAATAATCTGCCCGACAAGGCGGCAGCTCATGATATCGAATCGGAGGAAACAATCATATGCAGAAAATCGTTCTTCTCTTTCCGGGCGTTGGCTATCACACAGATAAGCCGCTTCTTTTCTACGGGAGAAAACTGGCGCAGAACTATGGATATGAGACCGTGATCAGCCTTTCCTATGGGGGATTTAAAGGCGGGATCAAGGGAAATCCTGAAAAAATGAAGGAGGCATTTGAGAGTGCTCTTTCCCAGGCGGAGGAAATCTTCCGCAGGGAGTGCAAAAAGAACGGGCTCGACCGCAAGACTCTTTTTGCCGGGGATAACGAGATTCTCGTCATCTCCAAGAGCATAGGAACGGCCGTGGCAGCAGCCTTCCAGCAACAGCATGGCTTTGTCGGAAAGAACATCTATTTTACACCGGTCAAACAGAGTTTTCTGTTCATGCAGCCTGAGAGCGGGATTGTTTTTCACGGAACCGCTGATCCATGGGCGGAGACACAGGACATCCGTGAGGGCTGTGAAAAACTCCATCTTCCCCTTTATATCACGGAGGGAACCAACCACTCCATGGAGACGGGAGACTGCCTGAAGGACCTGCAGATCATGCGGGAGATTATGGAGCACTGCAATGAATATCTCAGTTCATAAAGAAACTGCCCGGCAGGCACATTCATCAAAACTGAAAAGCAGGATTCAAAAAACTTTTCGGGAAAAAACAAAAATTCCGGCAAGGCGGGTAAAAACGGAAAATCGGGCAAAACCGGCAAGTCGGGTAAAACCGGAAAATCGGACAAAACCGTCAGATCGGGTAAAACCGGGAAATCGGGCAAAACCGGCGCAAGAGGAAAAAAGGGCGATGGCAAAGAGCAAAAGGGCTCTGGAATATGCGAAGATCCTGTCCCGCATGGTGCAGTATGACACTGTTTCCTATCCCTACTCCGAAACACATCCCGCCGCAGTCCAGCTGGATCGCTATCATGGCTATCACAGGCTCCTGGAAGAGCTTTTCCCCATGGTTCACGAAAAGCTGGAGAAGACGGATCTGGACGGAAGCCTTCTGTATTTCTGGAAGGGAAAGAATAATGAGCGCCCTATTGTCCTGATGGGGCATCAGGATGTTGTGCCTGTCAACGACGCGGAATGGGAGTATCCTCCTTTTTCAGGAAAGATAAGCGGCGGAAAGGTCTGGGGACGGGGATCAGTGGATACAAAGTGCTCCTGTATGGCCTTTTTCCAGGCGGCGGAAGAGCTGCTCAAAGAGGGATACATCCCTGAGCAGGATGTCTATATTTCCACCTCCTGCACAGAAGAATGGGGAGGACCCGGCTGTCCTGCCATTGTGGAGGAACTACGGAAAAGGGGCGTGAAGCCCTGGTTTGTCTGTGATGAGGGCGGGGGAATCTACACCGATCCCATGGCGGGTGTCAGGGGTAATATCGCCATGATCGGCATCGGGGAGAAGGGACGCGCCAATGTAAAGTTCATTGCAAGAGGAGAGGGCGGACATGCCAGCACCCCCAGGAAAAATTCTCCTATTGCCCGGCTTGCAGCCTTTGTCTGCGCAGTCGAAAAACACAGTCCTTTCCGAAGAAAAATGGAGCCCTCGACCAGGGCCATGCTGGAAGCCCTTGCCCCCGGCGCTGTGCTTCCCTTCCGCATCGCTCTGCAGAATCTGAACCTGTTCCAAAAGCCCATTGAGCTTTTGACACCCCGCATCAGCGGACAGGCTGCCGCCATGCTGGGAACGACGATCACTTTTACAATGGCTTCCGGGTCGGATGCCTGCAATGTCTTTCCCACAGAAGCCGCACTGGGCGCCAATATGCGCTTTGTCCATCACCAGGATATGGAGGAGAGCCTGGCTCTGATCCGACGCCTGGCTGCAAAGTACCGTCTTGAGATGGAAGTGCTCAGCGCCGCCCCATGCACGAAGCTGGCCGATATAGGCGGCACTGCCTTCCGCTATGTGGAGCAGACCGTGATGAAGACTTTTCCCGGCATGCTCACCAGTCCCTATGTCCTCACTGCCGCGACGGATTCCGCTTTTTACGATTTGATCTGCGACAACTGCATCCGCTTCGCGCCCATTGTCTACGGACCGGAGGAGAAAAAAGGCATCCACGGCACAAATGAGGCCCTACGCTACGACTGTCTGCCGGGAGCGGTGGATTTTTACAAAAACCTGATCACAGGGAATCAATAGAACATATGCACAGCGGACCAGCGGCTGAAACCACAGGGGACCGGCAGGCTGAAAACACAGGAGTTCATGCGGGAAACTTAAAAAAAGCACTGGGAATTTGCAGGAAATTGGCAGAAGAAGACTTAAAAGATGAAAATTATTATCAGAACAGCATCCCCAAAGGATGCGGGACAGATCCGGGACATTTATGCATACTATGTCCTGCACACCGCCATCACATACGAGTATGAAGTGCCGGCACTGGAAGAGATGCGGGGACGTATAGAGAGCACTCTCCGGAAATATCCTTATCTCGTGGCAGAAGAGAAGGGGAGGATACTGGGCTATGCCTATGCCGGACCCTTAAAGCAGAGAGCAGCCTATGACTGGAGCGTCGAGACTTCTATTTATGTCTCGAAGGATAAAAAAGGGAGAGGGATCGGAAAAGGACTGCTGAATTCCCTGGAGGATTTTCTGCGAAGGCAAAACATCCTGAATGCCAACGCCTGTATCGCTGTACCTGATGACAGGGAAGATCAGTATCTCACCTTTGACAGTGTTCATTTTCACGAAAAAATGGGATATCAGGCTGTCGGAACATTTCATTCCTGTGCCTGCAAGTTTAACCGCTGGTACAACATGATCTGGATGGAAAAAATGCTCGGCAGCCACACCCTTCCGCCGGCTCCGGTGATTCCCTTTCCGGATCTGGAAAAGGAATGAATCCATAGCGACCGATATATACGGGTATACATAAAAGAGGGGCAGTCACCGCTTATTTTCAGTGACTGCCCCTCTTTCCAAATATTTGTTTTTTGTGATAGCAGACGGGCGACAGAGTTCTGAAAGCGGTTCCTGAACGCAGAATTGAACATAAGATGCGCAGAACTTGCGGAAAGTCCTGCGCACCTGATGATATTATATCAATATTGTGATTTTTTCAAAAACCGGTTTCGGCGGTGTGCTTTTTTTAGAGATCTGCTTTCTGATCTTATGCGTCCTGGTTTTCCGGCTTTTCAGCAGCCTGCCTTTCCAATCTGGTTTTCCGGCGTGCCTTGCCTCTTATTTCGCGTAATCGTTTACGTTCTCGGATGTAACTTTCTCAAAGGGTACATAGAAGAGGCTGTCGCACTCATCGGATACTGTGCATCCGGTTCCTTCGCCGGCGGGCTTGCCGTCGATCAGGTTCTTGGCAATGCGGATTGCTGCTTCTGCCTGTCCTGCTGCACTCTGGAAGACGCTCATGGACATGGTTCCGTTCTGGATTGCTTCTACTGCGTCAGCAGTTGCATCGATGCCGACGATCGGGATGGAGGCGGGATCAATTCCTTTGTTCTCCAGGGCCTTGATTGCGCCGAGTGCCATTGCGTCGTTGTTGGAGATGATGCAGTCAAACTCTTTGCCTGTTTCAAGGAAGGATTCAACGCCCTGCTGTGCCTTTGCGCGGTCGTAATCTGCGGAAATCGTTGCGACTTCAATCATGTTCAGGCCTGCGTCTTTGAGGATTTCAAGAGGCTTCTGGGAACGGATGACGGAGTGGGACAGATCCAGAGGACCCTGGATCAGCAGGTAGCGGACATCAGTCTGTTCCTTTTCCTTGAAGTAATCTGCAAGGAATTCGCCCTGGAAGGTACCTGCAAGGTTTTCATCGGAGGCGACGCCTGCGACGTTTCCGCCGAGCAGATTGTAATCATCGGGCTCAGGCAGGCGGTTGACAAATACCAGTTTCATGTCGCCGGCGGCTTCCACACAGGCTGTCACGTCACTGGAGTAGGCTACGTTGACAATGGTGGCTTCCTTGCCTTCTGCCTTTGCCTGCTCGATGCACTGAATGACCTTGGAGGAGTCATTTCCTGCATGCTTGACTTCCAGCGCTACATCGTTGTTTTTCGCGCTCACACTCATGTCTTTAAGCAGTTCCGACAGCCATTCATCTTCCACAGTGGAGACATAGCAGATATCATATGCACTGCTTCCCTTGGCAGTGGAGGCGCTGTCTGCAGGTGCGTTTGCTGCAGAGCCGCTTCCCGACGCGCTGCTTCCGCAGGCGGTGAGGCACATCATGGCGATCATACCAGTGGCTAAAATGTTTCTGAACTTTTTCATTTTGCTTCCTCCTTCATGTCTGTCTTTTCAGTGTTTGATATTCATTCTTTTATCAATCATTAGTGCTTCAGGTGAATTGTTTTGCTGTATCTTTTTTGTGTTTTTCTGTGACCTGCTGTTTTCTTTGATGATTTGATTATAGGTGCTTTACTGCAATGATTTCAGAGGGTTTGCTGACTGAAAATGTAAAAAAACTGACATACTCAATGGAGACGCTGTTTTTATAAGAAATACGGGAAATCCAAGGGAAAACAGGCTGGGAAACGGCTTGTGTTTGTGACAAAGAGACTATAAAATGTAATAAAACCGACTTAAAACAGCAGGTTATAGACGATATTCATTTTTCTGCATGTGATTTCCATACCCGTTTTTATCAGAATGCTCCGGCGCAATGTGTTATTTCCGCCTTGCGATGGGCGCAGGCAGAGCGGGGCAGAGGCCGGCATGGACGTCTCAAACCTATTGATGGCAATTGAGGCTTTAAAGAATTGAGCTTTTAAAGAATTGAGGTGTAAAAGATAATTAAGGCATAAAAGATAATAAAGACATTAAAGATCATTCACAGATTAAAGACTATGAAGTGTCATTAAGACAGATGAGGACCGGAAATGATACGTTATCAGAAAAACAGACTTGTTCTGGCAAGTGACAGTAAAGAACTTTTAGAGAAAGAATCCGAGGGTCTGCCCTTTGTGTGCAACTTCAATGAGAGCAACGTGTTTATCGGACACCATATTCCCTGGCACTGGCATGAATGGTTCGAGATCAATTATACGGAGAGAGGGTCTTATTTGCTCCAGACACCGGAAAATACCGTGGAGATCCACCAGGGTGAGGCTGTTTATATCAACGGAAGTATTCTGCACGCTTATGACTTTCCTGTGGACGGCGGTTATTACTCCCTGTCCTGCGATACCCGCTTTCCGGGCGGAGAGTTCGGGAGTTATCTGGACAGAAAGTATTTTTCACCGCTTCTGCGGTCCAGATCCCTGACCTTCCTGCATATAAAGCCCGACACAGAGAGAAGGATCCGCCTGATCGGTTATATTCTGCAGCTTCTGGATGTTTTGAGAGAGGAGCCCAGGGGCTATGAGCTGGCCGTAAGACAGATACTGGGGGATTTTCTGATTCTGCTCTCTGAGGAGGCCGCAGAGATCCTTGCCAGGGATCAGGCAGGCAATGAACGGGATCTGGAGCGTATGAAACTGATGCTGGACTTTGTCTACAAAAATTATGGCGATCAGATCGGAGTGACGGAGATCGCGCAGGCGGCGGGCGTCAGCTCCCGGGAATGCACGCGGTGCTTCAAGCGGACGGTTGACCGCACACCGGTCCGCTTCCTGATCGAATACCGGGCTCAGATGGCCGCTTCCCTCCTTTTGGGAACGGGCATGAGTATTTCTGAAATTGCCGAAAAATGCGGTTTCATGTCTGACAGCTATTTCAGCAAGATTTTCCGTGAGATTTACCAATGCACTCCCCGTGAATATAGAAAAGAGAATTAAGTGACAAGACGTTACAGAAGTAGGGACCGCCGCAAAATTGGAGATAACAGGCGCTTTTGCGTCATTTTCAAGGCAAAAACCCGCTTGTAAGGCAAAGACCGCTTGACTCTCACACTGTGGCAGGCATTATGCTTGACCTGAGCTCAAAAAGACAGCAGGAGGAGGTACCGCCATGTTGAAAATCGGAGAACCACTATGATGAGATCGGTCTTTTGAAACCGGCAGAAACAGACCGCTTCACGGATTACAGGTACTACAGGGAGGACCAGCTCCCTATCGCAGGCCGTATTGCTGCCCTGAAGGATATGGGCTTTCCGCTTGCGGATATCGTCAGGATCCTTGAAGTCTACGAGGACAGGGAGAAACTGGAACAGTTCTTTTCTGCCCGGAAGCAAGAACTGGAGGCCTTGTCAAAAGATACGGCGAATAAGCTGACGCTTCTGGACGCAGCCAGAAAAAGGCTGAGAAAGGAAGAAGACATGAGTTATAATGTTACCCTCAAGACCTTTCCCGAGCGATATGCCGCTACTGTCCGGATGACCATTCCCCGCTACGAGGACGAAGGAATCATCTGGGGCAGGATGACAGAAGAAACCTGCCGCATGAATCTCGTGGAGGATGATCCCTGCCTATGCGCCGTGACTTATCTTGACGGCGAGTACAAGGAAGAAAACGTAGAAATGATGGCATGGAAGACCGTCAAGGGAAGCTATCCGGATACAGAACATGTGAAGTTCCGCACACTTCCGGAGGTAACGGTCGCAAGCTGCACTTACCAGGGCAGTTACACCCAGATTGTAGACGTCTACTCGGCAGTCATCGCCTGGATGGACGCGAACGGCTATGAACCCGCAGAGCCCATGTTCAACATCTACCATGTCAGTCCTCACGAGACACAGAACCCTGATGAGTTTGTGACGGAGGTCTGCTACCCGGTGAAAAAGAAATAAGGAAAGAAATAAGGGAAGGCATAAGGGATTACCGGGAAATACAAGAAAACAGCGGGAAATATTGGAATATCGGGTGTTGCTGATATGTTGATTCGTCACTAAACTGATCAAACCAATTGTCGCCATTCTGCTCTTTTAGCTGTCTTTACAAGACACCATTGAAAAGTGGCACTGGTCATTGACAC
>ONKG01000193.1:0-1360 GCA_900318375.1 uncultured Lachnospiraceae bacterium
CTTCGGGATCTGCAGCGACAGGACGCCGTGCTCCAGTTTGGCTTTGATATCCTCTTCTGTGACATCTTCGCCGACATAGAAACTGCGGCTCATGCTGCCGGCATAGCGCTCCTGGCGGATAAGCCTGCCGGTCTTCTTGTCCTTTTCATCCTTGTCAAGGCCTTTTGCCGCCTCGATGTTCAGGAAGCCGTTCTTCAGGCTGAGCTGCACTTCGTCCTTGTGGAAACCGGGCAGTTCAATATCCACTTCATAGCTGTCATCGTGCTCCCGCACATCCGTCCTCATCAGGTTCTTGGCATTGTGACCGTAGAGCGGCTTTTCCATACGGGCGATCTCCCGATCCATGTCATCGAACCAACGATCCATCAGATCCTCACCAAAAATACTAGGCATGTACAACATAAGTCAAGTATTATATGCCGCAAGGGGAGAGGAGAAAACCCGGAACCTCAGCTCCGGACCTCTTTTCCGCTTGCAAGTATGTTATATCACCTGATTTAGCACTCGTCAAGAGAGAGTGCTAATAATTCTGTGAGGAATTTGTGAACTTTCTTATATATAATCCGCTGCGATTTCTCACCGGATAATTGGATTCACGAATTAGCCCTTGTTACAGCTTGGGAAACAGCGCACGCCGCTTTTGCAGAACAGCCTTTTTTGATTCGACTTCTCGCTTCAATTCCCGGATTTCCGGGCTTGCGTCTTCTTCCCGATAGAGGAGGCCGATCAGTGCGTCCTGTTTTTCGATGATCTCGTTTTTAACGCTTCTTGTGGGCTCCAGGTTCTCTGCAACCTCTAGCCGCATCTGAGCGACGCGTTCTTCCGCTTCCTGCCGCAATCTCTCCGTCTCAACCCGGATCTCCTCCATGCGCTTGGCAATGCGCTCTGTTTTAAAGATGACCTCGGGATACGCTTCCGCAAAGCGTCGGTAGAAAACGGAACGGTTGCTGAGCAGCATCCGAACCTCTTTGCTGATAGCCTCGGTGTCATCCGCCTCACTGAGCTCAACGCTTGTCTTGACAAGTTTCAGTACAAAGTGTGACATCACATAGTCTGCAACAAAGACCGCTGACAGGGAGAATGCCATAATCTCCCGCAGAGGAAAGCTCATATGTTCGGAAAGACGAAGCAACAGCGGATTGATCAGATCCACAATCACCACGCCGCCCAGCCCGAACAGAACCAGATTCCCGATCCAGACCCTACCATGCAGGTTCATGGGCTTTGAGCTGTAATCCCACCAACGAGCATGGAAGCGTTTCTCCAGAACATAGCTTGTCATATATTCCAGGAAGCCGCACAGAAGAAACGACACAATGAAGGTCGTGCCTACGGAGAATTCCAGTGGGGCCAGCCCCTT
>ONKG01000193.1:1428-2425 GCA_900318375.1 uncultured Lachnospiraceae bacterium
CACCAGCCAAGGAAAGCATAGGCAAAAAACAGCAATATCAAGTTTATCAGGCGGTCAGTCGCCATTCTCCAAAACTCCTCTGAATTCTATATTAGGCTGCTGCAGCCTGTATATCTTAGTATGATTCGCCGTGATCATATTCCCCATACTCGCAGCCAATGTGGGATGCCTCTATTTCATCTGTCAGAATGAGTTGCCCATCCTCCCGGTCATACAGCTTCACAGTGCCCCAACCGTTACCGCCATTCCAAAGGCGGTTGTGATGCCTGCTGCCGTCCGGCGCTTCATAGTTGATCAACAGCATATCCTTCTTCAGACAGTGCACCTCAGTTTCCATTGCTGCATGAATATTCTCCTGGCGCACATGCCAGACGACTTCTTCATCGTGCTCTTCAAAGGAGAATGTGGTTTTCACCATAAGGTGAAGCTTTGAAAAATTAAAATCGTATTCCTTGCCCTCATAGTAGAACACGCCCAACAGACGACGATCCAACGGAACAAAGTAGATTTTTGGCCTGCCGCCGCCAATGTCGAATACACTGTTGCGGAGCTGCTGCCCGGTCTTTTTGCTGGTCAGGCAGTTGGAGGACAGCCAGACCCAGGGAGTGGTAAAATCCCGCCCCCAGTTTTTATCCGCATAGCCATAGCAACGCTCCGGCGTAACCGTGTACTGCCGGCCATTGAAGCTAAGGGTCCCGCTGTAGGCGCTCTTCATACCCTCAGCGTGCCAGTACATGGCGAAGGCTTCGGCGTCTCGCATAGGCTTGCTGGCCCCGTATCCAACGTTAAAAGCGATCTTCTTGTCTATTGTCAGATCCCAGGTCATTGTTCCTGCGTCACACATCCACTCTGGATGGGCGGCCGCATCCTCCGCCGTAATGTTTACACTGCCTTTCAGTGCTGTCTCACAGGCCAGACAGTCCGCCGCCTCGATCCGGTACGGGGCATCCGGGTGCAAGGAGACGTCTTTCCAGGCGAAGAAACGGTGTAGCTGACA
>ONKG01000177.1 GCA_900318375.1 uncultured Lachnospiraceae bacterium
CTTCCGCCAGGCCTTCGTAGGCAGCCGCTATCCTCTGGAAGACAATGCCTATGTCCTCATGAAATACGAGGGCGGCGCTGTAGGCCGTATGTGGACCTCTGCTGTCAACGCAGGCGACATGACCTCCCAGCACATCCGCATCGTGGGCTCCAAGGCTTCCCTGGAGTGGAACGACTCCACCGCCGACAGGCTGATCTTCGAGGAACAGGGAAAGCCCCAGCAGATCCTGACCAGGGGCATGGATTACCTCGATGACCTCGCCAAGGAAGACGAGCGCCTGGGCGCCCTTCACTTCGAGGGCCTTCCCGAGTCCTGGGCAAACCTCTACACTCGCTTTGCCATCGTGATGGATGCTAAGAACCGCGGCGACGAGGAGACCATCAAGAATACCATCTATCCCGACATCGATGCCGGTATTGACGGTATCCGCTGGATCAATGCCTGCGCTGAGTCTGCAGACAATGGCTCCGTCTGGACTAAGTTTTAACCCCAACCGCAGGGACGGTCCTTTCGTTTCCGTCCCCCCTGTTTCATAAAAACAGGGGGACAGAAACAAAAGGACCGTTCCTAAATGCCCGTCACCTAGATTCACATGACTTTCTCAAAGCGGAACATCTCCCCGCCGTCTTCAGAAGCTTCCGCATATGCGGTTTCCGGATCCCGGGGCTCGGGATGGAGACCGTTGAAAAACTCTACGATGTGGAATCCGCATTTATTAACATAGAAATGAATATTCCTTTTCTCAAAATAGGGAGTACATGTTTCCCACACTTTCGTCTCAGGGTAAAGCGCTTCGACGCACCTCCATGCAGCTGTGCCAATGCCTTTGCTGTGGGCATTCGGGCTGACAAACAGAAGATCCAGATGATTGTGCTGTGTCTTTTCATCGATTTGCAGCACAAGTCCCCCGACAATCCTTCCATCCTCGCGAATCCGGTAGGCAACACCCTGGTCGATGCTGTTTTCAATGGTCTTTCGGGAAATGATCTCACCGTCTTCCTCAAAGTGACTGTCTCTTTCTCCAAATTCTTCCATTGCCCCGTATTTGAATGCGCGGTGATTATCAAGAATGAATTGTTCCCGATCATTCCCTGTGAGAAGAGTAAGTGTAATATCTGCCATTTTTTCAACCTCCTTCAAAAAAAAGCCCGGCAGCAAAAGGCTTTTTAAGCCAATTGTTCCGAGCTCACTCGACATCTTATCCAACAGGCGGCCTGCAAAGCTTTCGCTTTACGATCCCCTACGCTGCGGCGTATGCTCCGCCAAAGGCAAACAGGCCAACCTTCAAAAAGCCGATAAACAAATCAAAGTATATCATTTAGCTGTCCTGCCTCTTCAGGTATTGTGCCTGATTAGGAATATTGAGAGGCTGATGACCGCCGCAATCAGCATCAAGGTGATGGAGGATACTCGCAGGGCAAAGACGTCGATCGCCAGCATTGAGACAAATGCGCAGATCATGATGGTAAGCGGCAGGGGCTTTTTCTGCATCTTTTTAATCATCTTGAGCGCAGCGTCAAGAATCAATATGCCTACTGCGATCCTGATTCCCATGAAGGCATGAGCAATCCACTCGATCTCCAAAAAATTGTCCAGATACATGGAGATCAGGAATATGATGCAGAATGAGGGAAGTACCATGCCTATTGTCGCTGCGACAGCTCCGGTCAAACCTTTCTGTTTATAACCGACGAAAGTGGCACAATTGATAGCGATCGGACCCGGTGTGGATTCTGCAATCACCGTGACGTTCATCATCTCATCGTGAGTGATCCACTGCTTCTTTTCCACACAGGAATTCTCTATCAAGGAGATCATGGCATATCCGCCGCCAAAAGTAAAAAGCCCGATTTTGGCAAACGTCAGAAAAGATCAAGCACAATATTCATACATTAATTTCCCTGGCAGTGATGATCTGCGCAGTGATCGTGTCCGCAATCGCCATCGTGATGATGCCCGTGGTGATCGCAGCGGGCATCCGGATCGTAGTCCAATGTTCCGGAAGCCAGAGACTTTGCCGCCGCATCCGCTGATCCCCGAACACCGGCGTAGAGTTTAATCCCGGCATCTGCCAGTGCCATCTGCGCTCCCATGCCAATGCCTCCGCAGATCAGCGCATCCGCCTTCGCTGCCTGCAGGAAACCGGCCAGTGCACCATGTCCGCTTCCGTTTGTATCTACAACCTGTTCTCCTATGATCCTGCCGTCCTCAGTATCATACAGTTTGAACTGCTCTGAACGCCCGAAATGCTGGAAAATCTCTCCGTTTTCATAAGTAACTGCAATTCTCATTGTACTGCTTCCTTTCTCCATTATGTGCTGTTTAATTTCGACCGGCGCGAATTCACAGCGGCCTCCTGCGATCAACAGCCGTTTTCCATGAACAAGG
>ONKG01000170.1 GCA_900318375.1 uncultured Lachnospiraceae bacterium
TCATTTCTGTTCACAGGCTGCCACCAGATCGTCCAGCCGCAGGTTTCCGCCGAACAGGTCCAGGGCGCTGCCCACGGTCAGATCCAGCCGTCCGCCTGTCAGCCGCGCCGAAAGCCGCAGATCCTCGACAGAGTGAACGCCGCCCGCGTAAGTAACGGGGAAATCTGTACGGGCCTGCCACTCTCCCAGCAGACGGACCAGATCCTTTTCTATGCCGCCCCGTTTTCCCTCCACATCCGCCGCGTGGATCAGGAACTCATCACAGTAAGCGGACAGGAAGGACAGGTTCTCCCTGCTGACCGTATAATCCGTGAATTTCTGCCACCTGTCCGTGACGACACGGTAGGAGCCGTCTTCTGTCCGGCGGCAGGACAGGTCCAGTACCAGATGCGCCCTGCCGGCTGCGGCCACCATCTGTTCCAGCCGGTCCATGGCGATCTGTCCGTCCCGGAACACATACGAAGTAACGATCACATGGGATGCGCCGGCCCGGATATAATCCGGCGCGTCTTCCGGCGTGATCCCGCCGCCGATCTGCATGCCGCCAGGAAAAGCCGCCAGAGCCTTCAGAGCCTGGGCACGGTCCGCCTGATAAGCCTGCTCCCGGCGGGCGTTCAGCATGATGATATGTCCGCCGGACAGGCCCTTCTCCCTGTAAAGGGTCGCGAACCAGTCCGCGTCCCTTTCCGAAACAAAGTTCTCGACCGCCAGATCCGCGGCCGGAGCTGCCTGACCGCCTTCCGCGTCTGTCCGGTCCCGCAGGCTGCCGCCCACGATCTGTTTGACCTTACCGTCATGTATATCGATACAGGGTCTGATCCGCATCCCGTCCGTCTCCTTTTCCGCAGTTGTCCCTTCCCATAAATATCAGGAAATATTTCAAATATAGTATGATGTTGAGGTCAAAACCCCAGTTTTCTAAAATAGCCGGCGCACTTTTGTGCCAGAATTAAGTACATTTTGAAATTCATATAGTCGATTTGTCGGATAGAAGTGCCTGTTAATGAAGTGCTCCGTCCCCGCCCGGTACAGATCTGCCCTGTTTTTTCTTTATATCGCAGAGATCAGCGGATTTTGGGCATAGTTTCCCAGGCCCTTTCTATAACCAAAGAGCTTGCGGAAATTCACTGCGGCTATTTTGGAGCCGAAGAAGAACTTTGTCTTTATCTTTCCACGCACGGGCATGGAGTCCACATTGAACAGGTTCCTCAGCATAGACGGGATGGTCTCTGCCCCGTTGCGGAGCCTGGCGTAGTCCTTGAAGGATTCCTTCTTCATCTCCGCCTGCAGCTTCGCCCGCCTGATCTTTTTCCCTGTTACTGTGATCCTGGCGACTCTCTTGAAGATCTTTGCCCTGCACTGTTCTTTGTGGGGACAGTTCTCGCAGCACGAACGGTCGAAGGAAGCTGTGCAGACACCGGTGGCTTTGATATAACTGCTGGACCTGGGGGCATTTCCCATGGGGCATTTCACGACCCTGGTCTCTGTCTCGTTCAGCTCAAACTCCCCAACGATATCCGGTACATCGCTTCCCGGAAGGTCGGTCGTCACGAGCTTTACATTCTTTTCGGCTGCAAGCTTTACGTTGTTTTCACCTGCGTATGCACCGTCGGCCGCCATAAGGGTCTCCTTTTCCTGTACCCCTATTTTTTCAAGGTGGTCCCTGAGCATGGCACTGTCACCGGTATTGTTCGTTTCATAACCGTACCCTGTGACGACAGATCCGTTCTCACCGACGGATTCTTCTATGTTCCCAACGTAGCCGCGATGCTGCTCCCCGGCCTTTTCGCGGAAAGTGGCATCAGGGTCTGCCGGACTCTGGAGCATGTCAGAGGACATCCCGCCGTCTTCCTTCGTCCTGAGCCTGCGCTCCCCGTCTTCTACGATGGTCTGCTCTGACAGGCAGCGGACCAGCAGCTGGTATTCCGTGACCTCGTCGAAGCCGCCGCCGCATCTGTCGATCAGCTTTTCGGCGTCATCAAGAAGCTCTTTTATGCGGCTCTCTGCATCTGTGCTCCTGCTGTGATAGATGGTCCTGTTAAAATCATTTGGATCATAATAGCGCTCAAGTGTCCTGACCAGGTCGTCGTGCCCCTTGTCATGCAGGTACTTTACGAGCTTGGAAATGCAGCGGTACAGCAGTTCCATCCTGGAGAGCCTGCGGATGTTGGACGCCACCATCATGGAGTCCATCCTCCGGATCCGGCCGTCGATCTTCATCAGCTTTGCCGTTTTCGCAGCAAGGTCCGTAATACAGTCATGGTACAGGTCAACGTTGTTAAGGCGCTCATAGTCATAGCATCTCTGACGGAACCTGGTAAGGGTCTTATCGCTGATCGGCTGTTCTTCAAAACTGGTCGTATGGAGCGCATACTGGAAACGCGGGTCAAGCAGGAGGTCTTCAACGACCTCATCATCAGAAAGATTAAAGAGCTCCTTGATGATAAGGGCGCCAATGATGACGTTGACCGGCGTATTGGGCCTCGATGCCTTATCGGAGGAATACAGGCATTCAAACCTGTCTTCATCGATCATGGGGAATACATCATCGGCAAATACTTTTGCCCATGACTTTTCCAGGGCTTTTTTCTCCCTTTCGGTAAGCCCAAAATAGCTGTCATTTAATGTCATCTGGTGGGATTCATTCTTTCGGAAAGACATGCCTGAAACCTCGCTGATTTGATACTTCTATTATACACCAGCGGGATGTTTACCACTACAAAGGCAACTATATGAACTTGTCAAAGTAAATATCTGATGATAGATGCAGGGCATCTATCATCAATCGTTAACAGGTAACCAAGGTCAGCTGGGACCTTTTGACCCCAGCATCATTCTGGGACCTTTTGACCCCAGCATCATTGTTATGGGTTATGAATCACAATTATCTGGATTCTTTTATTTCTGTTTATATTTTGACTCCTGGGATGATAATTCTTAATCTATACCTTTTTGGCAACACCGATTGGATGCGCGGGCTTTTTATATTATCTAAAGGTGTTTATTACTGCGGCTTGACCGTAGTGTCTGCTGTTCAATACTTTTTGAAAAGTGAAGATGCGGCTGTTCTTGCACTTGGTTTCACAATGTCATTGGCGATTTTTGAAGCTATAACTGCCATTTCAGATGGTTATATTAAGATGCGAGATGCAAGGGAATAGGCTGTTTAACTCCTACGGATTGGGTAAGTAACTAAAATATGTTCAGCTTCCTTTAAAACAAGCAGTAGTAAAACCACCCCGTTTTTACTACGATTTGACTACTATCCACTGAAGTGTACCCCTTGTCAAGGACAACTTTGAATTTTAGGGGTGTCATCTGACACCCGGTCTGTTATACTGCTACTGCTTTACCGATATGGAGGATAGTGCAACGCTGGGGAGCGACACGAGCGCCATACCGGGTTTGCGGGAGGCAGTGCCAGGTGTACTGCCTTTTTCGTTTGTCTCCGGGAGTGCTCTACTGCCTCTTGGAAACCAAAGCGTTAAACCCCGGGGTCTGGGGCAGAGCCCCAGTGTTACTGTTTTTTCGGATCATATACCGGAAGCGGATAGACTCCTGTTTGCAGATATTGGTAATACTCCTTTGGAGACAGCTTCAGAAGATCCCACTGATAGCGGTCATTGTTGTAATAGTCAATCCAGTCATCAACTTTTGCGACAACATCCTCGAAGATGATACATCCAGCAACTGCTTCGCAGATTTCGTCCTTCATATGTCCGAAGAAGCTTTCCTGGGGAGCGTTGTCCCAACAGTTGCCACGTCTGGACATAGACTGAACGAATTCTTCGTCTTTCAGTTTCTGAATGAAGGCATAACTGGTGTAATGGGCTCCTTGATCACTATGCACGATAGACTCATTATCCAGTGTGCTTCCGTGCTCGGCAACGAGCTGGCCTACAGTAGCGATGACGAAATCCACCTTCAGACTCAGGCTT
>ONKG01000006.1 GCA_900318375.1 uncultured Lachnospiraceae bacterium
CATATACACAGCGTCGAACTTACAGTTCTGCTTGCACAGGCCGCACTTGATGCAGGTATCGATATCGATATGATGAGGCTCTTTGACTGTGCCGCTGATGGCGCCCACAGGGCAGTTTCTGGAACAGAGCGTGCAGCCTTTGCACTTGTCGGGATCGATCTGATAGTGCAGGAGGTCTTTGCACTTCTTCGCTGCACATCTCTTGTTGAGGATATGATCCTCGTATTCCTCGCGGAAATAGCGAAGGGTGGAAGTGACCGGGTTGGATGCGGTCTGGCCGAGGGCGCAGAGGCAGGACACTTTCATGTGAGCTGCAAGCTCCTCGATCTTGTCCAGTTCCTCGATCGTCGCATTGCCCTTGGTGATGTCGTCCAGCATCTGCAGGAGACGGTGCGTGCCGATACGGCAGGGTGAACATTTGCCGCAGGACTCTTCGCAGATGAACTCCATGTAGAACTTGGCGATATCCACCATACAGGTGTCCTCATCCATGACGATCAGTCCGCCGGAGCCCATCATGGATCCGATCTTGGCCAGGCTCTCATAGTCGATGGGTGTGTCGATGTGGACAGAAGGAATACATCCGCCGGAAGGGCCGCCTGTCTGGGCCGCCTTGAACTTCTTGCCATTGGGGATGCCGCCGCCGATCTCCTCGATGATCTCGCGCAGGGTGGTGCCCATGGGGACTTCCACCAGGCCGACGTTTGTGATCTTGCCGCCGACCGCGAAGACCTTGGTGCCCTTGGAGGTCTCGGTGCCGATGGAGGAATACCAGTCAGCGCCCTTCAGAATGATCTGGGCTACGTTTGCGTAGGTCTCAACGTTGTTGAGGATGGTAGGCTTCTGGAAGAGACCCTTGACTGCAGGGAAGGGAGGACGGGGACGAGGCTCGCCGCGCTTACCTTCGATGGAGGTCATCAGAGCTGTCTCTTCGCCGCAGACAAAGGCGCCGGCGCCGAGGCGGATCTCAACGTCGAAGCAGAAATCTGTGCGGAAGATGTTGTCGCCGAGCAGTCCGTATTCACGTGCCTGCTTGATCGCGATCTCAAGACGCTGGACCGCGATGGGATACTCTGCACGGACATAGACATAACCCTGGCTGGCGCCGATCGCATAACCTGCAATGGCCATAGCCTCGAGGACTGCGTGAGGGTCGCCTTCGAGGATGGAACGGTCCATGAATGCACCGGGGTCGCCTTCGTCAGCGTTGCAGCAGACATACTTGATGTCGGACTTGGTGGCTTTACAGAAAGCCCATTTTCTGCCGGTCGGGAAGCCCGCGCCGCCGCGGCCGCGCAGTCCGGATGCCAGCATAGTGTCAATAACCTGGTCCTGGGTCATCTCGGTCAGGACCTTATGCAGAGCAAAATAACCGTCCAGAGCGATATACTCCTCAATGTTCTCGGGATCGATGACACCGCAGTTCTTGAGGGCGATACGCATCTGCTTGGCATAGAAATTGGTCTTGCTCAGATGATGTGCTCGTCAATGATGCGCTTTGCGGCTTCGGGCGTCGTCTGGGAATAGAAGGCACCCTCGGGATAGACGATCACGATGGGGCCCAGCGCGCAGAGGCCGAAACATCCGGTCTTGACGACCAGGACGTCTTCGATATTGTTCTTCTTGAGCTCTTTCTCAAGCGCTTCAATGACCTTCAAGCTGCTGGAGGAGGTACATCCGGTACCGCCGCAGACGAGGATCTGTTTGCGGTAAGCAGTGTGCTTGGCCATCTCTTCAGCCTGGGAAGCCACGAGCTTACGGACCATGACCAGCTCCTGATTTTTTTGTTTGATTTCCGTGAGCCTGTTCAATGTCATCGTCATGGCTTACACCTCCTCATAATAGGAATCAATGATTTTCACCGCTGACTCCGGTGTGCACTTGCCGTAGACTTCTCCGTCGATTGTCATGACGGGAGCCAGACCGCAGGCGCCGAGACACCGGCAGCTGTCAATGGAGAAGAAGCCGTCAGAGGTGCACTCCCCGGCTTTGATCCCGAGGCGTTCCTCAATGGCGGCCAGGATCTTGTCAGCGCCCTTGACATAGCAGGCTGTACCGAGACATACGCTGACAGTGTGCTCGCCCTTGGGGGACAGGGTGAACTGCGAATAGAATGTCGCAACTCCGAACACCTGGGAAAGCGGAACGCCCATCTCCTCGGCGATGATCGTCTGCACCTCTCTGGGCAGATACCCGTAGATTCCCTGTGCCTCCTGGAGTACAGGCATCATCGCTCCGGGCTGATCTTTGTGCTTTTTAATGAATTTCCGAAGCTCTCGTTCCTGTTTTGGCGTTCCCCGAAAAGCTACATTAGCCATCGATTACCATCTCCTTTCCAAAACAAATGAATGTAAGTTAGTTCTGCCGCCGCGCAGAAGCGCTCCGGCATTTCCGTAGGTATATTATAAAAAATTATATAATATTTAATGTTATAATTATAACAGTTTTTTGTCTAATAACCGGTCCATATTTGAAAATATTTTCAAAAAATTTGTTCATTTTTGACAACAATCAGGTTAAATATAGCTAACTGCATTGTGTATTTTGAACGTCCCCGTAACCGTTCGTACTTACCTTCATGAGCGGGCACCCGCGGACATGTATGAATACTCCGGGAATTGCCGGCCGGGAATTGCCGTACACTTTGAAATGAAGCGGATTGTCATCGCAGTCTTAAAATGCTATCATATAGATTAATCGTTCCGGTCAATCATTGGCCGACGGCGGCCGGAACACACCGTCGAAAGAGTGTCTGCAAAAAGGAGTTCCGGATTCTCAGCGGATTCAGAAGGGAACACAGACCATGAATGAACGTTTTTTTGACTTAAAAAAAGACCGGCAGGACCGGATCATCAACGGCGCGATGAGAATCTTTGCACAAAACGGTTACAGACACGCCAGCACGGATGAAATGGTTGCGGCCGCTTCTATCAGCAAGGGATTGCTCTTCCACTATTTCAAGAGCAAAAAAGGCAGCTGGGAATTTCTGTACGAATACTGCACCAGATATACATTGCTGGAGATGCGCGAGGCCGGGCGCCGGCGGGGCTGTGACTTCTTTGAAATGTATCGTCAGCTGGTCAGGGTCGACGCTGCCGTCCTTCGGAAATATCCCTATATGCCTCTCTTTCTGCGCCGCGCGGATGAAGAGCTATCCATGGATGATCCCAGGTTTAAACCCGTGATCCCCGATGGCCTTGAGAAAGCCGCTTCCTCCCACAGGCTGTCCCTGATCATGGAATCCGGAAGACCGCCCTTTCTCACAGAACAGGATGCGGACAGGATCTCGCAAATGCTGGAATATACACGTTACGGCCTGATGCAGGAACTCCTGGTACAGGTGTACAACGGCACATCTGCCCCCGCAGAGGCGGCGACGCCTTTCTACGAGCAGTACGCAGAACGGATTTCCGATTATCTGCAGACCCTGCGCAAGATGAATATCTGAAACATACGCGGAATCTCCGCGGAATCTTCCGCAGAAATAAGGCAGAGGCGGCCCTGAAGCCCTCTGCCCTGCCGCAGGCTGCCGTCCGCCGTCAGACGAAAGATAGATACCTTACGGCAGCCCTGCGATAAAAAAAGGACCGGACACCGGAAAAATTGATTTTTCGGTGTCCGGTTTTTTATTGTGACACGGCCCGTGTAATGATATAGTCCGCCCTGCGGCATCCTGCGGCGGATACAGTTTCAGTCGGGGCAGGGTTCAGTCGGAGGCAGAGGGCGGCGGAGCCGCTCCGGCCTGTTTCGGGATCACACGGACAGCAGAGCTTCCGCAAGTCTGCCTACCCCCTCGCGTATGGATGTCTCATCGAGGGCGCCGAATCCCAAAAGGATCGTCGGCCGTCTCCTCCCTGTAAAATGCTGACCGGATCCCGGCAGAAGGTAGTCGGACAGTGCATAGACTGCTACTCCCCGGGCGGCAGCCCGCTGAACCAGCTCATGTTCGATCTGTATGAATGACTGTCCTGTCACGCTTTGCCCGTCACTGGTATCTGTCATGCTCTTAGCCATGTCTTCCGCTGTCTCCGCAAGTGCTTCCAGGCCAAGATGCAGACCTGTTCCGGCTCCAAGGATGCGATAGCGGTCCTGCAGCGGACGAAGCTGCGCCAGCAGTTCATCGTGACGGGCCCGGTAAATACTGCGCATCCGGTTCAGATGGCGCTCGAAGTGACCGTTTTTCATAAAATCATTCAGGATGCGCTGGTCGATCCTTGAGACCGTGGATGAGAAAAACCAGCACTTTTCGCGATAGCGGCCGACCAGGTCCTGCGGAAGGATCATATAGCTGATGCGGATGGCCGGCGCGATGGCCTTGGAAAAAGTGCCGATATAAATGACTCTGCCTGCGCGGTCAAGAGACTGCAGAGCAGGGATGGGCTTTCCGCGGTAGCGGAATTCGGAATCATAGTCGTCCTCGATGATATATCGATCCGCAGCCTCCATGGCCCATCCCAGCAGAGAGGCCCTTCGTCCGACTGGCATAATGCAGCCGACGGGGAACTGATGGGCAGGCATGGCATAGACGAGATCAGCATCCGTCTGTGCCACAGACGCGGGCAGCATTCCGTCATCATCCATCCGCACCGGGCAGATCCTGTATCCGAAGGATGAAAAAATCTGTGCAGCGCGCAGGTAGGAAGGGTTCTCCATCGCCACTTTTCTGCCCTCTCCGAGAATATGGCGCAGCAGTATGAGAAGATAATCATTTCCCGCGCCCACTATAACCTGCTCCGGTGTACAGCGCACACCTCTGGAAAAGTGCAGGTATCGCGCGATCGTTGTGCGCAGCGACAGATCTCCTCCGGGCTCACTGTGGGAAAACATCTCGGAGTTGGCATCCACCATGACCTCGCGCATGATCTTTTTCCATGTGCTGTAGGGGAAGGCGGACATCTCTGTGTGCCGAAGGGAAAAATCGATCAGACTGCTGTTCAGGTAACTCTGCTTTCCAAGATGGGACAGTACAGAGACGGACTGATCCTTTTTCTTTTCAGATCCCTTTTCCCGGCCGGCCGCATTCTCTTTTTCCCTGAAAGAATAAAAGGGATCCTCGTCCTCAAAATGCAGCTCTGCCAGGTTTTCCACTTCACTGACATAGTAGCCGCTGTTTTTTTTCGAGTGGATATAGCCCTCCGAGAGGAGCTGGCTGTAGGCGAGTTCTGCCGTACTGCGGGCTATGTGCAGGTCCGCCGACATAGCGCGCGTGGAAGGGATGCGCTCACCTGGCTCGAGCGCGCCGCTGCGGATCTCGCCGCGGATATATTCGTAAATCTGCCTGTAAAGAGGCCTCTTATCCTCCGAATTCAGGCGCACGCTCAATTCCTGTGCCATGTCTGTCTCTCCTTATAAAACAAAAATCCCCAAAGGTTCCCTGCCGGTATCATGCAGTCCTTTAAGACGAGGGGCAGATAACCGGTGCTGTTCAATCATCTATGCCGGCAGGCAGATTTCCGGTCCCATGTGCACATTGATGCCGCCTGCAGATCACCGCCCCCATGTTCCCATTGATGCCGCCTGCATATTACCGCCCCATGTGCACATTGATGCCGCCTGCATATTACCGCCCCATGTGCACATTGATGCCGCCTGCAGATAGCAAGAGTGCCAGAGATCTCTCAAAATCTCTGGCACATCTGCTGCATCTCACAGACCTGCAGCTGTTCAGGGTTCTTTACTCAGCTTTTTCGTCCGTGAACGGCGGACGCTGCCGAACAGCTGGAAAAATTATTTTTTGGGAAGCTTGAAGGAGCTCTTCAGGCCCACGATCCGGTTGAATACAGGAGCGCCTTCAGCGGAATCCTTGTAATCGACACAAAAGTAGCCGTTGCGGACGAACTGGAAGCGTTCGAAAGGCTTCGCGTCCTTGAGTTCAGGCTCGACGAGAGCGTCACAGACGGTCAGGGAGTTCGGATTGAGGTTGAGCTCACCGTTCTCATCGTAGACACCCTTTTCCTCATCGACGATATTCTCGTAGAGCCGGGCGGTAACTTTGACTGCGGAGTCTGCATGGACCCAGTGGATCGTACCCTTGACCTTGCGGCCGGTGAAGCCGCTGCCGCTCTTTGTCTCGGGGTCATAGGTCACATGTACCGCAGTGATATTGCCGTTTTCATCCTTGTCAAAGCCGACGCACTTGACAAAATAGGCGTACATGAGGCGCACTTCGTTGCCGGGGAAGAGTCGATAATACTTTTTCGGAGGCTCTTCCATGAAGTCGTCGCGTTCGATCCAGAGTTCACGTCCGAAAGGAATCTGACGCTTGCCCAGATCGGGGTTCTCCAGATTGTTGTCTGCCTCGAGCATCTCGACCTGATCCTCGGGATAGTTGTCGATGATGAGTTTGAGCGGATGGAGTACAGCCAGCATGCGCTTGCAGCCGGGCTTGAGGTCCTCGCGGATGCAGTATTCGAGTGCTGCGTAGTCCGCGGAGCTGTTGCTCTTGGAGATACCGCACAGGTCGACGAAGCGCCTGATGGAAGCAGGTGTGTAGCCTCTGCGGCGCAGACCCGAAATAGAGACCAGACGGGGATCATCCCAGCCGTCCACTATGTTCTGCTCAACAAGCTTCTTGATATAGCGTTTGCCCGTGACCTGGTTGGTCAGATACATTTTTGCAAACTCAATCTGTCTGGGAGGGTGGGGATACTCGGCTTCCCGTACGACCCAGTCGTAGAGGGGACGGTGATCCTCAAACTCAAGTGTGCAGAGAGAGTGGGTAATGCCTTCGATCGCGTCCTCGATGGGATGCGCAAAATCATACATGGGATAGATGCACCATTTGTCGCCGGTATTGTGATGAGACATATGGGCCACGCGGTAGATGATCGGATCGCGCATATTGATATTGGGGCTGGCCATATCGATCTTCGCGCGGAGGGTCTTCTCGCCGTCGGCAAATTCACCTGCGCGCATGCGCTCGAAGAGATCAAGGTTCTCCTCGATACTGCGCTCACGGTTGGGATCGTTTTTGCCGGGCTCGGTCAGAGTGCCGCGATATTCGCGCATCTCTTCCGCCGAGAGGTCGGAAACATAGGCCTTACCCTTTTTGATGAGCTTGACGGCGACATCGTACATCTGCTGGAAATAGTCAGAGGCATAGAAGAGTCTGTCTTCGTAATCGGCACCCAGCCACTGTACGTCCGCCTTGATGGACTCGACGAACTCAATCTTTTCCTTGGTGGGATTGGTGTCGTCAAAGCGGAGATTAAACTTTCCTCCGTACTCCTGCGCCATACCGTAGTTGAGAAGAATGCTCTTGGCATGTCCAATGTGGAGATAGCCGTTGGGCTCGGGAGGAAAACGGGTATGTACGACATCATACACGCCGTCCTTCAAATCCTTGTCAATCTCCTGTTCGATGAAATGACGGCTTACCTTTTCCTCTTCGGGTGCAGCTGCATTCATTTCCGCGGTCTTATCACTCATGCTGTCTGTTGTCTCCTTCCATGTTATTGTCAGTCCGGCAGAAAAACTGCCGGATCATTGCGGGATCAAACGGGTCTCCGTGAACGTCTTTTGATCCACCGTGAGTCACCGGGGACGGTTCTGATTGACTCATTTTCAGCGAAAATGAGTCGATCAGAACCGTCCCTTGTGACTCATTTCCGAATTATGTTTTATAGCTGGGTGAGGACAAAAATGTCGTAGATCGCCTGGAGGGCAGTCTCGAAGTCTTTGTTCTCGACGCCGATGATGATGTTGAGCTCGGAGGAGCCCTGGTCGATCATTCGGACATTGACATGGGCGTGGGCGAGGGCAGAGAAGATACGTCCGGCAGTTCCGCGCATGGACTTCATGCCGCGGCCCACGACTGCGATCAGGGCGAGGTCGGATTCAATCTCGATGGCATCGGGCTTGGCCAGACGGTGGATGGCGGAGACGACTTTCTGCTCTTTCTCAATAAATTCGTCCTCGTGGACGACGATGGTCATGGTGTCAATACCCGAAGGCATATGCTCGAAGGAAATATTGTTATCTTCGAATGCCTGCAGGACCTTTCTTCCAAAGCCGATCTCGGAATTCATCATGTCCTTGGTAATAAGGACGGCGCAGAAATCCTTCCTGCCCGCAATACCGGTGATGACGTAGCCTGATTTCTGAGCTGTACTTTCCACGATCCAGGTACCTTCATCCTGAGGCCTGTTGGTATTTCTGATATTGATCGGGATGCCCTGGCGGCGCACAGGGAAGATCGACTCTTCGTGGAGAACCGATGCCCCCATGTAGGAGAGCTCACGCAGCTCACGATAGGTAATGGTCTCGATCCTTGCGGGGTTCTTGATAATGCGGGGATCCGCTACAAGGAAGCCGGAGACATCAGTCCAGTTCTCATAGACGTCCGCATGGCAGGCCCCGGCCACGATGGATCCTGTGATGTCAGAACCTCCGCGGGAGAAAGCCTTGACTTTGCCGTCATGGCTGCAGCCGTAGAAGCCGGGAATGACAGCATATTCCTCTCCTTTAAGACGCTTTTCGACAGCGCGCATGGTCCTGCGGTCATCAAGCATCCCCTCTTCGTCAAAAAAGATCATCTCGAAGGGATCCACAAAGGCAAATCCCAGACATTCAGCCATGATGCGTCCGTTCAGGTGCTCGCCGCGGGATGCCGCGTAGTCGGCGTCAGGATCTTCCTTCATCCTCTTCTCGATCTCGTCAAACTGTTCATCCAGGGAGAAGTCCTTAAGTCCCAGACCTTCAATAATCTCCTCATAGCGGCTCTTGATCTCATCAAAAGTCTCGTGGAAATCCTCTCCTCTCGCTGCCTCTCCCTCCATCTTGTAGAGAAGGTCGGTCACCTTGGTGTCGCCGGGGAAACGCTTTCCGGGAGCTGAAGGGATCACATATCTTCTGGTTTTATCCTTGTTGATGATATCGACAACCTTTTTAAACTGTTCTGCATTGGCGAGAGAACTCCCGCCAAATTTTACTACTTTCATCTTCGTAACCTCAGTATCTCTTTTCTTTATGCAGATCAGCCGCGGGCGAAGCAGGATTCCGCCGCCGGGTCAGCTGACCTATCAACGCAGAAAAGCCTTTTCCATGCATGGAAAAAAGGCTTTCCTGTCTCTTCCGATCATGCCGCTCGCCAGAGCGGCAGCACGAGGAGAAATTCGCGGAGACGATTTCTCGCTGACATCAGGGGGTTTGTGCTCCGGCACAAACATCCGGAGTGAAAAAACTTGTATCGGCAAGATTTTTCACTCTATATACTCTAACCATTTATATATCAGAAACCCTGAAGTGTCAAATGAATCTCACGCGAAAAAAACCTGTTAACGTACAGGGGGCTGCAATACACGCCCTGTCCCGGATCAGTCCTCAAGCAGGCGGATCACCTGGCGCACTTCGGACAGCTGCGCTGCGCAGTCTTCAAAAGAGGATTCTTTCATGCTGCCTGTCGTAAAAGCAGCCTCGTCAGCAGGTGCGGAATCCATGGAGACCTCTTCAAACCCCCTGAAGAGACCGGAGGCTTTTTCCAGCTCAGTCCTGGGAATACGCACAAAGAAACGGCTGGAGTTGAGGGCAGGATCGGACAGTTCCATTGTTTCATCGGACCAGCGGATCGGAATGGTCGCTCCGATGTTCAGCGCGCAGTCAAGCATGTCGGAGACCACTGCGCTGGCTGTCGGGAACTTGCCTGCTCCTCGTCCGTAGAACATGAGATTGTCTACAAGGTTGCCGTGAACATAGACTGCATTGAAGACATCTTCGACGCCGTGAAGCGGGTGGGACGCGGGAACCATATAAGGAGCAGTCCGGACATAGAAGGTGCCGGTCTGCCAGTCGCGTTCACTGACACCCAGAAGCTTGATGGCCCTGCCCATACTGCGGGCATAGGCGACGTCCAGCATGGAGATTTTGCTGATGCCTTCACAGGGTATGTCCTCATAACGGACGGTCTTGCCGCACATAAGGGAGGAAAGGATGGCGATCTTGCGGCAGGCATCATGTCCTTCGATATCCGCCTCGGGATTACGCTCGGCATAGCCTCTGTCCTGAGCCTGTTTGAGAACATCTTCGAAGGAAATATCCTCCTGCTCCATCCTGGTCATCATGTAGTTTGTTGTACCATTGAGGATACCGATGATCTTCGTGATATACTCCGGAGCGAGCGAGGTATTCATGGGGCGGATGATCGGAATACCGCCGCCGACACTGGCTTCAAAGAGATAGCTGCAGTTGTTCTCATCCGCAATCCTCAAAAGCTCGGGGCCGTGGGCCGCGACCAGTTCCTTGTTGGATGTGCAGACACTGATCCCTCTCTCGAGGGCCTTCCTGGTGAAGGTAAAGGCGGGTTCCTTGCCTCCCATGGTCTCGCAGATCACACGGATCTCGGGATCATCGAGGATAATATTGAAATCATGTACTACTCTGTCTGCATAGGGACTGTCGGGAAACTCGCGCAGATCAAGAATATAACTAACCTCCACTCCTTCGGGAACTCTTCTCTTCACCGAGTTACGGTTAATGTCAAAAAGCTCTACGACTCCGCTGCCGACTGTTCCAAATCCCAACACTGCAACTTTTATCATCTCGTTAATCCATTCCTTTCCATTTTGATACGAGTGTATATTCTGAAAAATAGTACCTGTCCTTATGAACAGGGTTGTTTTCTAATTTAACCGGTAATACGACTGTATTCCCCGACTGTTTCTTCAGTAATGCGCCTGTATTTCCCCGGCTGCTTTTTCAGGTAATGCAGCTGTATCCCGGACTTCTTCTGCCGGAAAAACGCCGGTCTATCTATCTTCCTGTCACGCGGACGCGCCGGATCCCGTCTCTTTCCGCGATCTTCTCGATGATCGTATTGACGCTGTTGGCATTTTCAAGCATCTGCATGCTGATACTGACAACCGCGACGCCGTCCACGGGAATCGCCTGGTGGATCGTCAGGATATTTGCCCCGCACTGCGCGATCGTCTGGAGCAGGTCTGATAAAACTCCCGCCCTGTCACTGACTTCACAAACGATCGTCAGCATGGATCCTGTGAGGTTATTGTGAAACTCCTCAACAGAATCCTTGAATTTGTAATAAGAGCTTCGCCCGATCCCGACCATCTCGGCAGCCTCGTTGACTGTCCTGGCTTCTCCGGAAGAAAGAAGTCTGTTGGCTTCCGCCACTTTTTTGAGCACAGGCGGCATAGCTGATTCATGCACTATATAAAAAGTAGAGCCCTCCATAATAATCTCCTTCGCAGTCCGTCTGACACGGACATTTGTGCGTGCACGATGGATATCTTACCACGCATAGAGCTGTTTTGCAAGCATTAACAGCTTTCGATCGGAGAGCACTTCTATTGGCGCTTACATTAATGCCGCCGCATCCGGATGCCGAAAAGGAGCAGTGCGGCAGCTGTCAGCGCGGAGATGACCGAGGCAGGCACCAATCCCTGCGGCAGGTAGGTCACAGTGATCTCATGCGTGCCCTCGGGAACGTATATGGCAGTCAGACCGAAGTCTGCACATTCCACTTCCGCGGGCTCTCCGTCAACCCTGGCCGAAAAGCCTCTGTCATAGGGAATTGAGAAAAGGAGAAGATTGTCTCTTTCCATCTCTGCCGTGGCGTGGTATCCGTTTTTATCAAAGGCAAACTCTGTACAGGCAGAAGCGGCGCGGTCAGCGCAGTGAACATAGAATTCTTCGTAGGGCATCTCTTCCGTATACAATTCTGTGTCCTCTTCCATCAAATGACCGTATTTAGCTGCCATCTCCTCCGAAAGAACAATGTTTTTGACCAGCACCCGGTCGGACACAGGACCATTGGTGAGAGCATCGTAGTTCTCTTCGGTCATATAGCTGTCAAACGAGAAGCCCATCGGGATATAATTTTCCGTTTCATGGACATTGTAACCGTTCATGTCATTGATCAGGGAATATCCTTCGATACCGCCCTGGTCCGTATAGCTCTTGTCCGGTTTGACAAGTGTATTCTCAATATAGTAGCGCACAGACATGACGGCGCGCGCGCCGATCCGCTCATAGGGGAGCGTCGACTCTACGGTACGGATCATTCCGATGCCGCGGTACCAGGTGAAGATCATGGGGTGCACGGTACTCTCGAAACAGTGCATAGTCGGATATCTCCAGACCATCTCATAGTTTGTCGAAGTGCTGTCTGTCTCCACGCGGGAAAAAGGCGCATCGACCCCGGGGACAGGACCGGTCAGAGGCGCTGTCCGCACATCTGACGATACATCCGCCGCAGGCTCCTGCGCACTGTCCGGATCGGATTCTGTCAGGGGATAAGGGGCCAGCACCGGACGCTCAGTGAGCAGCTGACGCTTCCACTTTTCAAAGCCGGTATAAGAAATAAGTGAACTGCCGTTATCCAGGACCGCTATGGTCGAGGTGATGCAGCACACCGCCGTGAGCAGCAGACAGATCGTTCCAGGGATCCGCCTCCTGTCAAGGCGCAGACGTCTGGAAGCTTCCCCTTTTGCAGTGTCATCAGAGCCTGTCAGGTCTCCGCCTGTATTCCCGCTGTCCCTGCTGTCTTCGCTGTCTCTGCTGTCTTCGCTGTCTCTGCTGTCTTCGCTGTCTCTGCTGTCCTTTCTGACCTTGTCCGGGAAGAGACTTCCGAAGCGCCTCTTGAGGAAAAGAACGACCAGCAGTACAGCCGAACTGAACAGAGTGGCTTCGATTTCTCTTGTCAGAAGCTGTCTGTTGTCACAGATTTTTGTAAAGTACCACTTTCCGTTCTCCTGCACCGGAAGAAAGCAGAACAGGATAAAGAGGACTGTGCATGTCAGCGAAAGCAAAGTGCCCCGTGTGAATGCCGCTTTGTCATTTTCTTCGACTACTTCTGCTGTCATACAGGCACATAGAAGAATCGGCATGTAAAACCATCTGGTGTAAAAATTCGAATTAAAGGCAGAAAAGGATGCGTTCAGGACCGGAATGAAGGCCATTACAGCCAGGGCAGTCAGGAGCGATTTCTTCCAGCTCTTGCGGCGCAGCATCCAGAAGGCGAAGACGCCCGCCATGGCAAAACAGGGCAGGCAGAATGCGAGGGACCCGTTTCTGATATGGTCATTGGTAAACAGGGTGCCGCGGGCGATCAGGTCCGGTACCATAAAGAAGGATTTCAGGATCGCCAGAGGTGTTGTCGCATCCGGATAGGCAAGAAGATCATAACCGTTGATCACCTTGCCGACACGGGTATTGCCGACGACCCCGCCGAGGGACTGCACGAGGAAAAAGGATGACAAAAGAAGGCCTGCCATACCTGCGCCCAGGATCCGCAGGACCTCGGTGACCATGGACATGAAGCCGTCCCCCCCTGCGCGCCGGATCCCCCACCTGGTCAGATAATACAGAACAAGGAAGATCACCTGTCCGACAAAGAAATAGTAGTTGATCACGGACATGAGGGCTGTCATCAATGTGAATCCCAGAAGATCTATTACCGCAGTCTTTCTTTTTCCCTCGCAGCGGCAGACGGTGATCTCCCGGCTGCCGGTCACAAACCGGTCAAAGGCCAGAAGGTAGAGGGGAAAGAACGCGGTGACATCATGAAAATGCTGAAAGACGATGTTGCACGCCTGAAAACCGGAGAAAGCATATAAAAAAGAACCCAGTACAGCCGCCTTGTCCGAGCGGGTCTGGGTGCGGATCCAGGCGCAGGATGTCGCAGCTGCCGTTCCGTATTTCAAGGCCATCAGAAAGGGAGGCATATAGGGAAGCCAGCTCTCCGGAAAAGGAATCGTCAGCCAGAAAAAAGGACTGCCCCACAGATAGAAAGCGAAAACGCCTGTCATATTGCCGCCGAGATCCACCAGCGGGTTCCAGAAAAATCTCCCCTCTCGCACCGCCCTGTGCGCAAAAATAAGAAAGGGAACCTGCTGGACATTGTAATCGCCGTAATAAAAGAACAGACCCTTTCGGTAAATTAAAAAAGGAAGGACTGCAAGAAGATAAACCAGCACCCCTCCTATAAATACTTTATATGGTAATATTTTGTTTTTGCCGTTATCCGAAATTTTCATATTTCTTAGTTGTTCGTATTCTCATTGTAGGACTTCATTCTGGAAAAAACCATGGTATAACCGTCATTTCCATAATTGAGAGACCGGTTCACACGGCTGATTGTCGCCGTGGACGCACCGGTCTTCTCGGCAATCTTGAGATATGTATCTTTCTTTTTGAGCATAGAGGCAACCTCAAACCTCTGCGATAAAGACAGCAGTTCATTTACCGTACAAAGATCCTCAAAAAACTCAAAGCACTCTTCTTCATTTTCCAAGGTCAGGATAGCCTCGAAAAGGTGACTGACTGCATCTGTTCTGATTTTTTTGTTCATGAATACCCCCACAAGAGAAAACAGCTGCTTATAGTTTTTTACCAGACTTTTTCTTTCTTTCAACCACGCCGCCGGACAGCGAGGCAGCGCCCTTAACCGCTGCATTTGCGGTCTGCAACCTATTTTAACATTTTACAACGGTGAAGTAAAGAAGTAGGTTCATCTTATCAAAAATATTAGTACATTGGCAAATAAATGTCCAAACATGTGATTCTATGCATCCCAATAAAATTCTGCTTTACTTTTGTTTACACTTGTGTTATGTTGGATTCGTTACACAAAATGGTGTTATACTCTTCATCTTTTGTGCAATAAATACAGCGATTCTAGTTTTGTTTTTGGAGGTGCCAGCAATGAGCAAAGGAACTGTCAAGTGGTTTAACAACCAAAAGGGGTTTGGATTTATTTCCGATTCTGAAGGAAATGATGTCTTCGTACATTTCAGCGGAATCAATCAGGAAGGTTTCAAATCCCTTGAAGAGGGTGAGGCTGTTGAGTATGATGTCGTACAGGGTCAGAAGGGTCCTCAGGCAGTCAACGTTACCAAGCTTTGATGAAAACCACTTGATTACCACATAAGAGGGATTACGGTCTGTCACCAAAGCGGCAGACACCCGCAAAAAGATCATTTTATCGACATGGAATAAGGGGCTGTTGCATCTGCTTAAAAATAAGCAGATGCAACAGCCCCTTCATTTTACCAATAATCAGAAATACTTAAAAGGATGCCGCCTCAGAAGCAAGCATATCCAGATCAAGGCTTCCGCCGAAGATCTGCAGAGCACTGCCGACGGTGACATCCAGACGTCCCCCGGAAAGGGAAGCGATGCGGGCAAGATCAGCCGCTTCGCGGACACCGCCCGCGTACGTGACAGGAAATCCGGTGGTCCTGCAGAAGGTGCCGAGAATACCGACCAGTTCCTCCTGGATCCCTCCCCTCTTTCCTTCGACATCCGCCGCGTGAATAAGGAATTCATCGCAGTGGTTTTTCAGCGCGAGCAGGTTTTCCTGAGTGATGATCCATCGGGTAAATTTCTGCCATCTGTCTGTGACAACAGCATAACAGCCTGTTCCGGGCTTATCCGGTGTATTTGTCTGATCCCCGCCGTCCTGTGACCCGGATAGTTTCCGACAGCTGAGGTCCAGTACCAGCCGGTCGGTCCCGACAGCCCTTTTCATTTTATCCAGGCGTTCCTCGTCTAGGGCTCCCTCACGAAAAACATAAGAGGTCACAATGACGTGAGAAGCACCTGCATCCAGATACTGCGCGGCATTTTCCGGGGTGATTCCTCCGCCGATCTGCATACCTCCGGGATAGGCGGCAAGGGCGGAAAGCGCCTGGTCACGGTCTGCTTCATAGGCCTCCGGATCTGCCGAGGCACTGTCAAGCAGGATGATATGACCTCCGGAAAGACCTCTTTCACGGTAAAACGAGGCATAATATGCGGCATCCCGGTCTGAAACAAAGTTCTCCTCAACGGCCTGTCCCTCCCGGATCGAACCACCGACGATCTGTTTGACACACCCTCCGTGAATATCGATACAGGGACGTAATCTCATTCTTTTTCCTGCCTTTTCAAGTATTTACCTTCCAGTATTTACCCTCTTGTATTTATCTTCCAGTATTTACCTTCCAGTATTTACCCTCTGGTATTTACCTTCCGGTATTCACCGGCTCTTATGCCAGAACGTCATGCATCGTGTAGAGGCGGGCGGGTTTTCCGGCCAGATATTTTGCCGCCTCAACAGCGCCCTTGCCGAACACGGCACGGCTGTAGGCTCTGTGGGAGAAAGTGATGACTTCATCCTCTCCCGCAAAGATCACATCGTGATCCCCGACTATGGTGCCGCCGCGGACTGCGGAGATGCCGATCTCTTTTTCACGCCGTTTTTCGCGTCTGGTGCTGCGGTCATAAACATATTCATAGGCACCGTCCATGGCATCGTTGACACTGTCAGCCAGGGCAATCGCCGTTCCGCTGGGAGCATCCAGCTTCTGGTTGTGATGCTTTTCAACGATCTCGATATCGAAGCCGGCCGCAGCGAGTTTGGGGGCAGCCTCCGCCAGAAGAGTCTGGAGAAGGTTGATGCCGAGAGACATGTTGGCGCTCTTGAGAACAGCCACCTTTTCCGCAGTCTGTTTCATAAGCGCAGTCTGTTCTTGGGAAAGACCTGTGGTGCAGACCACAACCGGAATCGCACGGGAAGCACTGTAGGCAAAGAGGCCTTCCATGGCAGCCGCAGTGGAAAAATCAATGATAACGTCCGCCTCTTCCGAGCAGGCATCCAGGGATTCATATACGGGAAAATCCGCATAAGCGCTTCCGAAAGCGTCGATTCCCGCAACAATTTCAATGCCTGCATCTCTGGAAACGATGTCTGCGATCATATGTCCCATGCGCCCGCAGGCGCCGTGAAGTATTGCCTTAACCATCTGTATCTCCTTCGCTGTTCATTGCTGTTTCTGACCATATCTTCTGCTGTCCGCAGTTGTTGATTCAGCCGGGAATTAATTATTCCGGGAATATATTATTTCAGAATTCCGAAATTGCGCATAGCTGCCTCGAGCTTCTTCGCGTGATCCTCTTCCATCTCGGTAAGGGGCATGCGCAGGGGGCCTGCATTGAAGCCCATCAGGTTGACAGCCTTCTTGACGGGGATAGGGTTGACTTCGCTGAAGAGATTCTCGCAGAGATCAAGTGTGTCTTTCTGGATCTGGGCAGCACCCTTGACATCGCCGTTGAGCATCTTGTCACACATGTCGTGGACTGCTTTGGGAGCGACGTTGGAGACAACGGAAATGACACCGAGTCCGCCCATGGACATAAGCGGAACGACCTGGTCGTCATTGCCGGAATACAAGTCGATATTGCCGTCGGTCAGAGTCATGAGTTTGACGATCTGGCTGATGTTGCCGCTTGCTTCCTTGATACCGACGATGTTGGGAACTTCCTTTACAAGCTGTGCCACAGTCTCAGGATTGATGTTTCCGCCGGTACGGCTGGGAACGTTATAGAGGATGACCGGGCAGCCGTCAGAAGCTTCCGCAACCATCTTGAAGTGCTTGACAAGGCCCTTCTGTGTGCCCTTATTGTAATAAGGATGGATGACCAGAAGGCCGTCGGCACCATAAGCCGCGAGCTCTTTGGAGAGGTTCATGGCTGTCTGTGTGCAGTTGGAACCGCTGCCGGCGATGACGGGAACGCGCTTCTTTGTGTAGTCGATGCAGAATTTGCATACGTCCAGATGCTCCTGCTCAGTCATGGTCGCAGCCTCTCCTGTGGAGCCGCAGACGATGATGGCATCCGTGCCGTTGTCGATCTGGAAGTCAATCAGTTCCGCAAATGCGTCATAATTGACAGAGAAGTCATCCTCTTTGAAAGGGGTGATGATGGCAACTCCTGCTTTTGTAAAAATAGACATTTTTTCCCTCCGTATAGGTGCCGTTCACCGGCTTTTCTCTGTTTATTCGTATCTTTTGAAACGGACAGTGCTGATCTGAGAGATCTCATCCACAAAAGTGCAGAGTTCTCCGCTCAAAACACGGCCTGTGAAAATAACCTGCGTCTCACCGCGATGGCTCACAAGGTCGCGGAGTTCCTCGACTGTGATGATCTGGTTGTCGATCACGCCAAGGACTTCATCCAGAATAAGGAGATCGCACTCTCCTGTCGCAAGCACTTTTCTGGCAAAGCCGAGACTGTTCCGGATACACGAAACATCGTCTTCGCGCTGCTCTGTGGAGCGGTTATCATAATCCAGCTCAGATTTTTCAAAACGAAAAATTTTGATATCCGGCTCCATTCTTTTGCAGAAGATGGATTCTGCAAGTCCTCTGCCTTTCAGAAACTGAATGATGACAGCAGTTTTTCCGTCTGCCGCAGCGTCCAGAGCCATACCGAGCGCTGCCGCCGTCTTGCCCCTTCCGTCTCCGGAAAAGACGGTAATCTTTCCTTTCTCCATTCGAATACCTCATGGCAGGGGCATCACAGCCGCCTGCAGATCATTATCATTTCTACTTCTTCCATGAGCTGTCTTCCTGAAGCATTATCAGTGTTCCAATAGTACAGCGATGTATTAACGCTTTAGAGTAACATAACACGTTTGGTCTGAATTGTAAATAAAGCCGGCTCATGCAGGCATGGCATTTGCGGCCGCTTTCCTCGCTGTTTCTTTTTTGTGATAAAACTTCGTGTGTCTTCGAGCTTCAGCTCTCTCGACACACTGCATACATTCGCATTCCCGTTCCCTTTTACGCTTTGGCGCATAAAGGGAACTCCATGCTCATGTATGACGCTCGTCAAATGTCCGCAAATGCTCATGCCCGCATGGCATTTGCGGCCGCTTTCCTCGCTGTTTTATCACATCCTTGCGGGGGCTGAGAAGCCCAGGACGTTGATGCAGCAGGAAAGAACGCGTTCTGTCAGGTGCAGAAGCGCGATCCAGGACTCTTTCTGTTCCCGGTCCTCTTCAGTGAGGATCCTGGTGGAATGGTAGAAGGAGTTGAAATCGTTGGAAAGCTGGTAAATGTATGCGCAGATTCTGTGGGGAGCACAGTCTGCGAAGGCGCCTTCCATCATGGCATTGAAACCTGCGATATCCATCATGAGTTTCTTTTCCACGGCGCCGGCAGGCTCGCCTGCTGTGAGCAGAGCGGGATCTTTGGCACCCGGCTCTTCTGCGTAGCGCTGCAGGATGGAGCGCATGCGGACGATCGTGTACAGGATATAAGGGCCGGTATCTCCTTCGAAGGAGGTAAATTTTTCAATGTCAAAAATATAGTCCTTTGAGGCCTGGTTGGACAGGTCGCCGTATTTGAGGGCTGCAAGTGCCACCTGGCGGGAAGTCTTTTCGGCTTCGTCGGCAGGGATATCGGGGTTGGTGCTGATCTTGGAGAGCATCTCGGCGTCGATGTCGGAGATGAGGGTCTCCAGGCGCATGACACCTCCCTCACGGGTCTTGAAGGGCCTGCCGTCCTTGCCGTTCATGGTGCCGAAACCGATGTGGATCAGCTCTGTGTCAGGACCGATGAGACCGGCTTTCCGGGCCGCGCGGAAGACCTGCGTGAAGTGCAGTTCCTGGCGCTTGTCGGTAATATAGATGATCTTATCAGGATTGTATTTTTCAACACGCTCCTTGATGGTCGCCAGGTCGGTCGTCGTATAGAGAGAGGCGCCGTCGGACTTGAGTACGATGCAGGGAGGGATCTCCTTGGAGTCGGTCTCTTCCGCGACATCGATGACCAGCGCGCCCTGGCTCTCGTAGGCATAGCCGCCCTTTTTCATATCCTCGACCATGCCGGGGATCACGGGGTGTACACTGGCTTCACCGTTCCAGAGGTCAAAGGAGACATCGAGATTTTCATAGTTGCGCTTCATATCGGCGACAGAAACCCCTACGATTTTCTGCCAGAGGGCGTAGAGACCGCGCTCTCCGTCCTGCAGGCGGCGGGTATTGTCCATTGCCTCTGCATAATAAGCGGGATCCTTTTTGGATTTGGCACTGGCAAAGGGATAGATCTCTTCAAGCTCAGAAACAGTAAAAGGAGCTTCCCCGGGATAATCGCCTGCATATTCCGGATCAAAATAAGGCAATTCGGGCATTCGCTTTTTGAGCTCCGTGATCACCAGGCCCATCTGCAGACCCCAGTCGCCCAGGTGGATATCGCCGATGACATCCTCGCCGTGAAAACGGGCGATCCTTTTGACTGCCTCGCCGATGACCGCGCTTCTGAGATGTCCCACATGCAGAGGCTTGGCCACATTGGGGCCGCCATAGTCGATGATAATCTTCGAGGCTTTTTCCGGAAGAGGCATGCCAAGACGGTCATCCCCGCTCATCTGCTGCAGATAGGACTGCAGAAAGCTATCCCTCACATCCAGGTTCAGGAAACCCGGCTTTACAACTTCAGCCCTGGAGAAGACTGCAGACCCTGTGCCGTCATTTTTTGCGGAAAGTGCCTTTACCACATCATCCGCAATCATGAAGGGAGCTTTGCGGTAGCGCTTTGCACCTGCCATAGCACCGTTGCACTGATATTCGCAGAGGTCGGGGCGGTTCGATACCGTAACCCTGCCCAATGCACTGTCATATCCCGCCGCCTCAAAGGCGGATTCCATCTCTTTTGAAATCAGATTCAGAAACTGCTCCAATTTTTCCCCTTTCTGTCAGTCGAATCAGCGGCCGCTCTCAAAGCAGCTGCCGGAAGAAAGTTTTCTGTTTTTTACGTCAATTTCACAATCATTGCAAAATCCTTGGATTTTGTCAAGGTTATTCGGGGGAAACGCCGCCCCGGCCCTGTGAAAACACACAGCCGCAGTAATTCTGGCGGTAGAGTCCGAAATCCCCGGAGAGCTCGATCGACCGCTTGTAGCCGTCCTTTTTCTTAAAATCGGAGGGAAGCCAGGTCACGCCGTATTCTTCCGCCATACGCAGCCCGATGGCATTGAGACGCTGCGCATCCTTGAGCGGGCTGATCGTGAGCGTGGTGGTAAAATAGTCAAATCCGCCTGCCGCGGCTTCTTCCGCTGTCCTGCGAAGACGTATCTCAAAACATACGGTGCACCTCTCTCCGCCCTCGGGACAATCCTCAAGTCCCTCGACGGCGCCAAACCATCTGTCCGGATCATAGGGTGCCTCCAGAATATCGATCTTCTTAGCCCGGGAAGTCGAGTGCATCCCCGCAAAGTCCTGCTCTTCCACCTGCCGGTTATAAGCCGCGATCAGCCTCTTTTCCTCTGCCAGCCGCTTCTCATACTCCTCTGAGACTGTAATATTGGGATTGTAATAAAAAACAGTCAGCGCAAAGTGCTCCCGGAGATATTCCATACAGTGGCTTGAGCAGGGCGCGCAGCAGCTGTGCAGCAGAAGGCGGGGCGCAGCTTTCCCGTCCTGCTCCCTTTCGATCCTGTCAATGATATTCTGCGTCTGTCTGCTGTAATTGATCTTGTTTTCCACTTATCTTTTCACCTCTGTGATGAGTCCTTACACGCATGTCCGCACACCGGAACATACCTTTTTCGAGCCAAGCGGATTCGGGTCTGACGCAATAAGCCCTGTCTCCTTTTAGACCAGGGCAGAGGCGGCCCTGCCCCCTCTGCCCCTCTGCCCTCCCGCCGGCAGCCGTCGGCCGTCAGGCGAAAAAAGCCTTGCAGCGGCCCTGCGATAAAAAAGCCGGGACAATGCACGGCACTGCCTCAGCTTTTTTATATACCTGTTTTATTGGGGCTGCTGTTCAGCCGCCCTGCTTTCGAACAGAGGTCATCCATCTGTCGTTTCAATTCTCTGCCGGACGCAGTTTCTTAAACGCAGTTTCTTATTTGAAGTACTTCACGCCGGCCTCGAAGAGACGCATGTTCTGGTCGCCCTCGATGTTAAGGTTGATGAAGCGGCCGCTGCGCTCGCAGTGGACCATCTTGCCGAAGACACGGCCGTCGGGGGATGTGATACCCTCGATCGCGGCGTAGGAGCCGTTGATGTTCCACTCTTCATCCATGGAGACATTGCCGTCCGGATCGCAGTAACGGGTCGCGATCTGACCGTTTTCCTCCAGTTTTCTGATCCACTCGGCCGGGGCGACGAAACGTCCCTCACCGTGGGAAGCGGGATTCACATAGACACCGCCGGGCTCCGCGAGCGCGAGCCAGGGGCTCTTGTTGGAAGTCACCTTGGTGTAAGCCATTTTGGAGATATGGCGGCCGATAGTATTGTAAGTCAGGGTCGGGGACTGCTCGTCCTGTCCGGTGATCTTTCCCTGAGGGACCAGGCCGAGCTTGATCAGAGCCTGGAAACCGTTGCAGATACCCAGCGCAAGACCGTCGCGCCTGTCCAGAAGGTCGGTGACCGCCTCCTCGATGACCGCGTTGCGGAAGGCTGTCGCGAAGAACTTGGCACTGCCGTCCGGCTCATCGCCCGCGGAGAATCCGCCGGGGAACATGATGATCTGTGCCTGCGCGATCGCTTCGGCAAAGGCGGCCGCGGAATCACGGATGTTCTCGGGTGTCATATTGGTAAAGACGCGGGTAATGGTCCTGGCGCCCGCCGCGGTAAAGGCGGCTGCTGTATCGTATTCGCAGTTTGTACCGGGGAAGACCGGGATAAAGACGGTCGGCTGGCCGATCTTATGTGTGCAGACAGCAATCTGTCCGCCGGTATAGATCGGTGCCGCAACAGGCGAGGTATCCTTTTCGGCCTTTGTGGGGAAGACTTTCTCCAGCGGCTTCTTCCATGCGGCAAGCATCTCGTCCACGGAGATCTTTTCACTGCCGAAGGAAAAGACGGCATTGTCTTTCTCAGTCACTGTTCCGATGACCCGCCAGTCAAATTCCTCCACATCGGAGAGAGAATCCAGGTCGTCGGGAGACATCTCTACCAGAATATCTCCCATGGCGTTTTTGTATAGCTCTTTCAGACGGAGCTTCTCGACGAAAGTAACACCGTAACCGTTGCCGAAAGCCATCTTGGCAGCTGCCGGCAGGATGCCGTAGCAGTCAAGGGCATAGGCTGCACAGATCTTTCCTTCACGCATCAGAGTCGTGACAAGATCATACATCTTCATGACATCGTCGTAGACCGGGATGTCAAACTCATCTTTCTCGATCCGGAGCTGGACGAGGACATCTCCCGCCCTCTTGAGCTCGGGAGTCACGATATCCTGCGCCTTGGCAACGTCGACCGCAAAGGAGACAAGGGTAGGCGGAACATCGATGTCGAGACCTTCCTCCCGGAAGGTTCCGGACATGGAATCCTTGCCGCCGATACTGGCAAGGCCATAGCCGATCTGCGCGTCATAAGCGCCCAGCAGGGCGGACAGAGGCTGGCTCCATCTCTCGGGCTCCTGCGACATGCGGCCGAAATACTCCTGGAAGGTGAAGTGAAGCTTTCTGTAGTCTCCGCCCTCTGCCACGATCCTGGACATGGACTCGGTGACAGCGTAGATCGCGCCGTGATACGGGCTCCAGGAAGACAGATAGGGATCGAAACCATAACTCATCATGGAGACTGTATCTGTAGTGCCGCCGAGAACAGGCAGGCGGGCAGTCATTGCCTGGGTAGGAGTCAGCTGATAACGGCCTCCATACGGCATTGTGACTGTTGCTGCCCCGATACTGGCGTCAAACATCTCGACGAGGCCCTTCTGGGAGCAGACATTGAGGTCTGAGACCGAAGCCTTCACAGTGTCGGCAAAGGAAGGTGTCTCCTGCTTCAGGGCTTCCGCGACCTTGCCGGAAGCGATTTTTTTGAAATAGTTGTCCTGTTCGGAGGGCATCAGGACCTTTACATCGGTCTCCTGGTGCGCGCCGTTGGTATCAAGGAAGGAACGGGCAATATCGACAATGGCCTTTCCTCTCCATTTAAGAACAAGCCTGGGCTCCTCTGTTACACGGGCAAGTGGGGTCGCCTCCAGATTCTCCTGGGCAGCATACTTGAGGAACTCGTCCTGATCTTGGGGCGCGACGACAACAGCCATGCGCTCCTGGGATTCGGAAATGGCGAGCTCTGTGCCGTCGAGGCCTTCATATTTCTTCGGGACCAGATCAAGGTTGACCTCAAGACCGTCGGCGAGCTCTCCGATCGCAACGGAGACTCCGCCCGCGCCGAAGTCATTGCACTTTTTGATGAGGCGGGAAACCTCGGGACGGCGGAAAAGACGCTGAAGCTTACGCTCTGTGGGAGCATTGCCCTTCTGCACTTCCGCGCCGCAGGTAGTCAGAGACTCCTGGGTGTGGGCCTTGGAGGATCCCGTAGCGCCGCCGATGCCGTCGCGTCCGGTGCGTCCGCCCAGCAGGATGATGACATCGCCGGGGTCGGAATTGAGACGCTGCACATTCTCACGCGCAGCAGCGCCCATGACCGCGCCGATCTCCATGCGCTTGGCAAGATAACCGGGATGATATATTTCGGAGACATGACCGGTGGCAAGACCGATCTGGTTGCCGTAGCTCGAATATCCGTCCGCAGCGCCGATGACCAGCTTTTTCTGGGGAAGCTTGCCGCGGATGGTCTGTGACACGGGAACGGTGGGATCTGCAGCACCGGTCACGCGCATAGCCTGATAGACATAGCCGCGTCCGGAGAGAGGATCACGGATCGCGCCGCCCAGACAGGTCGCCGCGCCGCCGAAAGGCTCGATCTCAGTGGGATGGTTATGGGTCTCGTTTTTAAAGAAAACCAGCCACTCCTCGGTCTCGGGGCCCCTGCCGTAGTCCACTTCGATCGGGACCACGATCGAGCAGGCGTTGTTTTCATCGGACACTTCCATGTCGGTGAGCTTTCCGTCTGCCTTGAGCTTCTTCATGCCCATAATGGCCAGATCCATCAGACAGACAGGCTTGTCGCTGCGGCCGGCATACAGCTCACCGCGGGTATCGGAATAGCTCTGCCAGGTTGTCTCGATGGGTGTGCGGAAATAGCCGTCTTCAAACTCAATATTTTTGAGTTCTGTGGAGAAAGTGGTGTGACGGCAGTGATCCGACCAATAGGTGTCCAGCACCCGGATCTCGGTGATGGTGGGATCGCGGTGCTCTGTGTCACGGAAATAGGTCTGGATAAACCGGAAATCCGCCCAGGTCATGGCAAGGCCGAGAGAGGAATACAGCTCCTGCAATGCGGCAGGGTCCATGCCGGTAAAGCCGTCAAAGACCTGCACATCATCGGGTTCAGGATATTCCGTGTGAAGAGTCGCGGGCTTGTCCATACCGGTCTCGCGGGAATCCACAGGGTTGATGCAGTAGGCTTTGACACTGTCCACATCCTCTTTTGTGAGGTCTCCGGTCAGCAGGTAGGTGACCGCAGTGCGCACCACGGGCTTCTCTTCTTCATTGAGGAACTGCAGGCACTGCTCAGCGCTGTCCGCGCGCTGGTCAAACTGACCCGGCAGGGCCTCGACGGAAAACACGCTCGTCCCCTCGGGAATCTCAATCGTTTCTTTATATAACACATCCACGGGCGGCTCGGAAAAAACAGTGCGGCATCCCTTCTCAAAGGTCTCATCCGAGATGTTCTCTACATCATACCGGATCAGGATGCGGACTCCCCTGATTTTCTCGATTCCTAAAAAGCCTTCAATGTCCTCCTTCAACTGCCTTGCCGCGACGGCAAATGGCTCTTTCTTTTCGACGTATACGCGTCTGACACCGCTCATTCTTCTCTCTCTTTCCGGAGCACTGCATGCGGTCAGGAACGCCAGGCGGACTGCGTGACTTTCATATGTCTTTCGGCAGTTCTCTGTTTGAAGAAACGTTCCGGATGGTTTGTGCTGCTCCGTCACAAACCCTGGATTGAAAGAGCCGCCTGCCGGGGCTCTTTCCGGGTGCATATTTCCCGTTTTCGCGGGAATCTTTCCGCTTCCTTTATTGCTGCTTCTGTTTTGTTTGTATGATCCCTGAAAAAATGAACGAATCTTCCGATAAACGGAACGTCATAAATCATTCATTTCCGTCACATTATAGCATAGGTTTTAAAAAAGTACAGAAATGTTCCCGCTTTACATGTTAAAATATTGTAAAAGCTCCCGGGACAGTAGACAACCTATAGAAATTCCGGAGGCTTTTTGTGCTTTATGAGCGGAAAGGCGGCGCAAAGCAGCTTTGGCTCAAGTTCTGAACGGGTCAAATCTGAAAGCCCTTTTTGCAGACATAAAGCCTGTCACTTATCCACCGCACCTGGTGAGCTGTCTGTCCGGCCGGATTGGGGCGGCAGGACAAAGCCGGCCGCGTGCACATTCTGTACTGTTTCCTTGCATGCACTTTCATTCATTTTGTCTGTTGGGTGATGGAATGACAGAAAGCACATGCAAAACGTATCATTGACACTGCACTGCAGCAGGTCTCTTTGTCTAATGGGTGGGACAAATCCGACCATATGCTTATGCAGCAGAAAGTGTGACGCAAAGATCGCGGCACACACCACAGAAAAAGAAAGGAAGGTAATGGGTTGAGCGCACTTACTATCATCGCACCCGTTTTCGGAGTGCTGGCACTTTTGTTCGCATTCTACCTCGTAAGTAAGGTCAAACGCCAGGATGAAGGCACCGACCGCATGAGGGAAATCGCAGCATTCATCCATGAAGGGGCACGTGCATTCCTTATGGCTGAATACAAAATTCTCGTTTTCTTTGTAGTCATTTTATTCGTCCTGATCGGCCTGGGCATCAGCTGGCTGACAGCCTACAGCTTCCTGATCGGTGCGGTCTTTTCCACAGCAGCCGGTTTCATCGGCATGAATGTGGCGACAAGGGCAAATGTCCGCACTGCCGCCGCAGCCAAGGACCGCGGCATGAACGCCGCCCTCTCCGTCGCCTTCTCCGGCGGCGCAGTCATGGGCATGAGTGTCGTCGGTTTCGGCCTGGTCGGCGCGGGTATGATCTATTTCGTCACCGGAAATCCCGATATTCTCTCCGGATTCTCCCTGGGAGCTTCCTCGATCGCGCTGTTCGCGCGTGTCGGCGGCGGTATCTACACCAAGGCTGCCGACGTCGGTGCCGACCTTGTCGGTAAAGTCGAGGCAGGTATTCCCGAGGATGACCCCCGTAATCCCGCTGTTATCGCCGACAACGTCGGTGACAACGTCGGTGATGTCGCAGGCATGGGCGCGGACCTCTTTGAATCCTATGTGGGCTCCATCGTGTCTGCCATCACTCTGGGTGTCGTCTACCATGAATTGAACGGAGCAATTTTCCCCCTGCTCATCGCGGCACTTGGAATCGCCGCTTCCATTCTGGGATGCTTCTTCGTCAAGGGCGATGAAAATTCCAACCCTCACAAGGCACTGAAGGCCGGCAGCTATTCCGCCGCCGTCATCGTGGTCATCGGCTCCCTTGCAATGAGTCTGTATTTCTTCCATTCCATCCGCGAAGCTTTTGCCATCATCTTCGGACTTGTGGTCGGCCTCATCATCGGTATCGTGACCGAAATCTACACCTCCGGTGACTACCGCTTCGTCAAAAAGATCGCGCAGCAGTCCGAGACCGGCCCCGCGACCACCGTCATCAGCGGTATCGCAGTCGGTATGCAGTCCACAGCCATTCCGATCGTACTGATCTGCATCGGCATCATCGGCGCATATCTCTCCTGCCGGCTCTACGGCATCGCCCTTGCAGCGGTCGGCATGCTCTCCACAACAGGCATCACGGTCGCGGTCGACGCCTACGGCCCCATCGCCGACAACGCCGGCGGTATCGCGGAAATGTCGCATCTGCCCTCCCGTGTCCGCAAGATCACTGATCGTCTGGACGCTGTAGGCAACACGACCGCAGCAATGGGCAAGGGCTTCGCCATCGGTTCCGCAGCCCTCACGGCTCTGGCCCTGTTCGTCTCCTACGCGCAGTCGGTCAAGCTCTTTGAGAGCGGCATCAACCTGCTCGATTACAAGGTCATCGTAGGCCTCTTCCTGGGCGGCATGCTGCCCTTCCTCTTCTCTGCTCTGACCATGGACTCTGTCTCCAAGGCAGCCTACAAGATGATCGAGGAAGTCCGCCGCCAGTTCCGCTCCATCCCCGGCATCCTTGAAGGAACCGGAAAACCTGATTATACGTCCTGTGTGGCAATCTCCACGCAGGCGGCTCTTCACGAGATGCTGGTTCCCGGCGTTATGGCGGTTGTCTGCCCTCTGCTGGTCGGCATCGTTCTGGGCCCCACAGCCCTGGGCGGCCTGCTCGCAGGAGCACTCATCACCGGCGTCATGCTTGCCATCTTCATGTCCAACTCGGGCGGCGCCTGGGATAACGCCAAAAAGTACGTCGAAGAAGGTCATAACGGCGGCAAGGGCAGTGAAACACACCATGCAACAGTCGTCGGCGACACCGTGGGTGACCCCTTCAAGGATACATCCGGTCCCTCCATCAATATCCTGATCAAACTCATGACAGTTGTCGCGCTTGTATTCGCGCCTGTATTTCTGAAAATCGGCGGTCTGTTCTAAGGACAAGGGAAACTGCTCATTCCATGTGTTATAATAAATATCGGCAGCGGGATCCTGTATTTTCCGCATGTTTGCGGCTGCATTTTCAGGCATTCGCATCTGCATGATCCCGCGCCCGTTTACACCGCTCAGAGAAAAGGAGATCCTATCATGCAAAACAATATGGAATTGATTCCCGAGTTCCAGACTCTCGTTGACAAGGCAAAAGAGCGCAATGCCGGCAAGCCCATGCGCATGGCTATTGCCGGAGCAGACGCAGAGAACATCCTGCAGGGCGCCTTTATGGCGCAGGAGGCGGGATTCGCAGAACCCATCCTGATCGGAAATTACAAGAAAATCAATCAGACGCTGGAAAAGCTCGGTCTGACGGACCGCAAGTTTGACATTCAGCCGGTCAGCAATGACACGAACGTCGTACAGTACGCCATCGAGATGATCCAGGCAGGCAGCGCCGACGCCCTCATGCGCGGCAATACCCAGACCCGTGACTTCCTGATGCCCGTTCTCAACAAGGTCAACCACCTGATCCGCCCGGACAGACTCCTGACTCATATCGTTATGATCAAGATCCCGACCTACCACAAGATGCTGGCCATCTCCGATGTCACTCTGCTGGTCAATCCCTCCATTGAGGAGCGCAAAAAGGTCATCGTAAACATGGTCGACGCTCTGCATGTCTTCGGTGTCAAAAATCCCAATATCGGCCTGCTCTCCCTCATCGAGAAACCCGCTTTCCACATGAAGGACACTGTCGAAGCACAGACCATTCTCATCGACCATCAGGATGAGCCCATCGCCGACTGCAACCTGGTGGGACCGATCACCTGGGATCTGATGCTCAACAAGGAGGCTGCCCGCCTCAAAGGCTATGACAATCCCGCCTGCGGCGAGTTTGACGGTGTTGTCGTCACCAATCTCATGACCGGCAACCTGATCGTCAAGGTTCTGGACACCAGCTGCGGTGCCTACAACTGCGGTATCCTCATCGGCGCCAATATCCCCGTCGCCATCACCGGCCGCAGCGAATCTGCCAAAGAAGCCTTCCTCTCCGTGGCGGCCTGCGCAGCTATGAACGCCTCCCCCAGACATAAGATTTACTTCGGAGAGGATCATATTCAGGGCGGAATCGGCCTGGACCATTGATGTTCCGCTGAAAAACCCCATGTTCCGCTCAAAAACTCTTCGAAGAGGATTTGTTCCCTCGAAAGTGTGTCGTAAAATCTGCTGCAGAACATGCAGCAGAAAAAGAACCTGCAGGCTGAAAAGCCGCAGGTTCTTTTTTATTCCATTCTTTCCTTTTATTCCGCGCCCTCGTGTTTGAGAACGACAGATACCGTCTTGAGAAGAATCTGGAAATCCAGTTCCGGACTCCAGTTCTGTATATATTCGCGGTCGAGGCGTACGACTTCTTCGAAATCGGTGATCTCGCTGCGGCCGCTGATCTGCCAGAGGCCCGTTATGCCCGGCTTGATACTCATGCGCACGCGATGGTGGAGATCATATTTTTCCCACTCGTCCAGAGTCGGGGGACGTGTGCCTACAAGGCTCATCTCACCCTTGAGGACATTCCAGAACTGAGGGAATTCGTCCAGGGATGTGCGGCGGATGAAATTGCCGATCCCTTTGGGCTTTCCGTTCTTGTCCTTTTTCTCACTGCCGATGATACGGGGATCGTCGTCCATCTTGAACATCATGCCGTCCTGGACCTTGTTCTGGGCCATGAGGGCTTTCTTGCGCTCCTCCGCGTCCATGTACATGCTCCGGAACTTATACATTTTGAACTGCTTTCCGTTCTTGCCGATTCTCTTCTGCGTAAAGAAGATCGGTCCCGGGGATTTGATGTAGATCATCGGAGCGATAAAGATAAAGATGATTCCGGTGAGGATACATCCGACAATACCGCCGGCTATATCCATGCAGCGCTTGAAAGCCAGCTCCCGGATCGATACGATGCGCAGGCTGTTGGTCAGCACCTTGTAGTTGCCGATCTTCTCGACTTCCTGTGTCCCCATGCGGCTGTCGTTGAGGGCGGAGATGCAGTAATGCACCGTGATACCCATATTGAGGAGGTTATCCACCATATCCACGGGATAGGGCAGGTTGTCGGGCTGATACAAAAAGACCTCGTCCACCCAGTGCCGTCCGATATAAAAGAGGATGTTCTCTCCTCTTCCCAGGACCGGAATCCCGTTCAGATCCTTTTCGTCGGCGGAAGCCTGATCCATCAGGATGATTCCCGAGATGAAATAGTCGTGAAAAGAGTTATCGGAAAGGTTCTGGATCACCTCGTCCATCAGATGGCTGGAGGTGATCACCATGAGCGATCTCTGTCCCTTTTTGTCCTTGCGGGTACCCAGGACCCTCTTTTTATTTGCCATACGGACAAAGAAGGAAACAAAGAAAAACATCACTGCGGTCAGACCTGTCAGCAGTCGCGAGATCATGTAGATCTGGTGGACCGAAAACAGATAGACCAGGTTCAGCAGCTCAACCGTGGCGATATAGCGGAAAGTGCAGACCAGCTCTGTCCATGTACTTCGCCGGAGCACATTTTTGTAACTCTCGGAAAAAAGAACGACGATCAGCTGGCAGAACAGATAAACGATACCCTGATAGCGGTACAAGACGATTCTGTAGGGATTGGAAATTCCTCGCAGGATGCAGTAGCTCGCCACATAACACAGCTGAAATACAATCAGATCCAGGACCATGAAATCAAAATGTTTCAGCCATCCTGTTTTTTCTTTTTTATACATACGAAGACTCCCTGGCGGAGGATTGAGATTTCCGAAAATGATTTACATCTGTGATCATGTACTTCTGTTCACAAAATGTACTTCTGTTCATGTTCACAAAATGTTTGAAACCCTTTCGGATTATTCCACCGTCACGCTCTTTGCAAGGTTTCTGGGCTTATCGACATCCAGTCCCTTGGCGACACTGATATAGTAGGCCATAAGCTGAAGCGGGATGATCGCCAGACTGTTAGCAAAGTGAGGATCTGTACGGGGTACATATACGGTGAAATTCGCAGTATCTTCGACACTGTAGTTTCCGTAAGAGGTAAGACCCATGAGGTAAGCGCCGCGGCTCTTGACTTCGACCATGTTGCTGATGGTCTTCTCGAAGAGATCGGGCTGTGTGAGGGAGCCGACCACGAGGGTTCCGTCCTCGATCAGGCTGATGGTTCCGTGCTTGAGTTCGCCGGCCGCATAGGCCTCGGAATGTACGTAGCTGATCTCCTTCATCTTCAGACTGCCCTCGAGGCAGATGGCATAGTCTACGCCGCGGCCGATGAAGAAGACATCGTGGGCATTGGAGAACTTGGATGCAAACCACTGGATCCTCTCCTGTTCCTCCAAAAGACCTTCGATCTGTCTGGGAAGCTTCTGGATGTCGGCAATGAACTTCTGATACTGGTCCTCGTCGATATTGCCGCGCACTCTTCCGAGCTCAATACCGAGCAGGTAACCTGCCACCAGCTGGGTGGAATAGGCCTTGGTCGTAGCGACGGCGATCTCGGGTCCTGCCAGGGTATAGAGGACATTATCAGCCTCTCTGGCGATCGAAGAACCGATGACGTTGACGATGCCCAGGGTCTTGGCACCCAGTTCCTTGGCTTCGCGCAGGGCGGCCAGGGAGTCCGCTGTCTCGCCGGACTGGCTGATGACGATAACCAGTGTATTATCGCTCAGTATCGGCTTTCTATAGCGGAATTCGCTTCCCAGCTCCACGCGGACGGGAATGCGGGTGAGATCCTCGATCACATACTGCAGGGTAATGCCGACGTGGTAGGCGCTGCCGCAGGCGACGATATTAATATCGCGGAGATTGCGGATCTCCTCTTCGGTCAGGGAGATTCCCTCCAGGCTGACCTTTCCGTCCTTGATGATGGCATTGATGGTATCCTGTACAGCCTTGGGCTGCTCATGGATCTCCTTCATCATGAAGTGCTCGAATCCGCCCTTCTCGGCGGCTTCCGCATCCCACTTGATCTCGGTCAGTTCCTTCTGGATCTCTTCCTGGTCCAGATTGTAGAACTTTGCGCATCCCGCGCCGAGTCTGCCAATCTCGTTGTTGCCGATATAATAGACATTTCTGGTGTAGCGCAGGATTGCGGGAACATCGGAGGCAATATAGGTCTCGCCTTCCTCGACGCCGATGATCATGGGGCTGTCCTTGCGGGCGACAAAGATCTCGTCGGGATACTCTTTGAACATGATGGCCAGAGCGTAGGAGCCGCGGACGCGGACCATGGTGCGCACGATCGCATCAATGGGACCCATGTTGTATTTTTTCAGATAATAGTCGACCATCTTGATCGCAACTTCGGTATCTGTCTCTGAATGGAAAGAATAACCCTTGCGGACCAGCTTTTCGCGAAGTTCTTTATAATTGTCAATAATTCCGTTGTGAACACCGATAATGGAACGGTCATCGGTGCAATGCGGGTGCGCATTGTCCTCGGAGGGCTCACCGTGGGTAGCCCAGCGGGTGTGTCCGATACCGCATGATCCGATCATGGTCTCGCCGTTGTTGGTCTTTTCGGACAAAATCTTCAGACGTCCTTTTGCCTTGACGATCTCGGGTTCGGCACTGCCGTCCCGGACGGCAAGCCCTGCAGAATCATATCCTCTGTATTCCAGCTTTGAAAGACCGTCCAGAAGGATCGGAGCAGCCTGCTGTTTTCCAATATATCCGACAATTCCACACATATATTTCTTCTCCTATCACATAAAACTAGAATGAGCAGATCCGTACGTCATAACTCAGCTGAAACTGAAAATACGCTGGGCAAGAAGGTATAAGGCGACCACAGCCCTGCGGGGAAGATGTCTGTTGACATTCATGGCCCTGCCGAGTATACGCCTGCGCATCTTTTTCCAGAGCGCTTCATCCCTGTTCCGCAGATATTCCCAGGTCTCATCGCGCAGCTGCAGATGCTCCGGAGCCCCCGAGCGCAGGCACAGCACCGAGGTGACCGTGGTGATGATCTCCAGGTAGTTGAACATATACTGCCTTAAAGTTTTGCGGTCTCCGATCATCTCCTGACAAGCCGGGTCAGTGAAATGGTCGATCATGATGCGGTTGACACGGGCCTGCTGGTCCAGTCTCCTGATCATGACGTCCTCGTGGACCGACTGATCCTCACGGCCGATGAAATAGTAATAGAAATTGACATCCAGATAGTACATCCGCTCTACGTAGGGCAGCGGATTGAAAACGTAGATGTTATCGACGTAGAAAGTGTGCTCCGGGAGCTTCAGTCCGCTGTCGCGCAGCATCTGCGTGCGGAAGATCACCGAGTGCATCAGGATGTATTTTCCGACAGGGAAGCGATTTGCCTCGTCCCAGGAAAAAACACGTCCTGCGGGCAGGCAGCGTCTGTATTCCATGACACTGTGCCGGTTCTGGTCTTCCTTGTTGTAGACGAAATTGCTGATGAGCATATCCAGAGCGGGCTCATCACCGGAAAAACGGCGGAGAACATCGAGGATACTCTTGTAGGCGCTGGCGCGCACCTTGTCGTCACTGTCGACGACTTTAAAATACAGGCCCGCCGCGTTTTCAAGTCCTGTATTGACCGCTCCTCCGTGTCCTTTGTTGGGCTGATGGATTGCCCGGATGATCCCCGGGTGCTCCGCCTCGAGGCGGTCGGCGATCTTCGCAGTCCCGTCACTGGAACCGTCATCTACGATCAGAATCTCCACTTCCTCTCCTCCGACGAGAAGCGAGCGGATACAGTTCTCCATATATCCTTCGGAATTATAGCAGGGAACGGCAATTGATAACAGTTTCATTATATAAGTAAGCCTCCTGTGTAAGGCAGTGGGCTGCTGTACTGACCCGCCGGAAACATGAGGGGGTATGCGCAGTGACAGCAATGTTGTTTACTGAACTCTGTGATGTTTTACCTGAACACAGATAGAATATTTTACCACAAAACAATCGTCTTGTACCATATTCAGAAAAATTTCATACACAATCGCAAAACGGAAAGCATGCCGGCAGTTGAAACCGCAAAGCAGAAAGCAGACCGGCAGCAGAAAGCGCAAAGCGAAAAGCAGGCCGGCAGCAGAAACCGCAAAGCGGAAAAGCAGGCCGGCAGCAGAAACCGCAAAGCGGAAAGCAGGCCGGCAGCAGAAACCGCAGAACAGAAAGCAGGTCGGTAACCGCAGATCATATCTCTCAAACCGGAAAAAACGAAGAATAGGCGCTGGGCAGGGCATATTTTTCCTGCAGGTCGCGGATCGGCGCTGTAAAGCATCTCCCGCGGGGGGCATCAGCCCCGGAAAAACTGCCAATCCTGATCTCATAGCCGTGCATATGCCACTCTTTGTGGGTGAAAATATGCCTTGCATGGGGGAGAGAGCGGATGTGAAGCGGATCACAGCCGTACTCCCTGGCCTTTCGGACAGCTTCTTCCTCACTGAGCCACCCGCTCTCATTTGGAAACTCGTACAGGCCTGCCAGAAGGCCTCTGTCAGGCCGTCTGCGCAGCAGGATCCTGTCGTCATCGCGGATGACGAGAATTGTGCGCTTTTCGATCCCGCGCGCCTTTTTTGCCGGCATGACAGGCAGCTGCGCCGCCCTGTCCACGGCTGCGGCGCGGCAGTACTGACGCAGGGGGCATTCCCCGCAGGCAGGGGCACCGCCGGGTGTGCAGATCCCCGCCCCCAGGTCCATCAGTGCCTGGTTGAAATCGCCCGCAGAGTCCGCGGGCATCTGCTCCAGAAAAAAGGCTCCCGCCGCTGCAGCGGCAGCAGGTGTCCTGATCTCCTCCGCATAGAGGGTGAGTCTTGCGAACACCCGCAGCAGGTTCCCGTCAATGGCAGGGATCCTCTCCCCGAAGGCGATCGAGGCAATCGCCGCGGCGGTATAGGGCCCGATGCCGGGAAGTTTTTTCAGCTCTTTTGCGCTTTTGGGCATTTCCCCTTTATATTCATTCACAAGAATACGGGCAGCCTTCTGCAGGTTTCTCGCCCTGCTGTAATAGCCAAGTCCCTCCCACAGCTTCAGGCAGGTGTCTTCATCCGCCTCTGCCAGGGCGCAAAGATCCGGGAACCGCTCCAGGAAACGGGCATAATATCCCTTTACTGCTTCGACACGGGTCTGCTGCAGCATGATCTCGGAGATCCAGACATGGTAAGCGGAAGGATCGTCCCGCCAGGGCAGGCTGCGGCGGTTCTCCCTGTACCATGCAAGGAGCGGTCCGCTGATCCCCGGAAGGCTGTTTTTTTCTTTTATCTCCACAATGAAATCTCCTTCCCCGGGATTTTTGGAGGTGATCCGGCTTGCCGCCGCACAGCACTGACCGCATCATTGCCGGCCGGAAACGAAAGCGGCGCCCACAGAGAAAGGTGCCTGCCCGGTGTTTACCGGGAAGGCACCTTCCTGCAGAATTACTTCTGAACAATTCTTTCATTGATCAGACCAGGTGGCCCTTGTCTTTGATGACATCGATGACAGAATCCACGAGTTTCTCGCAGGTATCATCGGAGCCTGCCTCGACCATGACGCGGATGACGGGCTCGGTACCGCTCTCGCGGACCAGGATGCGTCCATCGTCTCCGAGATCCTCGGCAACTTTCTGAACCTGTGCCTGGACATCGGGATCATTCTGTGCGTCGGGTTTGGACTTGACGCGGACATTCTTGAGCACCTGGGGATAGAATACGACAGGTGCCGCAAGCTCACTCAGGGGTTTGTCCTTGGCCAGCATGACTTCCATCATCTTGAGGGAGGTCAGAATGCCGTCGCCGGTGGTTGCGTACTTGGTGAAAATGATATGGCCGCTCTGCTCGCCGCCGATGCGGTGGCCGTTCTGAACCATATTTTCATAGACATATTTGTCACCGACTTTGGTCTTCTCATAGTCGATCCCGACCTTGTCAAGTGCCTTGTAGAGTCCGAAATTGCTCATGACGGTGGTCACGACAGTATTGTTGATCAGTTTGTCGCGCTCCTTCATGTACAGGCCGTAGATATAGAGGATGTGGTCGCCGGTGACGACGTTGCCCTTTTCGTCTACGCAGAGGCAGCGGTCAGCGTCTCCGTCGTAGGCAAAGCCGACATCGAGGCCGTTGTCCACAACAAACTTCTGCAGATGTTCGATATGGGTGCTGCCGCAGTCCGTGTTGATATTGTAGCCGTCAGGCTCCGCGTTCATCACATAGGTCTTGGCGCCGAGAGCATCGAAAACGCCCTTTGCGATCGACCAGGCAGCGCCGTTGGCGACGTCCAGTCCCACACGCTTGTTCTTGAAGCTGAACTTGGACATGGAGATGAGATATCCGATGTAGCGGTTGCGGCCGGCGACATAGTCGACGGTGCGGCCGATATCGTGACCGCTGGCGACAGGAATCTCGATCTTGCCGTCGATATAATCCTCGACCTGGAGGATGGTCTCCTCATCCATCTTCTCGCCATTGGTGTTGAGAAGCTTGATCCCGTTGTCGTAGTAGGGATTGTGGGAGGCGGAAATCATGATTCCGCAGTCAAAATCATCGACACGGGTAATATAGGCGACGGAAGGAGTTGTCGTCACGTGCATGATGTAGGCATCAGCACCGGAAGCCATCAGGCCGGTGCAGAGCGCATACTCAAACATGTAGCTGCTGCGCCTGGTGTCCTTGCCGATGACGACCTTTGCCTTCTTGCCGACACGAGCTCCGTAATACCAGCCCAGAAAACGGCCGATCTGAATCGCGTGCTCAAATGTAAGTACTTTATTGGCTTCGCCGCGGAAGCCGTCTGTTCCGAAATATTTGCCCATTTATACCTCCTGACAATACGTAAACACGCATAGTCGCGGATTACAGCCTCTGGCTCTTCTCGATATCCAGGAAATACTTGTAGGTGTCGACCTTCAGCTCGCCGCAGGCAGGCTCGTCGCAGGCGATGATCGCGTTTTTGTGCATCTGCAGAGCGCTGCAGGTGACCTTCGCGCTGACGGGTCCCTCAACAGTTGCAGCCAGAGCTGCAGCCTTGTTGTGGCCGTTGATGACAAGCAGGACTTCCTTTGCATCCGTGACAGTCTCGACGCCGACAGACAGAGCCTTCTCGGGAGTCTTGTCCACATCGTTGTCAAAGAAACGGGAATTGACAATGCGGGTATCTGTTGTCAGAACGCGGACGCCGGTCCTGGATGTCAGAGAAGTATAAGGCTCATTGAAGGCGATGTGGCCGTCCTGGCCGATGCCGCCCAGGAAGAGGTCGATGCCGCCGATGGCTGCGATCTTTGCCTCATACTGCGCGCACTCTTCTTCGGGATCTTCGCACATGCCGTTGAGGATGTTGACGTTCTCGGCGGGGATATCGACATGATCGAACAGATAGTAGTGCATGAAATACCAGTAGCTCTGATCGTGTTCGCGGGGCAGTCCCAGATACTCATCCATGTTGAAGGTCACGACGTTCTTGAAAGAAAGCTCGCCGGCTTTGTACATTTTAACAAGCTCATTATAAACACCGATGGGAGAAGATCCGGTTGCAAGACCGAGTACGAAAGGCCTTTCCTCCTTATGGGCTTTGATCTTGGATGCGATATACTCCGCTGCCCATTTACTCATCTTATCATAATTTTCCTGGATTACGACTCTCATGTTAATCTCCTTTTATTGTCTTCATAAATAATTCTGAATTGTCTGTATCTTCAGTGTGTCGGGAGAGGTTTTGTTACAGTTTTGATTCTGCTTTTTGTCCTCTCTCTGACGGCCCGCACTACAGCCGTGGCAGCATCCGCCGAATCTTTCGATCACTGCCAGACCTCGTCAGCCTGTCAAGGCCCTGGCGCTAAAAACTCCCTGTTTCCTCCTCCCGGAAGGGAATCTTTTTACTGAGCTGAATAACGTTATAATCGACATTTTATGCCCTTATTTCGTTATATTCCACCTGATCATCCAGATGTACAGCTTATTAAATATATAGCAGTATCCTGAGATTTGTCAAGAACAGAGCCGGATGATGGTCATCTCGACCGCCAGTCCCGCATCCATCAGACCGCTCTTGTAGTCCTGGTCCGCCTGCAGACACAGCTGCAGGGAGCGGGTCAGGCGGCGGCCGTCGAGATTCCTGGCGATCGGCAGATAATTCTTTTTGACGATCCAGGGGGAGAGACCGACACTCTTTGCGATCTCCGCTTCGGATTCTCTTGCCTCCTGGAGTTCCTTTACCTGCACCAGCCGGGAGAACTCCCTCTGCAAAAGGGTCAGGATGACCTGGGAAGGGGTCCGCAGACTGATCAGCTCCATATAGATTGCCAGTGCCTTGTCCTTCTGCCGGCGGGACACCGCGCCGATCATCTCAAAGATACGGTCCTTGAGCCGGGGACTGCAGACAGCCTCGATGTCCGCGGCCGTCACGCTCTCCCTTCCCATACAGTAGGCGATGAGTTTCTCGGACTCGCTGACGATGTTCATCATGTCCTCACCCACTGTCTCCAGAAAGCGGTTCAGTGTCGGTCCGTCGATCATAAGGCCGGCTTTTTTGAACAGGCCCCCTGTCCATCGGCCCAGCATCTGGGGGGAAAGATCCTCGCAATTGAGCACAAAGCCGTTCTTCTGGATCGCCTTATAGAGCTTTTTCCGCTTGTCCGGACTCTCCTCCACAAATACCAGCGAAGCCGATTCCGGAATATCCGGAATAAAGGCCGCAAGCGCATCGGATTCCACACTTGCCTTCTTGGAAAAAAAGACAGAGTTCTCGAGCAGGATCACACGTCTGTCCGCGAAAAAGGGAAGAGTCTGGGCTTCGTCGATGACCTCTCTTGCCGTTACATCCATACCCGAATAGACAGAGACATTCATCTCATCCCCGTCTCCCAGAAGGGCTGCGCGCAGACGGTCACGATTCTGTATGCGCAGGTAGGCCTGCTCTCCGCACAGCAGATAGACCCTGTGGAAAACACCTTCCTTCAGTTCTTTATTGAACAGACTCTGCTGCTGAGCAAAATCATCCTTCTTTGCCGCCATCTCATGTCTCCCCCGCGGGATACTCCTCTCCTGCAGCAGCTGACCCGCGTCTGCCGAACAGTCTCCTCTTTTTCGGTTTTTTGTCTTTTTTTGAAATGATCAGGTAGTAGGACGGCATCATGAGCAGGCACAGGATCGTGGAAGCCACAAGGCCGCCGATAATGACGAAGGCCATACTGGACATCATCTTGTTGTCGGAAAACCAGCCCAGAGGCACCATGGCCAGGATCGTGGTCAGGGTAGTCATCAGGATCGGGCGCAGACGAATCTTGCCCGCTTCGACAAGGGCATCCTCCAGAGGCATGTGCTCCTTCTCCTGATTGACAGTGTCAACGAGGAGAATACCGTTGTTGACTGCGATTCCCATCAGCATGAGGAATCCCATCATAGAGACCATGTTCAGGCTGCTGCGTGTCACAAACAGCAGCAGGAAGGAACCGATCAGAGAGAAGGGAATGCAGGTCATGACCATCAGGGAGAAACGGGGCGATTCAAACTGCATGGCCATCACCAGGAAGACCAGGAAGATACCCGCCAGGATCGAATTGAAGATCGCGGTGAGATTCTCATCCTGCATATCCTGCATCATGGAACTGGAGAGCACTACGCCCTGAGGAAGTTCCATTTCAGCCATCGCCGCTGTGATGGCTCTCGTCACATCGCCTTTGGCGCCTTCTGCAGCTGTGGCGGAAACGGTGTTCTGAATCTGCCCGCCTGACTTCTGGATCATCTGCAGCTGCTGGTCATATTCCACCTCCGCGATATCCTGCAGGATGACCTGGTTGCCCATGGCGCCTGTGAGAGTCTTGCTCATGAGCTGGTTGATATCATCATATGCACCGTCGGCATAATTGAGGATAATATCATATTCGCTGCCGTTCAGTTCCATATGGGCGGCAGTGACACCGTTCATGGTCTGATAGAGATCCAGTGCGATCTGGGCGGGAGCAAGTCCGGCTGCCGCGGCTTTCTGCGGATCGACAACGATATGGCCGGCTGTCTGCATGGTGGCGGCATCAGATTTGACATGGATGACACCGGGCGTAGCATACATCATGTTTTCAATCTGTTCACAAGCCTCCTCAAGGGCATTGACATCCTTGCCCTGGATGACCACATCCACCGTATCCGATGAATAAGTGCCCGACATGGCGCTGCTGGAACCGCCCGTGGGAGCGACCGCTATATCCGCGCCGGCACTGTGTGAAAAGAACTCCGTATACTCATCTACTGCAGCCTCACTGCTTCTGCCGCATTTGTCCACCGCATAGGCAGTGACGACCGCCTGGTTTCCCGAAACGCTCAGGCTGTAATCTTCAAAATACGGATCATCCCGGACCATCTCCTCAATCGACGTCATCCTCTCGTCCATGACAGACAGCTGTGTGCCCGGCCTGAAATCGGCCGTGATCGTGATACTGCCGTCATAGTCCGCGGGGATCAGTTCGAATGTCAGGGTAGAGGCAATGAAAAAAGACAGGATCAGGAGCACAACGCTGACAAAAAGGGTTGTCTTTTTTCTGAACAGAAGTTTTCTCAGAAGCCGGTCGTATCCGCCGCGGATCTTATCCAGGGCCGCATTGGCCAGACTGTTCGTTTTCTCGCGCGGTTTAAACGTCACATATAAAAGAGGCACGATACACAGGGCGCTGATCAGGGAAGCGACCATCGCCACGACAATAATGACACCCAGCTGGGAGAACATCTGACCGGCCAGACCTTTGATCATGGTCATGGGAAGATAGACGACACAGGTGGTGATCGTAGAGGCCGTGATACTCATCATGACCGTACCCGCGCCCTTTACTGCCGCCTCCCGTATATCCGTTCCTTCCTTTGTCGCGCGGAAGCAGCTCTCGATGACAACAATAGAGTTGTCCACGATCATGCCGATGGCGATGACGAGCGCGCCGGCGGTAATGATATTGATATCAAAACCGATAATGTACATCAGGACCAGCGTCGCCAGGACCGAGATCGGCATGGAACTGCCGACGATCAGGGAGGCCCTGAGATCTCTGAAGAAAATGAACAGAACCAGCATGGCGAAAACGACACCCAGGGCCAGCGTCTCCGCGACGGATTTGAGTGCCGAAACGATCTCCGCACCGGAATCATACATCATGTCGTAAGTAACTCCGGCGTCCTGTTTTTCCAGCCTCTCGATAGCTTTGCGCACATTTGAGGCGACGCGCACCGTGGATGCGCTCTGTACCTTGGAGACCTGGATACTGACATTTTCCTCTCCGTTGTAACGGCTGATCGAGGAGGGCTTTTTTACGTCCATGCTCACATCCGCAATGTCGGACAGACGGATCTGAGCGCCCATGGAAGTCGAGATGGTGGTATTCTCAAGGTCATGCAGAGACAGAAAATCCGCACTGGTACTCAGGCTGATCTCCTGAGATCCCCCTTTGATACGGCCGGCAGGGACGTTGTAATCGGACGCGCCAATCTGCTGGGCGATCCCGGATATGTTGAGACCATACTGGCGCATGCTGTCCTCGTTGAGACGCACACGGACATAATTGCTGCGTCCTCCGGTCACTTCGACACGGGCGACATTGCTGACCGCTTCCAGGGCGGGAACGACTGTTTCGTCGATATAGGCCGACATATCCGAGGAGCCGTTTGACGTGGCAGAGATCATGACCGTCGGCACCTGGTTGACAGTCATTTCTATAATGGTCGGATCCTGACAGTCATCCGGCAGACTGAGCATGTCCAGCGCGGCGGACAGGGATGTGTAGGCATCATTCATATTCTGGTCGTAGTCATAAGAGAGGGCGACCATACAGTAGTCATTGTAGGAATAGGATATGACATTGTCGACACCGCTGAGTGTCTCCGCGGAATCCTCGATTTTGCTCGTCACAAGCTCATCGATCGTCGTAGGGCTGGCGCCGGGATAGACGGTATAGATGATATACATGGGCAGATCGATGTCCGGGATCAGTTCCATATCAAAACCCGGTATGGAAAAAATACCGAATACAAATATTCCCAGGACGATCAGCGCTGTGGAGACCGGACGCTTTAAGACCAGTTTTGTCAGGTTCATTAAATAGATTCCTTTCCTCGGCAGATTGTTTTCCCGCACCGGACTTCAGAGAATCCGGTGCGGGTCCGCTTTTTTCATATCTTATACGTTATATATCGATCAGTCAGGTTTACTGGGCATCCGTCTGCGTATCCGGCTGTGTGCCGGTCTGAGGATGAATGATCTCGATCGAGGCTCCGTCTTTGAGTCCTGCTCCCCATGTGGTGATGACCTGGTCTCCTTCGGACAGGCCTTCCAGGATTGTGATCATGTCATTATTGTAAGCGCCTGCGATGACATCTCTGCGCACCGCCTTATCACTCTCCTCACCTTTTTCGGCAACGAAGACATAGGCCTGGTCGTCATCATAATAGACAGCATCAAAAGGAATCAGAATCTGGTCTTTTACGGAATTTGTCACCAGAGAGAGACTCACACTGGTATTGGACAGCAGGCTCTTATCCGTCACTGTCGTGATCTGCGCCGTGATCTTGAAAAGTCCCTTCTGAGGGTCTGCCGCAGTCCCGATCAGGGAAACACTTCCCTTCACATCTCCTGAAGGCGTCTCCACCCGGATCTCATCTCCCGGCTTGAGATAATCACGAACGTCTTCGGGAACATAGAAGGAAACCTCCATGGCTTCCTTGTCGGAAATCGTAAAAGCAGGATATCCCTGGGCGGAAATCTCATTTTCCGAGACATTCACGGACTCAATGACACCGTCGATCGGGGCTGTCACCGTGTAGAGGTCCTTCTGGTACTGGGCGGATTCCACACCTGTCTGGGCCGCCTTGATCTGCGCGTCATAGGCGCCTGTGCCGCCTGCGGCATCTGCCGCGTCCTCCGCGGCATCAATATTATCTTCGAGGGCATCGATCTGAGCCTGGATCTGGTCGATCGCCCCCTCCAGCTGGCTGACAGAGCCGGCTGCAGTCGTATAGGCACTTGTCGCCGCCGAACTGGCTTCCGCCGCCTCATCCGCTTTATCCTTGAGGGTGTTGAGGCCGGCCTCTGTCAGATACTCAACTGTCAGCGGAATCTCGCTCAGTTGCTGAAGCAGAAGGGCCGCTGTCTGCTGCTTTTCGACTGCAGCCTGGTCTGCCGTGGCGACTTCCGCAGGAGCTGCTGACGCCGCAGGAGCCGTGGATCCGGCAGCAGCACTGTCCGCAGCTGTCGGAGGAGTGACCGTCGTCGCCGGGATCGGCATGGAAGCCGCTGTCAGTCCCGCTGTCGTCGCGCAGTCCGGGTTGGCTGACAGAAATGCCTGATATTGGATATACAGCGTATTTGCGCTGTCATAGACGTTTTTTGCCGCAGTGCTTGCCGCAGCGGCCGCCTTCATAGCCTCTTCAAGACCGGAAAGGCCGGCCTGCAGCTGTTCAAGCTGTTCCTCGGAAGACTCCTTCTGGGCCTCCAGGATACTGATCTGACCCTCCATGGACGTCACGGAAGCCTCCGCCTGCTTCTTGGCGGCACTGATCTGGTCTTCGGCTGCGTCTTTTCCTGCCTGCGCGCTGTTCACTGCGTCCTGGGCGCTCTGCAGCTGCAGGCTGGCTGCCTTATCATCGAACTGACACAGGACATCTCCCGCCTTGACCTTATCGCCGACCTGCACATTCACTTTTAATACTGTTCCTGACACCAGCGGGGTCACATCTACAGAATTATGGGGCGCCACAGTCCCTATATAGGTGCCTGTGATCTGCAGAGTGCCGCGGGTCGCAGCCTGTGTCTCGACACGGGTAAGCTGCAGTCCGCTCTCTTGGGTCTGCCTGCTGCAGCCCGCAAAGGATGCTGCGGCAACCAGTAATGTCATCATGGCGGCTGTCATACGCCTGCTCCAAATCCTCATAATCTGTCTCCTTTATCAGATTCTTTCGGAATCATTTCCGACCAGCTTGTCCAGCAGCCGGATCAGCTCCTCTTTTTCCCCTGTCTCAAGATTTACAAACAAGCCGTCAAGTACCTCTGTGATCTGACCGAGCATATACTCCGCTCTTTCTCTTCCTTTTTCTGTCAGACAAAGTCTTTTTACCCTGCGGTCATCCGCATCGGGCTTTCTCTCCACATATCCGTCATCCACGAGTCTGCTGAGCATTTCCGAAATTGTGGACGGGCTCACCCTGATTTCATCCGCGATTTCTTTCTGTTTCAGACCGTCCTTGCTGCAAAGGAGGAAAGGGAGCACGACGTCCCGCTTGAGAACCCCTGCAGAGCTCAGCTTTTCCGTATCCGATGCCGGGTAACCGCCCTGTTCCGCAATGCCGGCATCCGCTCCTGAAAGAGTCTTCTGACAGGGAGCGTCCGCAACTCTCAGCATCCGGCCCACATGTCTGAACCTGTCTAAAATCTGCAGATTGATATCTTTATCCATAAATTTCCTTCTCAAATCCCCTTCTCTTCCGGTCATCCGGAGTCTTTCATAATACAGAACCCGCTCCCGGCGCGGAAAACAAATTCGCAGCCGTATTGTTCGTTCCCGAATATTATACATTACCCCTGCTCTGTGTCAAGAGAGCCGGGTACCGGTTCAGCCCTGTTAATTCCCGCTTTATTTCTGCGGCTCCTGCGTGAGGGGCGGACGGTCCTCGGCAACCCTCAGACCGGTCAGTCTCTCGATCTCCGAAGCATCAAAATGATTGGCATAATAGGATTCCATGCGGACCTTTTTGCCATCGCGGATATAGTAATAGCCCTTCTGAAGCTTGCCCCTGGAGTCATTGTAGCCGCTCAGGTCATTGAAATCATAGGAGAATTCCAGTCTGCTGCCATCGGGCACTATGACAGAAAAATGCCAGGCATTTCCGCCGGGCTGATAACCCTCCCGGCGCAAAAGTTCATAGAGGGTGCCGAAACTGATTCCCAGATAGCGGGGACTGCCGATCACACCTTCATAATATTCCTCTTCCGAGGGCTTGTACTGCACTGCTGCGGCTGTGCCTGTGCCCCCTGTATCGGCAGCTTCCGGGGGTCTTTTGTAGATGCGCACTGTTGTCTCTCCGTGCACAAGAGCATCGATCTCATCCTCGCCGAATTCCCCGAGCGCCTCCTCGAAACGGTAGTCCAGGGCACACAGCAGGTAATTTCTGCGCATCTCCCGGAGAGCATTTTCATCGACACTGCCCACATCACCTGTCGTGTCTCCCTCATCGATCTTATAGTCGACCGCTCCCCGAATGGGGTTATTATATTTCACTGTATAGGGAACCTTCAGTCCCGGATAACCGGCTTCCTCCAAGGCAGCCCTGACACTTCGCAGGTCCTCATAACAATTGTTCAGGCCCTGCAGGTCTGAAAAGCTGCATACCAGCTGGGCCTGTACAAGACCGGAGTTTTCTGTCTTTTTCAGAGACAGTCTGTTGTCCGGCGGAATCTTCTTTTTATCAAGCAGGAAAAAAAAGACAGAACTGTCATAATCGTCCAGCAGCTTGTTCTCCACCTCTTCAAGAGCCCAGTAATAATCATCGAGAATATGGAAGGTGATCCCGCTGTCCTCGTCGGTCACGGTCCACAGATGGTCCAGGTAGCCTTCTTCGTCCTCCATAATCTCCTCGTATTGTTCAGAAACAGTCAGGTTTTTCAGACCCGTGATTTTTCTGGCGTATGCCCTGATGTCATTGCGTGAGTATTTTTTTACGCATCCGCCAAGAAGGATCGCCGAAACAGCAAGGAGCAGCAGGATCAGAGCAGCTGCCCCGGTCTCTGCCGTCCTCTCTTTTATACTCTTCATCTGCTGATTTGTCCCTTCATCAAACACTTTCGCTTTCACTCCAGATACAGCATGGCAGAAACGCAGAACAGGTCTCCTCTGGTCTCAAACTGGATCACTCCGTTGTAGCGGTTGACAATTTCCTTGACAGACTCCGTCCCGATCCCGGCTCCGGAATGCTTCATTGAGTAGAAGCGGCCGCGGCGGTCCTTCTCGGGAACAGCTTCATAAGTGTTGTCAATTGCCAGCGCAAAAGTATTCCCGTCCACCTGTCCGCGCACGCTGATCTTCCGCGGCCCGGTCTTCTGTCTCTGGCAGGCCTCCACAGCATTTTCTATCAGATTACCGAAAAGAATGCTCAGATCCGTCTTTGCGATCTTCACATCTTCAGGAACCCCGATATTGACTTTGAATTCAATCTCCCCGCCTTCGGCAATTTCCGAAAAATAGGTCAGGATGCCATTGACAGTCGTGTTGCTGCAGAAGTTCAGAGGGCCTTCCAGCTGATATTTCTCGCCGATCTCCATGAGGTAGCTGCGGAGGGCATCATAATTTTCCTCCTTCACCATATTTTCCATAGTGAGAATATGGTGGCGGAGGTCATGCCTGCCCTGCCTTGCAAGGGCGATTCTCTGATTCAGTCCGTCATACTGCATAAGCTGCAGCGACAGCACATGATTTTCCTCCCGCAGCTTGCTATAGCTCTGATAATCCCTGATCATCCGCAGAATCAGATAATAGATCAGGAAGGCGCCGAAATTCACGACAGAGAAAAAGAAGACGTTTTTAGGAGACATGGACCACTGCACCTGATTTCCGGATCCATAAAAATAATAGGACCAGATCAGATAAAAGATTACCGGCACAAGCCAGCAGTACTGCCAGATGTAGACCGGCTGGATATCCTGTGTCAGATTTTTCTTCTCCCATCTGATAAAAAGGAATACCGGGATCAAAATGAATGGCGATACGATGAGAAGGCATAGGGATGCAGTCCACCGGTATTTTTCCATGGCCATTTCGGCAAACAGAAACCCTTCCAGGCATTTGGAGGCAGTGGTCAGCATATACCCGACATTGACTGTCATGAAACAGAAAAACAGCATCTTGCCTGCCTGTACCTTGAAGGTGACCGCGTAGAGCGCCGCCATCAGAGCAAAGCATAGGATCTCTACAATAGCCATCTGTATCTCGGATTTGCTGAGATAGGCATTACACAGACTGAGAATCTGCCAGACTGCCAGGATCGCAATAAAGATCAGAAATGTGATCTTTTTGGAGAATCGTCTGCTTTCGAGAAAAGGATAAAAGGCAAGCAGCAGCAGGGGGAGCGACCGGAGCAGATTATATGTAAATACTCCTGTAAAAGTGAAAGAATGCATGACTCTTCCTCGTTTTAACAACAAAAATGTACGTGTTTCTCAGTATACAGGGAAAACAGCCGATATTCAAGAAAGCAGGGGGCGCATGAGCGATCGGCAAACGATAAATGAACAAGGATTGCTGCCGTACATGACCTGTCGGGGACGTGTACGGCAATGCTGCAAAAAAATGCATCCGTCCCTTGTGAGAAAACTCACATTGGACAGATGCATTTGTCTTCAAAAACGGTACAGGTTTTCGGGCCGGCCCCGGTCATCTGTGCCGGCAGGTCCGCAAAGATCTGTGCTCCTGTTTCCCGGAACAGGGAGGTCACTGCCGGACACGCTGGAAAAGATACGCGGCATGTGCCTTTTTGATATCCGCCATTCTCCTGCGGCTGACCGGAACCTGATTGTCGTCCTCAAGAAAGATGGTATTATCATCAATCTTCTTCACATACTCAAGGTTTACAATAATCCCCTTCGTGCAGGGCACGAAAAAATCATTTGAGCACAGAAGCGATTCCATACCCGCCTGCGATGCACGCACTTTTATGACCTTATGGCCTTTCAGATGCAGACCGATCTTGTGATTAAAATACTCGGAAAAAATAATATCGTGTAAAAGGCAGGTAGTGTGGTCCGGGAGTCTGATGATCCTCTGCTTCTCGTAACTGGCCAGGTCAATGAGCTTCATTGCCTTGACAATATCCTCGTGGACATAAGGCTTGAGAAGATAATAATCAGCCCGCAGAGAGTAGCTCTCGGCAGCAAAATCGTTGCTTGTCGTGGCAAAAATCAGACGCACGGATTTATCCTGTCTGCGGATTTCAGCCGCAGTCTGAATCCCGTTGATTCCTTCCATATAGATATCGAGAAAAATCAGATCGTATTTTCCTCTTCTAAAATCCGCGAGAAATTCCTCTCCGCCTGAGAAGAGGTCGATTGCTTCCACGATGTATCCACGTTCCCGGAGAACTGAATCAAGTTCATGATACAGTGTTGTACGGTCGTAGCTACGGTCATCAATGATAGCAGCCCGCATACGTGCAATCCCCTGTCGAAAACATAGTCAAAAGTTTTTGAAACGGTCAGCTGCTTTTGCGAAATGCAGCTTTTTCATCAGGCGAAACAGTCCTGATGTCGTATTTGATACTGATCCTCTGGCGGCCGACAATAAAATTCTTGCTGATGCGCTGCTGGACAACCGCGCAGTCCTCCCTCGTCGTATTGACAAGGAGGATAAGACATTGTCCCTTGCCATAAGAACAGATTGTGTCTCCCCTCCGCACGCTGCAACATGCGCTCTCAATAAGACGCTCGCTCAGTCTGTCCAGAACGGTCCCTTCCTTCATAGGATTTCCCTTGCCGTCCAGGATCGTGCACAGCATCAGGCAGGAGGAAGTCCCCGTCCTGTCAATAAGCCGCCTGTTGGACCTGTAAATGCCCTGGAACACAGGATAAATACACAGGAAACCGCCCTCAGCCAGATCATCATTTCCTTCGAGATCATCCTGGATATCCTCAATCATGGAATGCTGATGAGAAATACCCTTGCCGAGATGTTCGAACCACTCGATGATCTTGCCGGAAGGATGAATGCCCAGCTCGTTCAGGTAATAGTTGACGGTGTGCTCATAGAGACGGGCAGCGTCATCGTACCTGCGCATGCGCACAAGTGCTTCCATGGTCAGAGACTCCCAGTCGGACAGAGGGGCAATGACAGAAGCATACTGTCCCAGTTCTCTCATGCGTTCATAATCCTGGTTCTCCCGGAGGATCTCGCTGGCCTTCTCCACACAATCGGCAAAAATCTGTTCATAGCGCATGCACTCGCGCACAGCCCAGACGTTATTGGTCTGCATGGGAAGGAACTCCCCGCCGTATTTATAACTTGCATTGAGGTAGCTCTCAAGACGCTTTACAGGATCCGCCTCTTTCCCCGCCTCGATATAGAGCTGTTCAAACTCGTAGGCGTCTTCCTTTACCTCGATCTCATCGGTCCAGTAAAACGCGTCCTTCTCGGAAATGATATAATTTACCTTGGGAAGGCCCGCCTTCTCAAGATACTTTTTCGCGTTATAAATAACGCTTCGAAGCGAGTGGTGCGCATTGTCAACTTCCCGGTCTCCGAAAAGAAGCTCTTCGAGACGATCGCGCGTCACACCCTTGTCCCTCGAATGAATCAGAATCTGAAGCAGGGCATTATTCTGCGAAATGGACGATTTTGAAGAACCGGCAATGGTCTTTCCGTTGAAGCTCATAGAAAAACCGCCAAGCATCTTGACATACAGGATATCTTTCTGTTTTTCAGCAACAACCGCCATGATCCGTCCTCCTGTGTTGTAAAAGCCGCCTTTATTACTCCATTTTTACGTAATAATCTGCTGCCTCCATAAGCCCGGGCGTAAGCCCTGTACAGATCCCGTACAGAATGGCAGACGCCTTCTCCACATATTCACCAATATCATTATAAGCTGAAATATGCTGAAATATTATCCGTTTGAGTCGTTTTAAAACCGTTTGAGTCACAAATAGCGTCACAAGGCAATGAAATTTGTGTCAGTTTTTTGATTTTTTACAGCAGTACAGACCCGCCCGGAAGGCAGGCTGTACAGGGCGGATACCCTTGCGAAACCGCCGGTATTTGATTCCGGATCAGTCAGCCGACTGAAGTGACGGCTCCTTTCTGCGGGCGCCGAGACCGTCATAAGTATTGAACTCCACGCTGTCCGCAACCACAGAATGCTCATTGTCGTAGATCACAAAATTCAATCCTATACGCTGGACCGCATATTCAATATTGTTGATTTTCACCGAGCAGGTCAGATATCTTCCGGCACCTCCGCCGGCCCCGGAAAGACCGCCCTGACTGATGACGGAATACCGGACCCCGTCCGGCAGAGTCCCCGTGCAGCTCAGTTCCTTTTCACTGATCTCTTCACGCTTCTCTTGCCCCGGGATCAGGATGCAGTAGTAGCTCCAGCGATAGTGGCCCGGAAGCACTTCCTCCAGCCCCAGTTCTGCCAGTTCTTTCTGCAGGTCCGAAGTGATCTCCCTGGTCGCGTCGTCGCGGACAGTCACAAATATGCTGTACTGGCGGTTTCTCTGCAGAAGGTCCAGATACTCATAAATATCGTCTGTGCGCAGAGTCAGGTCACCTGTCATGCGGCCGACCTCATACCGTCTCCCCGACTTTCCGTTTGCGTAAATATTGACATTGCAGGATTTCAGGTTGATACCCTTAAGCGAAAGATCCTCTGCACTTTCTCCCTCTTCTCCTGCCGCATCAGAGCCGCCCGGGACAGCGTCCTCGCTCTCCTCGGCATATTCCGCGCCGTTCTCTTTAATAGCTTTCCGCTCTGCGTTTGAGTTTTCCTCCGCGTCTCCGTCTCCGGTTCCTTCTGTCATGATGTCTCCGTCTTGGGTTCCTTCTGTCACAAGGTCTCCGTCCCCGGTTTCTTCTGACACAAGGTCTCCGTCCCCGGTTCCTTCTGTCACAAGGTCTCCGGTTTCGTCTCCTTCTGACACAATATCTCCGGACCCGGCTCTATCTTCGGCAATATCTCCAGTTCCGTCTTCCACAAGGTCTTCGGATCCGGCATCACCGGTCTCCTCGCCGGTCTCTTCGTCTGTTTCCTCCCTGTCCTCCTTTTCATCCTCATCTGTCCCGACAGATTCTCCGGGGAGCGCATATCCGGACAGAGCAGTCGTGTAGTAGTTCTTTTTCTCCTGGCTCATCTTCTGTTTGACCACTTTGTCCGGGTTGTCATTGTCCCAGGCTTCCACTTCCACGGAAGTGATCTTTTCATGAATATTCTTGAAATCATGGACAGCCAGCGACAGACTGCCGTTTTCTTCATCAAGTTCCGTGATCTCAATCTGCGCGGACGGAGCAAGGCCCTGTGCCCGCAGCAGGTCCTCATCATAGAGGTTGATATTGGCCAGTTTCTGCATGAAAGAGCTCTTCTTGCTCAGGAGACTGGAAAACTCCTCCATGCCATAGGTCTCAAAAAGTGTATCTTTTGTGCCGTACAGGTTGGTACCCAGGCCGAGACGGTCGCCTTCGATCGTGACGCCCATGGCTGCCAGTGTGGTCGGCAGATTATCCAGCGTCGTGTATTCACGCACCCTGGATGGATCCGCGGGCTCACAGGCGGAATTGATATAGGCCGTATAGGTCCTGCGGTCATAGGAAGAAGGGACATTGATACAGAAATCGCTGTCCATTGTCAGGTGATCGCCGCTCAGGACGATCGTCGTATTCTCATAGAAATCCTGCTCCTGGATCCAGCGGATGAACTGATTCACCTGACGGCTGGAACAGGCAAAGGAATTTGCGTACTGATTGCCTTCAAAATCATCCCTGCACAGGCTGCAGCGATATCCATCCTCAAAATGCGTATCGACAGTGAGCATGGAGAAATTGAAAGGCTCCTCCTGTTTTGAGAGCTCCAGTACCTTTTCCTTGGCATAGGAAAAGAGCTTTTCGTCCTCATATCCCCAGAAGACATAGTAATCCATGGGCAGCAGCCCCTGCTCGATCGCCCACTTATAGTCACAGATCTCATATTCTCCGTGCTCTGTCAGATAAAGTCTGCGCCCGCCGAATGTGGCGTCGGACCCCATCATAAAAGCCTGATTATATCCCTCTCCTTCCAGGATATCCCCGAGGGTCGTCACGCCGGAAAAGAAGGAATCCTGCGTATTCATCTTGTTGAAGGAGCCGCGGGCATCCGTAAACTCCTCCCCAAGGTCCATCTTGAGAGGAAGACCCGTGGACTGAGAAAAAATACCCGCCATGGTATAGGTGGATCCGGGCATGACATGCCCGCCGTTCAGCATCCCTGTATCACCGCTGAAATCATCGCCCTCCATGGCCAGTTCTGTAAGTTCCGGGATCACATTGTCCGGGAAAGCTCCCCCGCTCTGTTCATCCGAAAAAGTAATTTCCATGGATTCCAGATAGATATAGATCAGATTTCTCTTTTTTTCCGGGAAAGTGATCGCCGTCTTCTGGGGATCGACGTAATTATCCTCGATAAAAGTGGAATCCTGCATCTGGTTTTTCACATAGTTGATCACATCAAGCTTGACAGTGCCCACGACCAGAGTGATGACCAGCGCAAGCGAAGCACCGACAAGGGTTCGCTTTACAAAAAGACCGCGCGCTTTCGGTGCTTTCCTCGTGTGAACGATCATGGAAAAGATACACAGCATGATCAGTATGGAGGGAAGAATACATCTGGAGACATATTTTTCCATCATGCCGCCTCCGGTTCCCTCCAGAGGTGCCTGCAGGTGATAGATGATCTCATCCATCTTCAGTCCTGCCCAGGTCGTAAAAGCCCAGAACTCACTGAAAAAAAGCACCGCGGAAATCGTGGCGGTCAGCACGGCAAGACCTGCAAAAAACTTTGTCTGGGAACGCGGTCTTCTGCGGGTCTTCTTTTTCTTACTCTTTTTTACACTCTTTTCTTTTTCCCCGGTCTCCTGACTTACAGCTGCTTCCCCGGCTTCCCTGACTTCCTTATCTTTCTTTTCTTTTTTCTCCGGCATCTCTTTTCCTTTGCGGCCGTATCCCACGGCGTCTCAATATTACCGGCGCTCAATATTACCGGCGCTCAATATTACTGACTCAATTTTACTGATGTCTGGGGACTTACATTTTCACTTGCATTGTCTCATTTTTCTGATATAATATTTTTTGTGCTCAGCACAATCCCTTTGCAGGTGTAGTTCATCGGTAGAATACCAGCTTCCCAAGCTGGGGAGACGGGTTCGATTCCCGCCACCTGCTTTTGCAGACCGGCTGTTTTCCATAGACGGAAAACAGCCGTTTTTTTGTCTAAAAGAGCCCAGCCGCGTCGATCGAACAGAGGAAATACGCAGCAATAACATCCGGGGCAGTAAGCAGCACATAGCTATAACTTTTCTGCTTATGGCTGTACTTATGTCTGTATAAGCAGTAACAGTGCTTATAATTTCAACTGTTCGCGGTACTCCCGCTCTGTCTCACGACGGATCGCCTTCTTGCGGAGATCATCCCGCTTGTCATATAATTTTTTGCCCCTTGCAAGACCGATCTCAACCTTGACCAGTCCCTTTTTGAAATAGACCTGAAGAGGCATTATGGTATAGCCCTTGGTCTGGACCTGACCCTGCAGGCGCAGAATCTCGCTCTTGTGCAGCAGAAGGCGGCGCCTCCTGAGCGGTTCGCGGTTGAATATATTGCCTTTTTCATAAGGGCTTATATTCATTCCCTCTATATAGGCTTCTCCGCCGCTCACAGTGACATAGGCCTCCTTGATGCTGCATTTTCCCATTCTGATCGACTTCACTTCCGTCCCGAAAAGTTCAATGCCGCACTCATATTTTTCTTCAATAAAATAATCGTGGTAGGCCTTTTTGTTGTTGGCCACCAGCTTATAGGATTTTTGATCTGCCATTTTGACGGCCTCCCCCGGGTATGCCCCGCTGTATAATAAGAAATAAAAACGGGGTAGAGACAGCCCTGCCGCCCTCTGCCCCCGGACCGGCCCGTGTCCGCCGTAAGGCGGCACATTTCATTACACCGGCCGTGTCATAATACAAACGGCACCCTCCCGGGTGCCGCATCAGTCACACAGTCTGAAACAGGGCTGCAGAGCCTGTACAATACTCTTTTCTCCTCAGACAGCCGACCGCCGTCCGCATGCCCGTTCCCATGCAGTCAGGCGCAGCACATTGATCCGGCAGATTCCTTCCGTCCGGAACAGTCCTGTGCAAATGCATGAGAAAAAATCAGAACAGATGCATGTTGAGCAGAATAGCAAGCACAAAAAAGGCTACGACAAGGCCTGTTGTGAACTTGACGAGAAAGCCCTCCATGGTCCTTCCCTTGTTTTTGCCCCAGTAAGTATCGCTGTTGCCGCCGGCAATGGCGCCCAGTCCCTGAGATTTACCTTCCTGCATAAGGATGATGATCGTCATGATCACGCAGATGATAATCATGACCAGTGTCAGTATGACTCGTATAACGTTCATTTGTATGTCCTTTCTCCACTGCCGCCGCTGTTTCGGTCCCTGTCGGGAGAACAGTGAATATCATTCCAGTGTCAAACATTAGAATATTATCACACACCGGCTGCGCATGCAAGAAAATTTTCAATCTTTTCCTATCTTTTCACTTCAGTTCTTTTCAAGATTGGCCTTTTCGATACTATTGCAGCCCTTACGGTCTTCCCGAAAAGCCGCGGGGTCTGCAGGCCAGTCTGGGATCACAGCTGTGTCCGTACGTGATACCGGGATCAGTATTCACCGTACCAGTTGTCCAGGATGATTTTTGCGATGGGAACCGCCCTGTCACTCCCGACTCCTCCGTTTTCAATGAGGACTGTGATGCACAGATCCGGCTCTCCTTCTTCTCCCTTGTCGGCGCCGACCGCAAATCCGGTGAACCAGGCATGGGAGTTTTCTTCGTCCTCATCCTCGCCGAATTCCGCCGTGCCGGTCTTGCCGAAAGCTGTATAGGCAGTGGTGCCGTTAAATTCACTGGCCGTTCCCCATACATCACTGCCGTTATCGGCATTATAGGTCACCCTGGTGACTCCGCGCATGAGTCTGCGGACATAATCCGCAGTTTCCTCATCCATGAGATCCGCAACTTCTGTCCCCTCATACTGACGCAGCAGCTTTCCCTCTGCATTGCAGACATTGTCGACCAGGTAGGGACGCATCAGTGTTCCCCTGTTGGCCACCGCCATGGTGATCATATTCATATGCAGAGGAGAGACCTCTGTTTTGCCCTGTCCGATCGCGACCTGCATCAGGTTGTGGGCGCTGATGTTGTCATCCTCCAGAAGCTGGGAACGGCTCACACTGCTGGGAAGGTCATAGGGAAGTTCTTCATTGAACATCAGTCTCTTCAAAGTCTTCCTGAACCTGGTCAGATCCAGGTCCTCCGAGACGATCTTTGCAAAGGCACTGTTGCAGGAATGGGCAAAGGCCTGCTCAAGATTCTGTTCGTGATGATGTTCATAATCAAAACAGTGGATACTGTCATCCCCGTTCTCATAGATGCCGTCCTCACAGTTGAAGGAGAAGGTCGTGAAACGGGAGGGGTCCTCCTGAAGAAACTCTATGGAATCCACGATCTTAAAGGTTGATCCGGGAGGATAAAGACCCTGTGTGACACGGTTGACAAGCACGGCATCACCGTCCTCCTGCTTTCTCAGTCCTTCCCACAAAATCGCGATTTCATTCGGATCATAATCCGGTTTGGACACCATCGCCAGGATCTTTCCCGTCGACGGTTCCGTGACGATCACGGCGCCCCGGGAATCCCCGAGCGCGGAATACACGATCTCCTGCATCCTGACATTGAGGGTCGTCGTCACATCATTGCCCGGATACTTTCTCTCGCTCTTATCGCATTCAAGTTTGCTCTCAAACGGAATGTCGGAGTGAAGAAGTTCATATTTCATATATTCCTCGAGGCCGCTCCCGCCCAGGATCGAGTAACCGACCACATGGCAGAACTCCTCACTATAGGGATAGAAACGATTGTTGTCTTCATCCGAATAAGCCAGCTCCTCCCCGTCCGCGGACAGGATCCGGCCTCTTTTGTTGTGCTCCTCTAAAAGGGCATCTCTTTTATTGTAGTCGTTGTCAAAGAGCTCCCGCCTGTTTTTGATCGCGTAGCTGCAGAAATAGGCTGACATCACGGAAAAGAGCACGATAAACAGGACCGCCGTAAAGACGATCTGATGCCGCGCCTTTTTCCTGACGCTCTCCACAATGACTTCGTTTCCGCCGTCTGCGCCGGAGTGCTTCTTTGCGGAATCCGGAATCCGGATCCCTCCCTCTTCCGCAGACTGCATCCTCTTTTTCCACATATATCTCTCCTACACCTGATCTCAGCGCCTTCCGTCCAGATCCTGTCCCTGATAAAAGGCACCTGAGCCGGGCGATATGCCGCCGGACGGATAGTCGCCGCTGTCAAAGATTCCTTCTTCGGAAACACCGTTGACCGGAAAATTCTCAGGCAGCTCCACAGTACTGCCGGGAGCGCCCGCGTAATTGTCGGATCCGCCCCCGTATATTCCCGATCCCGGAACACCCGCGTAGCCGTCCGCGCCTGCTCCGAAATGTTCCTGATCATAGCGTTCTTTAAACCAGGCTGTGCGCTCATCATGCAGGATAAAGATCATCTCGATCAAGCCGAACATGATCAGTGTGGAAAGCACAGAACTGCCGCCATAGCTGACAAGAGGCAGTGTCACACCTGTCAGAGGGATAAACTTGGTCTCTCCGCCGACAGTCAGGAAGGTCTGGAAAATATAGCAGACTGCCGCTCCGTAGGTAAAGAGCTGGAAGAAACGGTTGGAATAGCCCGCGGACAGTATGAGGATCCGCAAAAAGGTGTTGATGCACAGGAAGAGCAGGACCACTGCAAAGATCATTCCCATCTCCTCTGTGATCGCCGCAAAAATGAAATCCGATTCCACAAAGGGAATCTTGGTCGGCGCGCCCTGGGTGAGGCCTGCGCCCCAGAGACCGCCGTAGCTGATCGCGAACAGAGAGTGGGCGATCTGAAATCCCGAGCCGTCAATCACGGAGAAGGGATCCTGCCAGATCTGGACACGGACACGGACGTGGTCAAAGAGAAGATAGCCGGCCAATGCCCCGATGATGCCGAGAGCCGCGCCGCCGGTGATTATTTTCCACTTCCCGGTCGCCAGGAACATCATCATCAGATAGACGGTAAAAAAGATCAGCGCGCTCCCCAGGTCTCTGGAAAGCACGAGGATTCCGACATGGGCGATAGCCAGAATCGTGACAAAGCCCGTCTTGGGGGCCGATACTTCACCGCTCATCATGCCCGCCAGCATCATAATATAAAGTATTTTGACAAATTCCGAAGGCTGGAATGTAAATCCGGCGATGGTATAGGTGATCTGAGCGCCGTTGGTCGCCGCGCTCAGAAGAAGGACTCCTGCCAGGGCAGCAATTCCGACAGCTCCGAAAATAAAGCCCAGATGCCGCATGGCATCAAAAAAGCGGCGGAAAAACGGAATCGCCAGCATGAACATCATTCCGAAAGAGGCCATTACAAACTGCTTGATCGGCTCACCGGGCCGGTACTCGAGCGAGTTCATGGATCCGTAGTAGGCAATCCTCGAAATGATGACAAAACCGATCGAGAGCAGCATACAGATGTTGTTGAAGAACATCATGTCCGCCATCTCGTGCACGATCCTGTACAGGACCATAAAGGAGATCATGAACAGGATCTCCATCGCGCACAAAAGAAACAGCGTCCTGGCCGCCGCTCCCTTCGCAAGCCAGGCAATCGTCATATTCGCATTGACCAGAAAGGCGACAAGCAGCAGGCGCTGGATGATCTCCACCGCGCGGCGCAGACGTCCCTGATGCATAGGAAGTCCCAGATACGCCAAAAGCGTAAAAAGGGCCAGAATGCCTGTATTCACATATTTTGAAAGAGAAACCGCATATGCATTCATAAAAAAATCAATCTTCCGGTGTCTGTATTCTTCTAAATGGCACCGGTCTTATAATGTCCGTTGGTAAATTGTTCGAAAGGGGGAGACGCCTGACTTCGGGCTTCCGCCGCGCGGCCGCCCCGGGTCTTTTTTCCTGTATTCTTCCCCTTGTTTTTTCCTGTCGCCCCGGCGTTTTTCCTGCCGGAAGCACTGGCGGAAAGATTTTCCCTGTTCTTTTCAGCGGTCATCCCGGAAAAATTCCGCGGATGATCAGCCGCTGTCTGCCCCGGGCTCTGCAGCGAGCCGAAGAAGCGGAGGATCTTCCCGGTCTGCTCTGCGTCCTCTGTCGTAAACATACACAGATGAACGGAAACCTCTCTGTAGAGGCCCCGCCCTGCTGCCTGATGAAGGGACAGGGGAACTGCATTATAAATGGTATTAGCGCAGATTGTACAGCGGCACCGCACAGGAAGCTGCATTCCGCGGCGGTCCTCCAGATACCAGAAACCGTCTTTTTTACTGCAGAGGTTTTCTGTCTTGCGGACACAGCCCGCGCTCTCCATCATGGGGATCCTGCCATAGACAGGCAGAATCATTTTCTTCATGACCGCGTCCTGTCCCTCCGCGTCCTCTCTGCCTGCAGCCCGGACTGCCTCCAGGATTCCGGTCTGATTCAGCTCGAGCGGACATACGACCCTGCCGCAATTCCTTAACAGGATGGACAGAGAACGGCCGTTCCAGCCATAGAGGGAGGCATCGGCTATGATCTCTCCCTCATATCCTGTCTGCAGGACCAGAGAGAGCTCCTCCAGCGTCCTCACCAAGATCCCTGAATAGCCTTTTTCGGGCGCGCTTAAAATGTCCTGTCTGATCCTGTCTCTGTAATTGACGCGGAAAACAGGCGGAAGGGCACAGATATATCGTATTTTTTCAGGTACAATTTTACCTGTTTTTTCCAATTGTACACCCGAGATGTTTCCCTTTTGTGTTTTCTTTGCGGAAAAAACACCTGCCGGGGGATCAAAATCGCCGTCGATCAGGATACAGGAACAGCCGGTCCGGGCCGCCGCATCCATCTGCTCTTCTGTCGAGACAACTGCCCAGAGCTCCTGACGGTTCCCGCTGTCCTGGTCCTCTGATGTGCTGTGCGCCGGTTCCCGGGGCGCCGGATCCGTTTTCACGGCAGACGCAGCCTCTGCTTTCTGAACCCTGCGGGACCTGGCGGCGCGCAGGATTTCTTCCTGCAGCAGCGAAAGCGCCTGGCGGCGCAGGGTGTTGACAGCGCTCACGGGCAGGAATATATTGTCATCCGCCTCGATCTCAAGGTCGGAAAAGGTAAACATTGTGTCACCGGTCCTGGAAAGACGGGCAAGAAGGTCCTCCCTTGTCAGAGGTCTCCCTGCCGCTGTCTGCACGACGGCGCCTGCTGCCTCCGCAGCCGCCTCCTCCTGGCCGGATTGTCCGGAAAGCATGACAGAAAGCCTTGCGGGCTCCCCGATCCGGAAAACGGCTTTCCCCCTGACGGTGCGCGCGGGCAGTCTGCCCAGGTATTTCCTGCGGATCTCCTCCTCCAGGACAGCGTCAGTGCCGGCATAGCCCGGTTTTCCGATCGTCACCAGATTTCTGCCGTTTGCGGTATGGTAATACCCTGTTCCCAGGTCCGTCCGTATATACAGACTCCTGAGTTTCTCCAGGTCATCTTTCTCCACCTTCCAGGGAGTCGGTCTGCCGGCCTCCGACCAGGCATAAAAGCGATCGACGTATTTTCGGTAAATCGCGGTAACACCGGCTGCATAGACCGGTTTTTTCATCCGCCCCTCGATCTTAAAAGAGTCGATCCCCGCGTCGATCAGCTCGGGCAGGATCGAAAGGACACACATGTCCTTCATGGAGAGAGGATACACTTCTTTCCTGCGGGCATCCGGACCGGCAGGCTTTCTTTTTTCATCAAGGATCCGGTAGGGAAGGCGGCAGGTACCTGCACAGCGGCCCCTGTTTCCGCTCCTGCCTCCCAGAAAACTGGACATCAGGCATCTGCCCGAATAGGAGTAGCACATTGCCCCATGGACAAAGGCCTCGATTTCAACGGGCTCGGAGTACATGGCCGCGTCCTCCGCCCTCAGAGTCTCGATCTCTGAGAGAGAGAGCTCACGCGCGGGCACGACACGGCTCACGCCCAGATCCCGCAGCAGTCTCACTGCGTCCCGGCTTGTCACAGAGAGCTGTGTGCTTGCGTGAAGAGGCAGACCGGGACATGCCTCATAAAGGGCCGCCAGGACACCCAGATCCTGCACGATCACACCGTCCAGCCCTGCCTCATCCAGCTGTCTCACAAAGGAGACAAGCTCCTGCATCTCATCCTCGCGGGTCAGCACATTTGCTGTCAGATAGACCTTTCTGTCCAGGACATGAGCCTCACCGATCGACCGGATGATATCTTCCGTGGAAAAATTGTCCGCGTAAGCCCGGGCGCCGAATCGTTCGCCGCCCAGATAGACAGCGTCGGCGCCGGCGCTGAAGGCCCCGATCAATGCGTCTCTGCTGCCTGCAGGCGCAAGGACTTCGACTTTATGCGGGTTCGGGTATGATGTCATGAAAATCACTCCTGACGATGGGAAGCTGCCTCCAGTTTCATCTGGGTGGCGACAAGTTCATGTTTCAGATCGGACAGATCCTGCTCCCTTTCCTCCAGGAGCTTCTGCATCTGACGGATTTCGCTGCGTGCCTTGAAATAGTCGTCGGCGAGATTGAGCTGCAGCAGGACATTGCGCATGTCAAAGGGGACATTCCGATAGTCCTCGTCACTGCGCAGCTGGGCGATCTTACCGTTCAGATACGATGCCACCTCCTGCAGATACTCTTCACTCTCATTTCCGCTCAGTGTATAGGTTTTACCGCCGATGGTGACTTTCGTCGCGTTCTTGGAAGCCATATCACTTTCTCCTGTCTTTTATAATCTGTTTACGGGAGCTCCGGAGAGCTGTTGTCATAAAAAGCCGCCTTTTTCGGATGTTCCGTGGGACTGTAGTCTGTGCGTCTTTGAGAGACCCCTTTACGGGAACTCTGAGAGGCCTTTTGTCTTATGTAAAAGGCCTGTCACTTGTCTCTGTAAACAGGCTTTTCACTTATTTATGTAAAAATTTATGTAAAAACGTTTTCATTGTCTCTGTAAAAAGCCTTTCACTTGTCTGTGTAAAAAAGCCTTTCACCCGGGACTTAATCCCGATCCGCCGGTGCGGCAAAGCCCATATGTTCATAGGCTCTGGAAGTCGCCATACGTCCGCGGGGCGTCCGGTTGATAAAGCCGTTCTGGAGCAGGTAGGGCTCGATAAGGTCCTCGATGGTACCTGCATCCTCTCCGATCGAGGCCGCAAGGGTATCGATGCCGGCCGGGCCGCCGCCGAATGTTTCGATCAGAGTCATCAGAAAGCGCCGGTCCGCCCTGTCAAGGCCCATCTTGTCCACTTCCATGAGGTCAAGGGCGATGTTCGCCACCTCCCCGGTGATCACGCCGTCATAGCGCACCTGGGCAAAGTCACGGACTCTCTTGAGGATCCGGTTTGCCAGACGCGGCGTGCCGCGGCTCCTGCGGGCAAGCTCATAGGCTCCCTCTCCGGCAATGGCGACATTGAGTTTTGCGGCAGAATTTTCGATTATGGCGGAAAGCTCCTCCGGCGTGTAGAATTCCAGCCTATGGATCTCCCCGAAACGGTCCCTGAGCGGCGCCGACAGAAGGCCGGCCCTTGTGGTCGCTCCCACCAGAGTAAACCTGGGGAGATTGAGCCGGATCGATTTGGCATCCGACCCCTTTCCGATCAGGATATCGATGGCGAAATCCTCCATGGCGGGATAGAGGACCTCTTCCACCTGTTTGTTGAGACGGTGGATCTCATCAACAAACAGGATGTCACCCTCTCCGAGTCCATTGAGGACCGAAGCCATCTCACCCGGCTTCTCGATCGCAGGGCCCGAGGTCACGCGCATCTTCACACCCATCTCATTTGCTATAATACCCGCGATCGTCGTCTTTCCGAGTCCGGGAGGTCCGTAAAACAGTATATGATCGAGGGATTCCCCCCTCTGCTTTGCCGCCTGGATGGAAATTTTCAGGTTTTCCTTGATCCTCTCCTGCCCGATATACTCTGAAAGGCTCCTTGGCCGGAGAGAATTCTCGATCCTGGAATCCTCGGATGTAAATCTGGTTTCAATTACTCTTTTGTCCATACCTGTGGCCATGTTCTCCTGTTCACAAACATGTATGATTCAAGACCCGCCTGCTTCGTTCCCAAGGCGCGCCTGCAATGGTCCGATCCTCTCATTTGCGCCCACCCCTGCTGCAGCCGCACCGGCGGCCAGGCGCTGACCAGCTCTTTACAGATACCGCAGAGCTTCCTGAAGGATAGCGCCGGTATCTTCCTTCTGCGTGCATTTCCTGACGGCACGGGCAGCTTCGGCACGCATATAGCCAAGGGCCATCAGAGCTTCGACCGCATCTGAAGCGGGTGTGGATTCTCCTTCCGCCGAAGTCCCTGCCCCCTCGCCGCCGGAGAGTACTGCTCCGGCAGCCGCGCCGGCCCCGAACTGTGTTTCTCCGGATGGCGCGTATGCAGAGGAAATCTTGTCCCTCAGGTCGAGGATCAGCCTCTCCGCCGTCCTTTTGCCGATGCCGGGCGCCCGCGAGATCATCTTTGCGTCCCCGGACACAATGGCAAAACGCAGATCATCCGCGGATAATACGGACAAAAGACTCAGGCCTCCCCTGGGACCTATCCCGCTGACAGTGATCAGCTGCCTGAACAGGGCCAGGTCGTCACGGGAGCGGAAACCATAGAGCGCGATCTGATCCTCCCTCAGATATGTATATGTATAGAGCTTTACTGCGTTTCCCGTCCCGACTGCCGAGAGGGCGCCGGCGGTCTCCGCTGAAATCTTCACCTCATATCCGACACCTCCGACATCGATGATGACCGTGTCCGTACCCAGATATTCGATGATTCCCGATAAAAATGCAATCATAATCTGTATAACCAATCGTCTGCCTGAAGCCGGCAGCTTTCCATTTTAATGCTTTCCTTTTAAATACTGACAGAATAGTTTACCTGAAAAAGCGTCTTCATGCAACAATTGTATGAAAAGGAAATTGTGAAATTGTATGAAAAAGAACTCACACAAGGTACTCCGCCGGGAAACAGCAGTCTCCAGTGAACAATTTCCTATACACAATCTACTTTATATTATTCCATACTATTCCTGTGAAATACTATTCCCGTGAACAATCTCCTGCAGCAGTTTACAAGGCGGCACAAACGCCCTGAGATCACATTGCGGATGCCGCGCTGACCAGCGGCAGGTCGGAAAGATCATAAGAAAAAAATCATAAGAAAAAAATATCCCCCGCACAGATTTTTTAGGTCTGTGCGGGGGATTTCGTTCTCGATCAATATCTAAAAGGCAGCGCCTTCATGCATGCCGCTTACGCCGGAAGGTTTTGGCGGCTCAAAAGCGGAAGCCCATAAGACAGCGCATTGCCGCGCGCTCTGTCCTTCAAAGGGATCAGTTGTTGATGAGCTTGTCCTCTTCCTTGTTCCAGCTGTACATCTTGCGGATCTCGTGGCCGATGACTTCAGCGGGATTCTCTGCAGCAAGCTTGCGCATAGCTCTGAAGTGGACCTGCTGGCCTGCGTTGTCGGACATCTCAAGCAGGAATTCCTTGGCGAAGGAGCCGTCCTGAATATCTGCAAGGATCTTCTTCATGGCCTTTCTGGTCTCGTCTGTGACGATCTTGGGGCCGGTGATGTAATCGCCGTACTCGGCGGTATTGGAGATGGAGTAACGCATTCCCGCGAAACCGGACTGATAGATCAGGTCTACGATGAGCTTCATCTCATGGACGCACTCGAAGTAAGCGTTTCTGGGATCGTAGCCCGCCTCGACCAGAGTCTGGAAGCCGGCCTGCATCAGAGCGCAGACGCCGCCGCAAAGGACAGCCTGCTCGCCAAAGAGGTCAGTCTCGGTCTCAGTGCGGAAAGTTGTCTCAAGGACACCTGCGCGTGCAGCGCCGATGCCTGCTGCATATGCCAGAGCCATATCGAGTGCATGACCGGTCGCATCCTGCTGAACAGCTACGAGGGCGGGAGTGCCCTTGCCTGCCTGGTACTCACTGCGGACGGTGTGTCCGGGAGCCTTGGGGGCGATCATGGTGACATCAACATCCGCGGGGGGATTGATCAGACCGAAGTGAATGTTGAAGCCGTGCGCGAACATCAGCATATTGCCTGCCTCAAGGTTGGGCTCGATGTCCTTTTTGTACATGGCTGCCTGCTTCTCGTCATTGATCAGGATCATGATGATGTCTGCCATCTTTGCAGCTTCTGCAGTATTGTAAACGGTCAGGCCCTGTGCCTCAGCCTTGGCCTTGGACTTGGAACCCTCATACAGGCCGATGATGACGTTGCATCCGGACTCTTTGAGGTTCAGCGCATGAGCGTGGCCCTGGCTGCCGTAACCGACGATTGCGATGGTCTTGCCTTCCAGAAGA
>ONKG01000186.1 GCA_900318375.1 uncultured Lachnospiraceae bacterium
GGGGAGTTCGGACGACTGAGCTGTTTTTTGACAGCGAGGAAGAGGCGTGCGATTACATCCTCAAGTCATTTCGATAAGAGGGAGATGTTAACCTGAAGGAATATTAAGAAAGCAGGAGATGCGATGAATAATATCAGTAAAGGCATTATTTCATTATCGGATGATCTGGTGATCACTTCGGGGTATACATTCGACCAGTTTCGATCCACCAGGTATTATAAAGGCCAGAATCCGGAAAGAGCATTCTGGCTGGAGGAGAAGTTCATGCTTCAAGGGCATACCTTTATGGCCGGCCTGTTCTTCAGAAACGGTGTGATCTATATGCTGTCTCTTCTTTGTTGTGATTTGGAATTCGGCATGGAGGAAGAAAAGAAGAGGAAAGAGCTTCATGACGAAATCCTGCAGTCTTGGGGGATTGGGAGGTTAATCTATAAAATGTGAAGCTTTGCTGAGATAAGCACTGCTTTGGCAGGAGGGGAAAATGACACAACAACAGATCGCATTATTGGAACTTGCGCTCGTAGGAGGACTGGGAGCGGTACTGTTCATCGCCGGCATACTGATCAAGGTATTCACGGACAAAAAAAACAGCCGATGCACATCGAAAACGGTCGGGAAAGTGGTCCGGCACTCATTTATGGGTGACGGGAGGATGGCCCCCGTAATCGAATACGAAGTCGGCGGGGCAAAATATACATGCAAAAAAAGATTTGCTGGGATTAAAAAAGTACATAGCACAAGGCTGGATGAACCTGAGGCATGGGAAGACGAAAAGGGATATCTGCATGTCAGGACGGGAATCCTGTCGAATATGCGTCAGCTCGCACAGACGCTATGGCCTGTCGGGTCTGAGATGGAGGTTTACTACGATCCCGATGATCCGGGGAAAAGTTACGTTAATGCTCCGGTTGACAATGCCGTTCTGGGACATGTGTTTCTTATTACGGGAGCAGGCATCGCTGTTCTTGGGATCCTGTTGTATTTTCTTTATGTATAAGGAGAAATAAAATGATGAAAAAAAGTATTGTAGTATTCTTGATTGCAGTTATGTTAACGATGGTCGCCTGCGGGAAGAAAACGGAGAAAACACCTGCGCAACCTGAAGCGTCATCAGTAGAATCTCCTGCAGCGGAGTCTAAAGAGAACACGGAAGCAAAGACAGAGCCTGCTGTAGAATCTGTAGTAAGCGAAACGACAGAGACGCCGGACGAAAAGGCTGAGTCAGATAGCATTAAGTGGGATTATACAGTGCTTGAAGATGGGACGATTTCACTTTATGGCTATGAAACAGACCAAATACCGGAAGTGATGGAAGTCCCTTCCACAGTGGATGGTAAAACAGTAACAGAGATAGACAGTCTGTTCCTCAATGAAGAGAATGTAAAAAAGGTTATTCTTCCTTCGACAATAAACAGTATAGGACCGAATGCGTTCAGAGGATCTGTTTCTATTGAGGAAGTGGAGATTAACAGTATTATAGAAATCATTCATGCGAAAGCTTTCTATGAGTGTTCCGGAATCAAAAGTCTTATGTTTCCGGATGGTCTTAAGAAAATCGACGAAACAGGAATTTTCTTGAATTCCGGCCTAAAGGAATTGCATGTCCCGGCTTCTGTAGAAATGTCGGCAGATGATCTCAGCTATGCAGTATTTCTCACAGAAGACACAACGATTTACGCACCGGCAGGATCTGTTTGGGAAAAGTATGCGAATGAAATAGGGTATAAATTTGTCGCAGAATAACTGCAAAACGCGATAGCTGTAGTAAATCGCTAGTATTAGTCTACAGAGGAGAATAACAGCTATGAATATTCAGTGTTTTGGCCCTTTATCAGAAGATGCGATCTGCAAACTTGAGTCAGCTCTTGGTGTAACGCTTCCCGGAAACTATAGAGAGTTTTTGAAAGAAACCGGCGGCGGTATTGTTAAACAGGATGGGAATAACAGGATTACGATCCCGTCCATTGGGCAGACAATCGCTGTGGATGTATTCTTCGGGTATGGCGTGACGCAGAATTCGGATATTCTGTATTGGAATGAGAAGTACAAGGACGAGATGCTGGATGGCGCGGTCCTGATCGG